>NZ_CP056199.1:1222179-1527724 GCF_013782625.1 Enterobacter sp. RHBSTW-00994 | reverse complement strand
TAATTTTCGTCATCGCGGAGGACCGTGGTATGAATAAAGACCATCAGGTTGCGTTTGGCCGTGTCCTGGGAGGTGTAGCGGAACAACTGCCCCACCAGAGGAATGTCCCCCAGCAACGGTACTTTGGAAACAGACTGTTTCGTCACGTTCTCCATCAGTCCGCCGAGCACCACCGTCTGGCCGCTGTGTACCATGACTTCGTTATTAATGGTGCGCGTATTAAAGGTAGGGCCAAGGCTGGCATCTTCGGTCGCACTGTTGTCCACGCTGGAAACTTCCTGTTCAATCTTCAGATGGATCATGTCGCCGTCGTTAATCTGCGGCACAATTTTCAGCTTGGTCCCCACCGTTTTACGCTCAACGGAGTTAAAAACGTTATCGCCACTGGTGGTCTGCGAGCCGGAAAGAACTGGCACATCCTGACCGACATTAAACGAGGCTTCTTTGTTATCGAGCGTGACCACGCTTGGCGTCGAGAGAATGTCGTTTTTGCCATCGGTAGAGAGCGCGCTCATCAACGCCCCAAAGTCGCCATTAAAGAAGCCTGTTGCCAGTCCGGTAAAACTTGCCCCTTTTATTACGCCATCTTTGACCTGGCTAATGGGTAATCCCGTGGAACCAAACTGAACACCACCGTGTTTACTGGTCCACTGCACGCCGAGATCCAGGCCGTTTCCGTCCTGTACTTCAGCGATAATCGCCTCAACCAGCACCTGTGGACGGCGAATATCAAGCTTGTCGATCACCTTTTCCAGCGAATTCATCACGTTCGGCTGTGCAGTAATGACCAGCGAGTTGGTCGATTCATCAGCAGTGATGTTCAGGTCGGTTGATGCCATTGGCGCTTTGCTTTTCGCCGCCCCGGCCTTGTCTTTCAGCTGTTCACCTATCCCGGTTAATACCGGAACCACTTTGCTGGCATTGGCGTACTTCAGGTAGAACACGCGGGTATTGCCCTCATTGTTTTGCTCACGATCGAGCTGACCAATAAGCGCGCGCGTTCGCTCTCTGGTCGCTTCCGAACCACTGATGACGAGGCTGTTGGTATCATCGTCAGCGACCACTTTGGTCGCCAGTTGCGGCGCGTTTTGCCCTTTCTGCTCTTCGTTATTGAGGTTATTGAGCATGTCAGAAAGCGATTTCGCGGAGGCATAACGCAATGGCACAATCTCACGGCGCTGAACGCCCTCTTTGTCAACACGCTGTACCAGATCCACCAGACGGTTTACCACCGAGGCTTTACCGGTAAGCAACAACACGTTCGACGGTTCGAAATGCACGACGTTACCTACACCACTGGCGTCATTAAGCTGACGCAACAGAGGAGCAAGTTCGCGCACCGGCACGTTCTCCATCCGGACTACACGGGTAATAATCTCATCACCCTTGCCGGGATTCTTACTGTCAGCAACCGGAACCCCTGCGGTTCTGGCCACGCTTGAACGCACAACCTTAACCATGCCGTTGTCCATCGGGATAACCGACAGCCCGTACAGATCCAGCACGCTTAAGAAAAACTGGTAATATTCGTCTTCCGTCAACACGTTATAGGTTCTGACGGACACTGATCCCTGCACCGAAGGATCGACAAGAATGGTTTTATTTAAATTACGTCCAACCGTATCGATAAATTCGCGGATGTCGGTATTTTTGAAACTGGCGCTAAAGTTTGCTGCAAGCAACGAACTGGAATATAACGACAATGCGGTAAGCGCCACGCACGCCCATGGAAATTTCTTCATGTCTGTACACTTTTAATTGTTTAGAACATTAACCCGAATATTTTCAAGGTGTGCATGGCGTCTGACGACAACCTCTGCGTCTTTCATTTTCGACCAGTTTTCGAGAATACTTTTCGCTTGTACCGCTTCAGTCATATCGACAGAGTTCACCGTCACCGCCACATCACCTTTTTTTAAGCCTGAATGGTTATAAAACGAAGAGGTATTCCTTGGATTAATGTTGTAGCCTTCCAGTTGGCCTTTTTCGATAACCGGTTTTAACACCAGATAATCATCCAGGTGTACACCATCAGCCCCGACATCGTTTGTCGGTTGCATTATGGGCTCGCTTTCAACATCACCTTTAAAATAATCTGGTTTTTTTAATGCCAGTACCTGCGCAGTACCTTTGTAATTAACCACCACATTGTCTTTATTGATCTCTTCAATATAGGCGTCGTTAAATCCGGTAAGGTTCTCCCCTTCACGGTAACTTTTCTCTCCTCCCGGCGTCTTAATCACGGCGAACGAGAGCCAGGCATCATCGCTACGGATGATACCTTCGATTTCTGCCACTAACGGCGTACTCACTAATGCGGGTGAATGTTCCTGATATACAGCGGCAGAAAAAAGGGTAAACGGTTTTTCGTCCTGAACTGTTTTTTTCTGTTTTACATTCGTATTTGCCAACTTATTTGACACTTTTTTATAGTCTTTAAAGATGACATACCCTTGCTGACCACAAAAAATCAGCAATAAAAACATCACACAGGGTGTTATCAACCGTGAGAGAAATGAGAACCTCATTATTCACCTGGCCTTTAGCAAAACATAATAAGCAGTACAAAACTGCGCTAACATCTGATGAAAAGAATAAATAGTTGGCTCAAAATCGACTATCGGCTTCGCCACTAACTTTCATTAAAAAAAATATTGACCATAAAAAAACCCGATGTTAGAGAACGCGAAGAGGTTATTTTTATCCTGTTTGCAAATTGACCAGAATATCGTCTTATCTTACTTTTTGCGCACCGTTGCCCGTTACGTAAAGAGACAGTAAGCCGTTATGTATCAGAGTCATTTTAATTTCAAAAACCCGCCGTTCAGGAAAGCCACCCGTTTATCGGGGGAATTTTTTGTGCCTTATCATCAGGACATCATCAACCTGCTGAAAGAAAAGACGCAACAGGCGGGAATTACCGGACTCTTTTGCAATGATGCGCAACTGTCCAGCCAGTTCAGTGATGCCCTGAACATCAGCATCCGTGGCATGGTCACAATTAACGCCTTCCCCAAACTGAGCGCCAGTAACCTGCTGTATAAACTTAGCCCAGAGACTCAAGCGTCTAAATGCCGGATACATGCCGTTGATACTGTACTGCGCCAGTGGCAGGACGCCTCTTCCTCGCGGAAGGTAAAGAGTAAGGTACTGGTGATTTCGCATACAGAAGCGATGAAAGATAGCTGCTTCGCCATATTAGGTATGTTGCTGACTCGTGCGCAGGAACTGGATGTTCATTTATCCATCGTGCTGATGGGTTGTGCCGATCAGAAGAGCGTTCTGCTGCAACACGCTGGCCTGCAGGAGTTTGTTCATACCCATCATGTCGTGCGCCCGCTAACCTGTCGCGAAACGCTGAGTTACATGCAGATGCAGTGTGAAGAACAAGGATGCACAGCGCCCCCCTTCTCTTCCACACGCATACGAAAAATGCATGCGCTAACACAAGGCAATGTCAGCAAATTAAATGCGCTGGCGCACCTTGCGATGCTGGCCGCATGGACAGAGCGTGCCGCAACGGTGGGGCCGCGCCATCTTCGCCTGGCGGCTGGAGAGATATTACCAGCCAAGCCCCGGCGCAAGCGCATGGCGAGTCTTGCCCTGTTTGCCTCCGTCCTGTTCGCAGCCTGTGGCTGGTATTTAACCCCAACAATTAGCGCAAAACTGCCGGTTCAGTTACCTGTTCCGGCAAGCTGGAAACCGCAAATATCGACAACAGCCGCCCCCGTCATTCCCGTTATCGACAATGAAATGGTTAACCAGCCCGATGCAATGCATCAGTTGTACCTGATGTGGGGTTACGATGCCTCAGCCGAAGAGGCACTATGCCAAAATGCCGAAAAGGTGAATCTGGCCTGCAAACAGGGGACGGCTTCACTGGACACACTGGCATCTGAAGGGTATCCGTGGGTGAGTGAGATGCAGACAGGTCATCATCTCAACTACGCGGTTGTCGCCCGGGTCGGCGATAATTCGATGGATTTACTGATCAATGGCCGCACGTGGCAGGTGAGTCGCGGCTGGTTTAACCAGCATGCGACGGGTAAATACACCCTGTTACACCGTCTGACGCCGCAAGGTAAAGAGGCGATTAATGCCGCCAGCAGCCGTCAGGATCTGGCGTGGTTCGACAAACAACTCAGTCTGGTACTCGCTGAACCGGAAACCCATGCACAACACTGGACAGCCGAAATGGAAAAACGCACTCGCGAGTTCCAGCTAAAAATGAAGCTACACGCGGATGGTATTCCTGGTGAAGAGACATTGATGCGATTAATGCGTGAAGCCAATACCACGCCAGGTGTACTGATCCAGGCGCCTGACTCAACAGCACATCCGGCGACACGGGGGAAGAACTCATAATGTCGACAATCTGTCTCGCTGCTCAACGCAGCCACACCACAGGGGAAGCCGTCTGGTTTTCATATCGGCTCCCCAGCCTGAAAAAAATCGTCATCACCGCCCTGCTGTGGATGCTGGGATTTTGTACCTTGTTGATCGCCGGACTTTACGCTCATGTTTACTGGAATTTACGTCACCCTGTACCCGCACCCGTGAAAGCACACGCCGTCAAATCAGAAACGCAGCTTTCCGATATGCATTACATCTATGTGAGTAAACCATTCCCGCATCCGCAGCCTAAACCTGACGTGGTGCAACACGATATTCCGACCATGCAGGATATGCCAATTAACAGCGATGATGCAGACTGGCAACAAGCACCTGAGGGGAATAATAATGAAGATACATCACGGGATACATTACCCGGCACGCAGTCTCACGCTCGCGCCTCCGTCAGTGAGAATAATAGCGATATATCATTAAAAGCACTGTTGAATCAGGCCGTAAAGGAGCAGCAGCAGGATTATTCGCAAGGGAAAATCCCCGCGCCACCTGTTGATGAAACGCAGGATAATATTCAGATGAAAACGGACCATCAGGCTGTCAATCGCTCTCCTTAACTAAAAAGGAGAGCCAGCGGGATAATTAATATTTCTCAGGTAAAGACGTCATATTGATAAGCCGTCCTTTTTCCACCACGATATAATGTCCTTTTTTTAGATCTGAGAGGATTTTGATAATGGTGCTACGTGCCAGATTCGTGTATTCCTGAATATAATCATAAACATTGATATCACGATGTTGTTGGATCGTCAGCTCATTAATTTCCATAAGGAATTCACGAACCACCGAATATGCACTACGCGCAACGAGCAAGTCATCTCGTTTACTCATCAGGCAAATATACCATGACAGGACTATCGTGAGATCGGGCCACAGATTTTTTTCAGTCATCAATCGTGAAAACGCATCTCTTTTGATGGCGCGCACAACCGTATTGGCCCGAACAACGCCATAGATGTGCGACGTATTATGAAAAATAGAGGATAAGCCAAAGATACACTGCCCCTGTAACGTGAACATGCAAAGATCATCCGATGTTCGGCGAAATTCAACATCTCCGCTGATAATAATATAAATATATTCAGCATTGGCCGTGCTGATTTTTTGCCATTTCTTTAACGTTTTCTCCTCATATTCCGTGGTAGCCGAAATAATATTGTTAATTTCGTTTTGTGGGCGTAAATTTTTACCGTAAATACTTAACATATTGCACTCATTAAAATTCAAAAAATCAATAATAGATAGCCGCGACAACGTGTTGCCGAGGCCATTAAACAAGGTGTTTTTTAAATAAAAGAAAATATAACCAAGAATCAATCTTAGTTTATAATTATACTTACTCAATGAGTTAGCACGCTATGCATCTATCTTAAGTGCGGGTAATTTTAAGTCAATTAACTATAATTTAATTGAGAATGTACTTAAGATTAATCCTAAGCACATTCTGTGCCGGGCATCTTACTCAGAGGTATCCCGAAGGATTATCCCTGCCCGTATTTTTCCAGTAAGGCTTCAGCAATGGCCATCGTTTCAGCATCTGCATTACCATCCCAGCGTTCCGGGCGAAAATGCATCTGGAACACCATAATGACCCGCTTCTGCTGTGCCGGGGTGCTGTTTTCCGGTAACGCGTAGCCATAACGCACCAGCAGATCGAGCAACGCTGCCGTCTCCACGGCCTGATCACGCGGTCGCCCGTTAAGGTAAAACGTCACGCGATCCGGGTCTGGCCAGGCGCCAATCCCTCTTTGCGCCAGTTCACGCCAGGGGAACAGTGGGCCAGGATCGTCCTTACGCTGCGGCGCTATGTCCGAATGCGCGACCACATTCTCCGGCTCGATGTTGTAACGCGCGATAATGTCTTTCGCGAGTGGAATCAATGCGGCAATTTGTGCTGGCTCAAACGGGGTGAAATGTTTCACCTCACCCGTTTTCTGCCAGCCCCGGTTTTCCAGTTCAATGCCCACAGAGGTATCATTTATCCGGTTAGTACCGCGCCAGAAGCTGATCCCTGCATGCCAGGCAAGCTGATCTTCAGGTACTAATTGCCAGATACGGGGCTTGCCATCAGGAGAAGGCGGATGAGCCGGAATGAGGTAATGCGAGCTCACATTTTTGTCCGTTAACGTTGCCAGTGAGCTGTCGAAATCGTCGGCGGTGTAGTGAATGACCAGCACTTTGATACGTGGATACGCCGCCTGTGCCTGATGCCGGGTATCCAGCTCATATGCACCTTTATCAAGGATACCCTTTTCTGTCGCACAGCCTGCCAGCAGCATGGCCAGCAGGAGCGCAGATAACGAGCGCTTCATCGACGGATTTTCACCGCCGTACCACTGACGCTTACCATCAACATACTGGCGTCTTTCCCTACCGTTTCGTAGTCAATATCAATGCCTACAACGGCATCCGCTCCCAATGCTTTCGCCTGTTCACCCAGCTCTTTAAACGCGATTTCTCGCGCTTTGCGCAGCTCTTTTTCGTAAGCACCCGAGCGGCCACCCACGATGTCGCGGATACCGGCAAAAAAGTCGCGGAAAATGTTTGCCCCCAGGATGGCTTCGCCTGTGACCACGCCGCAATACTCGATGATCGGCTGCCCTTCCAGAGTGGGGGTTGTTGAAAACTGCATGGTTTCTCTCCTTTTTAGCGTGAAGCTCAGGCAGCATTATCGGGTCGTTACGCTATGATTGAAAGGATAGTAAATAAATAAGGAAATCAACATGCGCTACTCTGCTTTAACGCTTTTAGTGCCATGCGCGCTGGTGCTCAGCGCCTGCACCACGGTTACACCGGCCTTTAAGGATATCGGTACTCGCAGCGGTCCTTGTATTGACGGCGGCCCGGATGCCGTAGCACAGCAATTCTATGATTATCACATTCAGCATCGCAGTAACGACATCACCGCACTGCGCCCTTACCTCAGTGACAACCTGGCAAAACTGCTGAACGATGCAACCCGCGATCCGCAGCATAATGCGTTGCTCAAATCTGACCCGTTCTCCAGCCGCACCACATTGCCAGACAGCGCTGAAGTCGCCAGTGCATCCACCATCCCGAACACCGATGCCCGGAACATTCCTCTGCGGGTGAAACTCACCCAGGGCACACAATCCTGGCAGGATGAAGTGCTGATGATCCGTGAAGGACAATGCTGGGCGATTGATGATGTCCGCTACGTCGGCGGCAGCGTCCATGCCCCGGCAGGCACGCTACGCCAGTCCATTGAAAACCACTGACCACCCGTTAATCAATTGTTAACCCCGTAAAATGTGCGGCATTTCATCAGGAATGCCGACATTTATACTCGCCGGAATTGCCCTTCGCTATTTTGTGCTATGTTTAGATAGGATTACGGGTTATATTTAACTTTTAACGCAGAAATATTGCATAACTATTCTGTCAACGGTACTATCTGCGGCCTCAATTGCTATAGATTGCCTGGATGAGTAAAGACTGCCCCGATGAGTATTAAACTAAACGGCATTAACTGCTTCTACGGCGCACACCAGGCGCTGTTCGACATCACGCTGAACTGCCCAGAAGGTGAAACGCTGGTTTTGCTTGGCCCAAGCGGCGCGGGCAAAAGCTCCCTTCTGCGTGTCCTTAATCTGCTTGAGATGCCCCGTTCGGGCACGCTGGCTATCGCCGGTAACCATTTTGATTTCGCGAAAGCGCCTTCTGATAAAGCGATTCGTGAACTGCGCCAAAACGTCGGTATGGTCTTCCAGCAATACAATCTCTGGCCGCACCTGACGGTGCTGCAAAACCTGATTGAAGCACCTTGCCGCGTGCTGGGTCTTAGCAAAGACCAGGCAATGGCGCGCGCTGAAAAGCTGCTGGAACGCCTGCGTCTTAAACCATACAGTGACCGCTACCCCCTGCACCTTTCTGGTGGTCAGCAGCAACGTGTGGCGATTGCCCGGGCGCTGATGATGGAGCCTGCCGTACTGCTGTTTGATGAGCCGACGGCTGCACTGGATCCCGAAATTACCGCCCAGATCGTGAGCATTATTCGTGAGCTGGCGGAAACCAATATTACTCAGGTTATTGTGACCCACGAAGTAGAAGTGGCGCGTAAAACCGCCAGCCGCGTGGTCTACATGGAAAACGGGTATATCGTTGAACAAGGTGATGCGAGCTGCTTCACAGCCCCGCAAACCGATGCCTTCAAAAACTATTTATCTCACTGATTTGCCAGGGGAAATGATAATGAAAAAAGTATTGATTGCCGCGCTGCTTGCTAGCGTCAACCTTTCCGCTACCGCAGCCCAGACGATTCGTTTTGCCACTGAGGCCTCTTATCCTCCGTTTGAATCCATCGATGCAAACAACAAAATTGTTGGCTTCGACGTGGATCTGGCAAACGCGTTGTGCAAAGAGATCGACGCGACCTGTACCTTCAGCAATCAGGCGTTCGACAGCCTGATCCCAAGCCTGAAATTCCGTCGTATTGACGCGGTCATGGCCGGTATGGACATCACACCTGAACGTGAAAAACAGGTTCTGTTCTCTACCCCTTATTATGATAACTCTGCACTGTTCATTGGTCAGAAAGGGAAATATGCCTCTGTTGACCTGCTGAAAGGCAAAAAAGTAGGTGTGCAGAACGGTACAACGCACCAGAAATTCATCACGGATAAGCACCCGGAAATCACCACTGTGCCTTACGACAGCTACCAGAATGCGAAACTGGATCTGCAAAATGGTCGTATTGATGCTGTCTTTGGTGATACTGCCGTCGTGACTGAATGGCTGAAAGCAAACGACAAGCTGGCTGCCGTTGGTGACAAAGTGACCGATAAAGATTATTTCGGCACGGGTCTGGGTATCGCCGTCCGTCAGGGCAACACTGAATTGCAGCAGAAATTCAACGCGGCTCTGGAAAAAGTGAAGAAAGACGGCACGTACGAAACCATCTACGCTAAATGGTTCCAGAAGTAAGACCTGATGAACGAAATTTTTCCTTTAGCAAGCGCCGCCGGGATGACCGTCGGCCTTGCCGTTTGTGCACTCATTATCGGCCTGGCGCTGGCGATGGTCTTTGCGGTGTGGGAGTCAGTGAAATGGCGACCTATCGCATGGCTTGGCTCTGCGCTGGTCACGGTACTTCGGGGATTACCGGAAATTCTGGTGGTCCTGTTTATCTATTTCGGTTCCTCGCAGCTGCTGTTAATGCTGTCAGACGGCTTCACCCTCAATCTGGGTTTTGCGCAGATCCCGGTGCAGATGCAAATTGAGAACTTTGACGTCAGTCCGTTCCTGTGTGGCGTGATTGCCCTCTCCCTGCTCTACTCCGCTTACGCGTCGCAAACCCTGCGTGGCGCGCTGAAAGCCGTACCCGTTGGTCAGTGGGAATCGGGCCAGGCATTAGGTTTATCGAAAGCTGCGATCTTTTTCCGCCTGGTGATGCCGCAAATGTGGCGTCATGCCCTGCCAGGGCTCGGCAACCAGTGGCTGGTACTGTTAAAAGATACCGCGCTGGTCAGCCTGATCAGCGTAAATGATTTGATGTTGCAGACCAAAAGTATCGCCACCCGTACCCAGGAGCCGTTTACCTGGTACATTGTGGCGGCCGCTATCTACCTGGTGATCACGTTGCTGAGTCAGTACATCCTGAAGCGTATTGATTTGCGTGCAACGCGTTTTGAACGGAGACCAGGCTGATGCTTGAGTATTTACCTGAGCTGATGAAAGGGCTGCATACCAGCCTGACGCTGACCGTGGCGTCGATCATTGTGGCGCTGATCCTGGCACTCGTCTTCACCATTGTGCTGACGCTGAAAACGCCCGTCGTGGTCTGGATTGTACGTGGTTACATCACCCTGTTCACCGGTACGCCGCTGCTGGTGCAGATCTTCCTGATTTACTACGGGCCGGGCCAGTTTCCGACGTTGCAGAACTATCCGGTTATCTGGCATCTGCTTTCCGAGCCGTGGCTGTGCGCCTTGATTGCACTGTCGCTCAACAGTGCCGCTTACACCACTCAGCTGTTTTACGGTGCTATCCGCGCGATCCCGGAAGGACAATGGCAATCCTGCGGCGCGCTGGGGATGAGCAAGAAAGACACGCTTGCGATCCTTCTGCCTTATGCCTTTAAACGCGCCCTTTCTTCGTACTCTAACGAAGTCGTGCTGGTGTTCAAAAGCACCTCGCTGGCCTATACCATCACGCTGATGGAAGTGATGGGTCACGGACAGTTGTTATATGGACGCACCTACGATGTGATGGTATTCGGTGCGGCAGGCCTGGTTTACCTGGTGGTTAACGGTTTGCTGACGCTGATGATGCGCCTCATCGAACGTAAAGCCCTGGCATTTGAGCGCCGTAATTAGCGTAAACTTTGCATAAAAAGCAATAACAGAGACGGGCAAGTCTAAAGACTGCCCGTCTTTTTTTATGCATTAAATAATATTTAATCATTTTTATTGCATACAAATTCAATAACTGGCATTGTACGTTCATGCCACAGACACGGCGCATAATGACAAGATTGACAGACGGGAGCATTAAAATGAAAAAGGTAGTTCTGGCCGCATTACTGGCAACTTTCGCCGCTGGCGCATCAGCTGCAGATAAAATTAATTTCGGTGTTTCAGCGACATATCCTCCGTTCGAATCACTGGATGCCAGCAACCAGATCGTCGGTTTTGATATCGACCTGGCGAAAGCACTGTGCAAACAGATGCAGGCCGACTGTACTTTTACCAACCATGCATTTGACAGCCTGATCCCGTCTCTTAAATTCAAAAAATACGACGCGGTGATCTCCGGAATGGACATCACACCGGAGCGTAGCAAACAAGTTTCGTTTACCGACCCGTATTACGCGAACTCCGCGGTAGTCATTGCGAAAAAAGGCGAATTCACCTCCTTTGACCAGCTGAAAGGCAAACGCATTGGCATGGAAAACGGCACGACACACCAGAAGTACCTGCAGGACAAGCATCCTGAAGTCAAAACTGTTGCCTACGACAGCTATCAGAATGCGATTATCGACCTAAAAAATGGCCGTATTGATGGCGTGTTTGGCGATACTGCCGTGGTGAACGAATGGCTTAAAACCAACCCGCAACTGGGTACAGCGACAGAAAAAGTGACCGACCCACAATACTTCGGCACAGGCCTGGGTATCGCGGTACGTCCTGATAACAAAGCGCTGCTGGAAAAACTGAACGGCGCACTGAAAGCGATTAAAACTGACGGTACATATCAGAAAATCAGCGATCAGTGGTTCCCGCAGTAATTCTCTTCTGTCGGGTAGCCTGGCCTACGGGGGTGGTATGTAGGCCGGGCCTGCCCGGCAATTTCTCATAAGGGTACAAAGAAGCGAAAACGAGCCCCACTCACCGAATCCATCAGCCTGATCCCACCGCCGTGTAGCTCCAGCATCCTTTTAACAATTAGCAGCCCTAATCCCCCACGATTTTCCCGCGACGCCTGGGAATTTAGTGCAGACGGGCGCTGAAACAGCTCATCGCGCAGTGAGGCATCAACGCCTGAACCGTTATCAGCGACTTCAACCTGTAGCTGCTCATTCTCCTGCCACACCGCCAGCCGAATTTCCCCCCCTGTCGGCGTGTGTCGCATCGCGTTATCCAGCAAATTCGTCACCACACGCTCAATCATCGACACATCGGCGTTAACCAGTGGCAATGGCCCGGGAAGATCAATATGCAGATTGACTTCGCGCGTGCGGGCAGTTAGCTCAAACTTCTGCGCGACGTCGGAAATCAATTCCCCCATCGCAAAGCGCTCACGCTGTGGCTTAATGCCGCCATATTCAAGGCGCGCCAGCTCAAAGAGCTGCTGAGAGAGATGACGGACCTTTTGCCCCTGACGCAGGGCAGTCGCAAGATATTGCTGATGCTCTTGTGGCGTGAGCGTAGCCGATTTCAGTGACAGTGTTTCCAGATAGCCAAGTAAGGAGGTCAGTGGCGTGCGTAAATCATGCGAAATCGTGGCAATAAATTCACGGCGCTGGCGATCGCTGTCCGCCAGTTGATCCCACTGCACAGCAATTTTACGCGCCAGCTCAATAAAGGTGTTACGCAATAGCGTCACCTCATCCCCCGAGGTCAAATCCGTAGTTTGTGCCGCCAGGTGCTTAATCGCGCTGATGCTATCTTGCTCCAGCCCCGTAACATCCGCCGTCAGGCGTTTCACAGGACGCGTCACCCAATACCAGACCAGTAATCCTGCCAGCAGGCCAAACAACGCCACCAGCAGCAGTGACCAAAGTGCCGTACTCCACAGCGCCTTGTGCCAGGCCATGTCGGCAAGGGCATTCGACTCCTCACCTTGCAGGATAATGTACAGATAGCCTTTGAGCTCACCGTCCTGGCGAAGCGGCGTCACGCTAAACACTTTTTGCTTACCCGCACTTCGCGGATCGTCGCCATAGACCGGCATCGCGGCTCCACTTAAAAACGTTTGCAGTGGTGTAATGTCGATCTTTTGCCGCTGGATATGGCCCGGTGGCGCAGCATCGGCCAGTAGCTCGCCGTCAGGGGATATGACATACAGTTCGACGCTCGGATTAAAGGTCATTAACCGGTCTAACAACGGCTTCAGGGCACTACGATCAACCTGGCCCTGCGCGTCCAGAATCGGTTCGCGCTGCACGATCTGTTGCGCCAGACCACCGGATAGCCGCTGTACCATGGCGTTACCGTACTGCATGCTGGTGTACATCTGCACCACGCAGGCCACAGTGGCACAGAGCATCAGCAACAGGATAAACAGCAGCGTCAGACGCTGGCTCAGGCTAAAGCGCCGCATCATGATTCAGCTCCGCAAATTTATAACCTTTCCCCCAGACAGTACGAATGATCTCCGGTTCAGCGGCGTCTTTCTCAATCTTGATGCGCAGGCGGTTGATATGGGTGTTTACGGTGTGCTCATAGCCTTCATGCTGATAGCCCCAGACCTGCTCAAGCAACGCCAGACGCGAAAATACCTCGCCAGGGTGGCGGGCAAAAAACCAGAGCAGTTCAAACTCGCGTGGGGTGAGGTCAACGTCCCGACCGTGCAATTGCACGCTGCGGGTCAGGGGATCGAGCATCAGGCCATGAGCCTGGATTTGCCCGGAGATTTGCGTCTGCCCCATCGCATGCTGACGGCGGAACAAGGCTTTTATGCGCGCCACCAGCTCCTGGACTGAGAAGGGTTTGGCAAGATAATCATCCGCCCCCGTTTCCAGGCCGGTAATACGGTCGGTTTCACTGCTGCGGGCACTGATGATAATCACTGGCAGGTAGCGGGTCATCTGACGGATACGACGGCAAATTTCCAGACCATCCACGCTCGGGAGCATCAGGTCGAGGATCACCGCATCCCACGACGACTGCTCAAGCAGTAATAACGCCCTGCTTCCGTCAGCCTCGTGGGTAATCGCATAGCCTTCGTCTTCTAAATTCAGACGCAGTAACGCCGCGATATCGCGATCGTCTTCCACCAGCAAAATCTGCTTCATCGGTAAGCCTTCATTCATTTCATATGACTAAAGCTTACCTGATTTCAGGCCGGGGAAGAGTTCACATTTTGTTTAAGAGTTAACGGTGATTATTGCCCACCGACCAGACGGTCGATAACGGGATTGATCTTGTACTCCGTACCTCGCCATTTCATGAGCGATAAACCGCCACCCGCACGCAGATGGAAATTGGCAGAGGCAACCATCACCCCTTCGCGATTTATGGTGAAATCTGCAGAGGAGAGATAAGGCACGACATCCCAGGTACGGTATGCCGTGTAGTTCATAATATAACGGCAATTTTCAGGCTTCTCGGTGCTGAACACTTCAGAGTTGATATGGTGATATTGCAGACGTTGTTGCACCACAGGTAATAAATCGCTGACTTTGACCGCATCATTTCGCTGAATACAAATACGATCAATGAGCTCAGTTTTAGGCAATGGATTGACTTTTACAGACGTACAACCCACAAGGCCGATGGCGAACATCGGCAACAGAATGATTTTCTTCATTTTTCTTTTGTCTATGGAAAAGGAGCGGCGATTATGCCACAGCTTTCCTTAACAAAAATTGACATTACGACAGCGGATCTCGTATTAACAGCGTCAATACTTCATAGTGTGCCGTATGTGGGAACATATCGAAAAGTTGGACGCGTGCAATGCGATAACCCGGCAGATCGCGGAAATCTTTTGCCATAGTCTGAGCATTACAGCTTGAGTAGATCATGTAATCCGGGGCCATCTCGCTCAGGTAGTCACACAGCGCTTTGCCTATCCCACGACGTGGTGGATTGACCAGCACCAGTTCCGGCACATCGGCCTGGCCGGTCGCAAACTGTGTGGAGTCAAGCGCCTGGAACTGAAGATTGGTTAGCCCTAATTCAGCGGCAGATTGCTTCGCGCAGGCGATGGCTTCCGCTGAAATCTCAATTCCTGTCAGCGTCATCTCTGGCGTTGCACAATGTAAACCAAAGCCCCCCACACCGCAGAACAGATCCCACATATGGTTGACCGGTAATGCCCGGACCCAGTCACGGGCACTGGCATACAACGCACTTGCGACCGTTGGGTTCGTCTGGAAGAAACTTTGTGGGCGGATCCACAGCGGCACATGGTTGAAGTTCTCTGCCAGGGCGTGCTGTCCGGTGAAGAAGATCTCTTTCTCCCCTTCCATAATCGCCATATGCACAGGCTGAATATTTGCTGTGACGACCTTGAGCTGCGGGAGCTGCAGTTGCAGCCACGGCAAAGCGGCTCGCAGTTGTTCCAGCTTTGCCTCTGAACGCAACACAAAACGCAGCATCATGCCGCCATCCAGCTGGCTTTCTGTCAGCAGGAGGTATTTAAGCTCACCACGTTTACGCGCAACGTTGTAAGGCGTTAACCCTGCTCGGGCAATAAAAGGCTTGAGAGCGGCAAAAACCGGTTCAAATGAGGCTGGATAGAGCGGGCAGTCGGTTAAGTCTTCCGGTGTGCCATCACGATGCAACATCCCCAGCAGCGGTTTTTCGACGCTGCCGCTGACCACCATTTTGGCTTTATTTCGAAACCCCTTTTCCGGCCCACTGACAGGCGCATACCACTCTCCCACCGCATGTTCAGCCAGTAATTGCTGTAAATCGGCCATTTTGGCGGTGAGTTGCCGGGAGACCGGTTGTTCTATCCACTGACAGGAGCGACAGCGACCGGCGTCATAAAGTGCGCACTGCATACGAAAACCTTAAGAATAACGAGGGCTGCGATTATATACACAAAATCATTCAAGTTGTATCAAGGTGAGCAGACGCAACCAACACAGCGACAGCCTGAAGGATGACGTGGATACACACTATTGCAGACGGAAGAACCGTCGGCTGGACGCCGGAGCATACAGCAGACACAGCACCAGGATATCAGGAAGTTTTTGCATGATCAGCGAACGGAAAATCTCTCGTTTTGACTCTCCTGCGATACTGAACAGCTCCGGATAACCGTAACCGATCGAAGCAGCCCAAAGATAGCTCGCCGCAATCACTTGCGTCAGCAGATAGATCCAGCGCGCCCAGTTGCGCCCTTTCACCAGCGAAAACGCACAATAGATCTCAACGAAAACCAGCACCAGACTGGAAAGAAAGACCAGCGTCAAATTCCACGTCTGCACGCTGCGATGGATAAACTCAACAATACCGCTCGTGCCCAGTGTGTTCAGAATCATCAGCAGATCAAGGCAGCGAATCATAATGATGGCGAGCGCCGCCACCTGCACCAGCGCAGGGACGTTCAGACGAGCATGCGAACCACGCGATTGTTTAAAAAATCCCACTGTTTTACTTCCCTGAAAAACAGTGCCGCGACAGGCGCGGCACTTCATGGGAAATTTTAAATGCTTCAGCCGCGTCTTGCACGCTGGATATCACGTACACGCTGTTTTTCCGCGCGAGCCATCAGATACCAGGCGATAAATCCGACAATTCCGACAACCCCCAGAATGATGGAAGCCAGGGCGTTAATCTCAGGGTTAACCCCCATACGCACGCTGGAGAAGACCAACATCGGTAACGTCGTCGCGCCTGGGCCAGAAACAAAGCTGGCGATCACAAGGTCATCCAGCGACAACGTAAAGGCCAGTAACCAGCCGGAAATCACCGCAGGCATAATCATCGGTAACGTGATGATGAAAAAGACCTTCAGCGGCGTTGCACCGAGATCCATCGCCGCCTCTTCAATAGAGTGATCCAGTTCGCGCAGACGCGACGAGATCACGACCGCCACATAGGCAGTACAGAAGGTGACGTGTGCCAGCCAGATGGTCAACATACCGCGATCCGCTGGCCAACCGATGGCATGTGCCAGGGCAACAAACAGCAACAGAAGTGATAAACCGGTAATAACATCTGGCATAACCAGCGGCGCGGTGATCATAAACGCAAAGCCGTTAGACCCACGAAAACGCCCAAAACGAACCATCACCATCGCGGCTATCGTTCCAAGGATCGATGCCATGGTTGCTGCACATGCGGCAATGGTCAGGCTCAACCCTACTGCACTCATCATCGCGTCGTCGTGGAATAACTCGCTGTACCAGCGCGTCGACCAACCCGCCCATACCGTCACCAGCTTGGAACTGTTGAACGAATAGATCACCAGCATCAGCATCGGCGCGTACAGGAAGGTAAATCCGATCACGAGGATCAGAATTCGCCACGGAGAGCGAACGACCGGTAAATTGTTCATCCGTGATCTCCCATCTGTTTTTGCTGATGCTTGTGGAACCACATGATCGGCACAATCAACAGCAGTAACATCACAATCGCCACCGCTGAAGCCACCGGCCAGTCGCGGTTATTGAAGAACTCCTGCCACAGAACACGACCAATCATGATGCTGTCCGGCCCCCCCAGCAGTTCCGGGATCACAAACTCCCCAACCGCCGGGATAAACACCAGCATAGAACCGGCGATAATGCCACCTTTTGTCAGTGGCACAATCACACTAAAGAAGGTCTTTAATGGGCGAGCGCCCAGATCCAGCGACGCCTCAACCAACGAGTAATCGATACGCGTCAGGGCGGTATAAATTGGCAGCACCATAAACGGCAGATAGGCGTACACAATGCCGATATAAACAGCCAGATTGGTGTGCAGAATGGTCAGCGGCTGATCGATAACCCCAAGCCACATCAGAACGTTATTCAGCACCCCGTTGTTTTTCAGGATCCCCATCCACGCATACACGCGGATCAGGAATGAGGTCCAGGACGGGAGGATCACCAGCAACAACAGAATATTGCGCGTCGACGGTTTACTGTGCGCCACCGCCCACGCGAGCGGATACCCCAACAACAGACAGCAGATCGTCGAGATCCCCGCCACCTGCAACGACTGCAGATAGGCTTCAAAATAGAGCGGGTCGTCGGTGAGCTGAAGGAAATTACCCAGATTCAGCGTCAGCGTTAGTTGCCCGTCGGCCCAGTCCAGCAGGTTGGTGTACGGCGGGATCGCCCGCGCCATTTCGGCGAGACTTATCTTAAAGACGATCAGGAAAGGTAACAGAAACAGCAGGATCAGCCACACATACGGCATGGCGATCACCAGCTTGCGCCCATGCGCCATCTGCATGCGCGCCAGCCAATGCCCAAAGCCGCCCGGTTTTTCTACACGGCGGGCTGGAGGTTCAAGTGTACTCATGATCGCTCCTTATACCGTCAGCACGACGCAACTGTCTGCATCCCAGCACAGACGCACTTCGTCGCCCCAGGTCGGCAGACCTTTACGGTAACGGTGTTCGTTCTGCAACTGAGCACTGATCATCTGCCCGCTACTCAGACGCACATGGTAAATCGAGAGATCGCCCAGATAGGCAATATGCACCACTTCCCCGACGGCAAAGTTGTAACCATCGGCAGGCGGTTCTTCGCAGAGCATGATTTTTTCCGGACGAAGCGCCACGTAAACCGGTACGTTATCCACCACCGACGCATCAACATCGACTTTCAGGGGGTGAACAAGCCCAGGAGATTCAATCACCAGCCCATCTTCCTGACGATCTTTCAGCAGCCCTTCGAACACATTAACCGAGCCAATAAACTCTGCGCTGTAGCGCGTGGTCGGATGTTCGTAGATCTCTTCCGGCTCACCAATTTGCACAAACTTACCGCGATTCATGATCGCAATGCGTCCAGCCATGGTCATCGCCTCTTCCTGATCGTGAGTCACCATGACGCAGGTCGCCCCCACACGCTCAAGAATATCCACCACTTCCAGCTGCATACGGTCGCGCAGTTTTTTATCCAGCGCTCCCATCGGCTCGTCGAGCAGCAGCAGTTTCGGGCGTTTCGCCAGGCTTCTCGCCAGCGCCACACGCTGACGCTGACCGCCTGAAAGCTGGTGCGGTTTACGTTTGGCGAACTCCTGCATATGCACGAGACTCAACATCTCGGCCACACGCGCCGTGATTTCGGCTTTTGGCAGCTTGTCCTGCTTCAGGCCAAAGGCAATGTTCTGCTCAACGGTCATGTGCGGAAACAGGGCGTAGGACTGGAACATCATGTTAATCGGGCGTTGATACGGTGGTACGCTGGAGAGATCAACACCATCCAGCACAATCTGCCCGGCTGTCGGCTGTTCAAAACCGGCCAGCATACGCAGCAATGTAGATTTACCACAGCCAGACGCACCCAGCAGCGCAAAAATCTCGCCTTTGTAGATGGTCAGGCTAACGTCGTCCACGGCATGCTGGCCGTCAAAAGATTTCGTGAGGTTACGGATTTCAAGAAGCGGGGTCAGCGCTTTACGGACTTTCGCCTGCGGGCGGGGGATCACTTCATTCACGGGGTGTTCTCCGGCATAAATCAAAACTGGTGCAAACGCACCAAAAGGGTGCGTATCGCCGGGCAGAACAACACCTGCCCGGCATACATCTCACAAAGCCTTATTTACCGCTTTTCACCTTCGTCCACGCACGCGTACGCACGCGGTCAATTTTTGGGTCCTGCACTTTCAGGGTGAACAGCTTGGCGAAGACATCGGCTGGCGGATAGATCGCCGGATTATTGCGGATTTCTTCGCTGACCAGCGGCACAGACGCCTTATTACCGTTAGCGTAATACACGTGGTCACTGATGTGGGCGATCACGTCCGGACGCATCAGGTAGTTGAGGAACTGATACGCTTCGTCTTTATTTTTGGCATCAGCAGGCATGGCGAACACGTCGAAGAACGCCAGAGCCCCTTCTTTTGGAATGAAGTAAGACACATTCACGCCATTTTTAGCCTCTTTCGCACGGTTAGCCGCCTGCCAGACATCGCCTGCCCAACCGATGGCCACACAAATGTCGCCATTTGCCAGGTCGTTAATGTACTGGGATGAGTGGAAGTAGCGAATGTTTGGACGCAGCTTCAGCAGCAGATCGGTCGCCGGGCCGGTGTAGTCATCGGCTTTAGTGCTGTTTGGATCTTTGCCCAGATAGTTAAGTACGGTGGCAAAAATCTCTTCCGGGGCGTCCAGGAAGGAGACACCGCAGCTTTTCAGCTTCTCAAGGTTTTCAGGCTTCAGCACCACGTCCCAGCTATCGAGTTTGACGTCTTTGCCGAGGACCGCTTTCACTTTGTCGACGTTATAGCCGATACCAGTGGTCGCCCACAGATAAGGCATCGCGTATTTGTTGTCCGGGTCATGCTTTGCAACCAGCTTCAGCACTTCCGGATCGAGGTTTTTCCAGTTCGGTAATTTGCTTTTATCCAGCGGCTGGAAGACGCCTGCGGTCAGTTGACGCTCCAGGAAGCTTGCGGACGGAACCACCAGGTCAAAGCCGGTGCTTCCCGCCATCAGTTTGCCTTCCAGAACTTCGTTCGAATCGAACACGTCATAGACCACTTTGATCCCGGTCTCTTTTTCGAAGTTTGCCACCGTATCCGGCGCGATATAGTCAGACCAGTTATAAACGTGCAGCGTTTTTTGTTCCGCAGCGAGCGAGCCGGCAGAGACGGCCATCAGAGCACCCGCAACCAGACCCGATAACCATTTTTTATTCAAGGCGATCATATCGTTATTCCTTATGAAAGCTCGTTAACAAACGAACTAAAACTGTGCAATCTGAAGATATGCAATATTCATGCATATTTTGTCGCTCTGCCCGAAATAAAAAGAAACGACGTTATCCGGCAGTATTCGCTCGCTTTTTTAAGCATCGCAAGAATAACTGTAGCCCGTGTCTCCGGCTATAGCCCAGACGAAAAAACGCCTTTTATCAATTTTTTATGCAGGTAATGTCTACGTGATAAGCCGAAATGGCCTTTGGGGAGGTGAAAAATTCTTTAAAGAAAGGTTACAAGTAGCAGAAAAAATGGTGTTATGCAGCCGCTCTGGCAGCGACTGCGCAAAAGTCAGACAGCACTAGTGAAGAAAATTGGGAGATGCATCATTATTCTCTGCGTCATCTTCACTGCCATACAGCAGATGATGTGCACTGGCTTCCAGCATCACCATCGAGATCTGCTCTTCGCTCAGGCGCATAAACCAGGAAAACTGTTTGAAGGAGAGCCCTGCTCCAGCGAATAAAGACTGGCAAACAACCAGTTTTGGCAGATTATCATCCTGAATATCGAGAAATGCTTTCACCGTCAAAGAACTGGCATTAATAGCCGACAGATCGGAAGCCAGCGCCAGCAGCGCTGAAGGCTTCACTTCAGCCAGGGCGGAGAAAAGAATCACGTCGTTGATCAGATCGATTTTGGCATCGAACACGCCGTCGAAATTTTGCATATGCGGCAAGTGCAGCGCCTGACAGGAATCACACTCAAAGTAAGTGATTCCCGCATCATCGAGCCATTGACGTAACGTATCCAGTGTTGGTACGACCTGTAAATCCATCGCTGTGCAGCCTCTTAAGAAAAAACTTCGCCTAGATTACGCAAAAAATACGCAGTGATCCATTTAACCGCCCGTTTTCAGGCAGAACCCCGGCGTCGCATGGCGTTCGATCCATGCGATCATTTTACCCGCAATATCAATACCCGTGGTTTTCTCGACGCCTTCCAGCCCCGGTGAGGCATTCACTTCCATCACCAGCGGCCCTCGCGTCGCGCGCAGAATATCGACACCCGCAATATCCAGTCCCAGCGTTTGTGCGGCTTTAACAGCCATTTCGCGCTCACGTTCGCTGATATCAGCTACCCGCGCTACACCACCACGGTGCAAATTAGAACGGAAATCGCCCTCTTTTGCCTGACGTTCAATGGCAGCCACGACTTCATCGCCCACCACAAGGCAGCGAATGTCCCGCCCTTTGGCCTCTTCGATATATTCCTGCACCAGAATATGGGCATTGAGGCCGCGAAACGCATCAATAACGCTTTCAGCCGCCTGGCGCGTCTCTGCCAGTACTACGCCAATACCTTGCGTACCTTCCACCAGCTTGATCACCAACGGCGCGCCCCCGACCATATCAATCAGATCGCTGGTGTCGTCCGGCGAATGGGCAATTCCGGTGACGGGCAGATCAATGCCCTGACGGGCCAGCAGTTGCAGCGAGCGGAGCTTATCGCGGGCGCGTGAGATCGCGACGGATTCATTGAGGGGGTAACTTCCGAGCATTTCGAACTGACGTAATGCGGCAGTACCGTAGTAAGTAATCTGAGAACCAATACGGGGGATGACCGCGTCGAAATGCGGTAACTGACGACCTTTATAGTGAATCGACGACGCTGCCGGGTCGATATTCATATAACAGGACAGCGGATCGAGGATCTCAACCTGATGGCCGCGCTTTAGTGCCGCTTCGCGCAGGCGCTTGCATGAATAGAGCGTTCCATCCCGGGACAAAATGGCAATGTTCACCCTGCACCTCTCTAATAACATGGGAAAAGCCTGCGTATCATACACGCAGGCAGGCACAGGATGAATGCACTATCGCGTTGCCCAGCCCTGTTTATGCAAATAGTCGAGAATAAACGGACGGTTTTCTTTAATGATGGTGCGACGAATATGGTCGCTCCAGGTATCCCGACGGGTATTGCTGCCGCGCGTCAGGTAGTAGTGCGCCAGCTCGTCATCGTAGTGTGCCAGTACATCCTGGTCGACTGGCTGATAGTGGTTTTCATGCATGATCATGCTTGCAGGCAGGCGTGGTTTGACGTCCGGGTTATCCGCCGGCCAGCCGAGGCACAGGCCAAAGAGCGGTAAAACGTGTTTAGGCAGCTTCAACAGTTCTGTCACGCTTTCAATGTTATTGCGCAAACCGCCGATGTACACCCCACCCAACCCTAATGATTCCGCTGCTGTCAGGGCATTTTGCGCCATCAACGCCGTATCCACGACGCCGAGCAACAGTTGTTCCGCCAGGCCAAGCTCAGCCTCCGGACAGATCTGCAAATGGCGGTTAAAGTCGGCGCAAAACACCCAAAACTCCGCCGCCTGAGCCACATGTTTTTGCCCACCCGTTAGCGTCACCAGTTGTTCACGCATTGCGGGGTCGGTAATACGAATAATAGAGCTGCACTGTAAAAAACTGGAGCTGGATGTACCCCTTGCGCTGTCCACAATGGCTTCGCGCTGTGCCTGAGTGATTGGCTCATCGGTAAAATGGCGAATCGAACGGTGGGAACGTAGCAGGTCAATCGTTGGCGTCATGTTGTCTCTCTTTGGTCTGTCTGTACGCAATATGGCAGCCAGTATAGGCAATGATATGCTGCATGTAATTGGCGAAACATAGCTCAGAGATATTAAAGCGACAGGTGAAACCTTCTTTCCATGACGGCAGGTTATCGTGCAATATACGCTCCATTCGCCGTCAGGCTTGTTTTTTGAGGAGAGAGAAATGTTTGCAGTGATTTTTGGTCGTCCAGGATGCCCTTACTGCGTGCGCGCAAAAGAACTGGCTGAGAAACTGACCGAAGAGCGTGATGACTTCAACTTCCGTTATGTGGATATCCACGCGGAAGGTATCACCAAAGCCGATCTGGAAAAAACCGTGGGTAAACCGGTTGAAACCGTCCCGCAGATTTTCCTCGATCAGAAGCACATTGGCGGCTGCACCGATTTTGAAGCCTACGCGAAAGAAAATCTGGGTCTTTTTGCTGCTCAGTAATGTCTGAACGTTATCGATAAACGCCCTCAAAATGAGGGCGTTTTTATTTGCGGTGACGCCGTCGGTGTAGCATGCGACGCACAAATAAAAAGCATAGCGCCCCCAGCGCACACCAGAACACCCCGCTCATCAGCCATGCCAGTTCCTGCAAGAATGAGCGCGATGAGACAAACAGCACGCGCATCAACAACAAACATACTGGCGCAGCGAGCATTGCCCCTAACAGGGGTCTGATGACTTCTCCCCGGCGGGAGAGAAAACTCGCGGCTGCACCGGGAAGCACAAAAAAGAGCAAGCCCAGTTCAGAATGACCAGAGGCTCTGAACGCTCCCGTGACATTGAGGGATAACGACAGGCAAACCACCGTAAATAACAAAAAACCGCTGACGATCCCCGCCCAGTTGCGCTTGATGTTCAAATAATCCTCCTGACTTCATCTCTATCGAATACACATTCGTCCTGCGGACGCCCAGTCAGATAAAGCAATGCGGCATTCCTTGCCTAAGCTCATACAGTGTTGCGCGATCTTCACTAGCCGTAGATATCTAATACGATTAAACTAACGACCTGTTATTGCTCTGTGGGATATAAAGCGCATGTGCCAAAAGGTACGTTTTCTTTCGCACACAGAGCAAAACAGTAGCCTAAATAACCCTTCCTTTCAACAGCTTACTGGTAAACAAGAAGTTAGCCTCCGTGAATATAAACGTCGCAGACTTGTTAAATGGGAATTACATCCTGTTATTATTTGTGGTACTTGCGCTGGGCCTCTGTCTGGGTAAATTGCGCCTGGGTTCAGTTCAACTTGGTAATTCCATTGGCGTTTTGGTGGTCTCATTATTATTAGGTCAGCAACATTTCAGCATTAACACGGATGCGCTCAATCTTGGGTTTATGCTGTTTATTTTTTGTGTAGGCGTGGAAGCGGGTCCGAACTTTTTTTCCATTTTCTTCCGCGACGGCAAAAATTACCTGATGCTGGCGCTGGTGATGGTCGGTAGCGCGCTGCTGATCGCACTTGGTCTCGGTAAGCTGTTTGGCTGGGATATCGGCTTAACGGCCGGGATGCTGGCAGGCTCCATGACCTCAACCCCTGTTCTGGTAGGTGCGGGGGACACGTTGCGCCACTCCGGAATGGAAGGCTCCCAGCTCTCTACCGCCCTCGATCACCTGAGTCTCGGTTATGCTCTGACCTATCTGATTGGCCTGGTAAGCCTGATTGTGGGCGCGCGTTATCTGCCCAAACTGCAGCATCAGGATTTGCAGACCAGCGCCCAGCAGATTGCGCGCGAGCGCGGGCTGGATACTGATACCAAGCGTAAAGTCTACCTGCCCGTTATTCGTGCTTATCGCGTAGGGCCAGAGCTGGTGGCCTGGGCTGACGGCAAAAACCTGCGTGAACTGGGGATCTACCGCCAGACGGGCTGCTATATCGAACGTATTCGCCGTAACGGTATTCTGGCAAACCCTGACGGTGACGCGGTGTTGCAGATGGGCGATGATATTGCGCTCGTCGGCTATCCCGACGCCCATGCGCGCCTCGACCCCAGTTTCCGTAACGGAAAAGAGGTGTTTGACCGGGATCTGCTCGACATGCGTATCGTCACCGAAGAGATTGTGGTGAAAAACCACAACGCAGTCGGCCGCCGCCTGGCACAACTGAAACTGACCGACCACGGCTGCTTCTTAAACCGCGTGATCCGCAGCCAGATTGAAATGCCTATCGACGATAACGTCGTCCTGAACAAAGGCGATGTATTGCAGGTGAGCGGCGATGCTCGTCGCGTTAAAACCGTTGCCGAACGTATCGGCTTTATCTCAATTCACAGCCAGGTCACCGACCTGCTGGCTTTTTGTGCCTTCTTTATTGTGGGCCTGATGATCGGGATGATCACCTTCCAGTTCAGCAACTTTAGCTTCGGCATCGGTAACGCCGCCGGGTTGCTGTTTGCTGGGATCATGCTCGGATTCCTGCGTGCGAACCATCCAACATTTGGCTATATCCCGCAAGGCGCACTGAACATGGTCAAAGAGTTTGGCCTGATGGTCTTTATGGCTGGCGTCGGATTAAGCGCAGGCAGCGGCATTGGTCACAGCCTGGGGGCCGTAGGCTGGCAGATGCTGGTATCAGGCCTGATTGTCAGCCTGGTTCCTGTGGTGATCTGTTTCCTGTTTGGGGCTTACGTGCTGCGTATGAACCGCGCCCTGCTGTTTGGCGCAATGATGGGCGCACGTACCTGTGCGCCGGCAATGGAAATTATCAGTGATACCGCGCGCAGCAATATTCCGGCGCTGGGCTATGCCGGCACGTACGCCATCGCCAACGTACTGCTGACTCTGGCCGGTACGCTTATCATCATCATCTGGCCGGGACTCGGATAACTCTCAAGTTTGCGCATTGCAGAAAAAATTTTTGCGATGCGCAGAACTTTTTATTCAGAGGGCAGTCATAACTAGTGCCACTGCTTTTCTTTGATGTCCCCAATTTGTGGAGCCCATCAACCCCGCCGTTTTGGTTCAAGGTTGATGGGTTTTTTGTTGCCTGAAATTCCTTCCCCCGCAATTCTGCCCACCATCGCCCGGATCTCATCCCGCGACAACGGCTGTCTGTCGGTCACAAAGTGCAATGTCATGCCTTCAATAAACGCATCCAGCGCACGAGCAGTGACAGGGTCAAACCACTGCTCTAACGTTGTCTGGCTCATCTTCATCCAGTCCTGCATTACCATTTTCAACGCCGCACTGCGGTTCATAAAGGCATAGAGCTGGTACATCAGCTCCATATTGTGTGGCGTGGTAACTTCCGAGCTGTGGATCAGTGTCGTGATGGACTCGCACGCCATTTCCGGGCCAGTGACACCGGCAAAGAAGTCACGGTATTGCCGGGACATTTCCTGAGTGAACCACGTGAAAGCTTCTTCAATCAGCGACTCCATACCTGAAAAATAGTAGGTCATCGACCCCAGCGGGACACCTGCACAGCTGGCAATTTTACGGTGGGTAACGGCCTGGATGCCATGTTCGGCAATAGTATCCAGCGTGGCCTGCAGGATTTTTTCCCTGCGCTTAGGATCGTTCGGTGCTCTGCTCATAAATTCCTCACCTCATTTATGTACAAATGTACACAAACTTGTTAGTGTTGTCGCTATTGTTGTACTTCTGGTGCTACCCCAATGACCTTGACCTCTCCCCGTAAAGCCCTGCAGCTGCGCATGTGGGCGCTGTTTATGTTCTTCTTTATCCCCGGGCTATTAATGGCTTCATGGGCAACCCGTACACCGGCCATCCGCGATATTTTGTCCGTATCTACCGCGGAAATGGGGATTGTGCTGTTTGGTCTGTCAATAGGCTCGATGAGCGGAATTCTCTGCTCCGCGTGGCTGGTAAAACGCTTTGGCACACGGGCTGTGATCCGTACCACCATGTGCTGCGCAGTGTTCGGGATGATGGTATTAAGCGTAGCGCTGTGGTTCGCCTCCCCGCTTCTGTTTGCCCTGGGGCTGACGGTCTTTGGTGGAAGCTTTGGTGCAGCCGAGGTTGCCATCAACGTTGAAGGTGCTGCGGTAGAACGCGAAATGAACAAAACAGTTTTGCCGATGATGCACGGCTTTTACAGCCTCGGCACACTGGCTGGCGCGGGCGTTGGGATGGCACTGACCGCGTTTGGTATCGCCGCGAATCTGCATATTTTACTGGCGGCGCTGGTCTGTATTATTCCCGTACTGACCGGGATCAAAGCCATCCCAGACGGCACGGGCAAAAACTCGGCTGATGAACAGAAATCAGCGGAGAAAGGTTTACCGTTTTACCGTGATATGCAACTGATGCTGATTGGTGTAGTGGTGCTGGCCATGGCCTTTGCTGAAGGTTCAGCCAATGACTGGCTCCCCTTGTTGATGGTAGACGGACACGGATTTAGCCCAACCTCCGGCTCGCTGATCTACGCCGGGTTTACGCTGGGTATGACCGTCGGGCGGTTTACCGGGGGCTGGTTTATCGATCGCTACAGCCGGGTGGCGGTGGTTCGCGCCAGTGCGCTGCTGGGTGGGCTAGGCATTGCGATGATCATCTTCGTCGATGTCGACTGGATTGCCGGCGTTTCGGTCATTTTGTGGGGGCTTGGTGCGTCACTCGGCTTCCCGCTGACCATCTCTGCCGCCAGCGACACTGGCCCGGATGCGCCAACGCGCGTCAGCGTGGTCGCCACCACTGGCTATCTTGCCTTTCTGGTGGGACCGCCACTGCTCGGCTTCCTGGGTGAACATTATGGATTGCGCAGTGCCATGCTGGTGGTATTGGGATTAGTAATTATTGCGGCGCTGGTCGCGCGTGCGGTAGCAAAGCCGACAGCAGAACAACCGACACTGGAGAAGGGATATGAGCGTTAAACTGATTGCAGTCGACATGGATGGCACGTTTCTGAGCGATGCGAAGACATACAACCGCGAGCGTTTTCTGGCGCAATATACGCGCATGAAGCAACTGGGGATCCGTTTCGTGGTCGCCAGTGGCAACCAGTACTACCAGCTAATTTCGTTTTTCCCGGAGATCGCCCACGAGATCGCCTTTGTGGCAGAAAACGGCGGTTGGGTGGTCAATGCCGGAGAAGATGTGTTCAATGGCGAGCTGACGAAAACCCAGTTTGCTACCGTCGCGCAGTTTCTCTGTTCACTCCAGGGCGTTGAAGTGATCGCCTGCGGTAAAAACAGTGCCTATACCCTGAAGTCATACAACGATGCACTTAAAACGATGGCGGCGCAGTATTATCACCGTCTGGAAATGGTCGATAATTTCGATAATCTTAACGATATCTTCTTTAAATTTGGGCTAAACCTGCCCGATGATGAAATCCCCCGCGTCCAGACTATGATCCATGCTGAGCTGGGCGACATTATGGTTCCCGTCACCACCGGTCACGGCAATATTGATTTGATTATACCGGGCGTGCACAAAGCCAACGGGTTGCGCCTTCTGCAAAACCACTGGGGCATTGACGACAGCGAAGTGGTGGCCTTTGGCGACAGCGGCAACGATGTTGAAATGCTGCGCCAGGCCGGATTTAGCTTTGCGATGGCAAATGCCAGGACGCAGATTAAAGCGGTTGCGCGCTATGAAGCGCCGCACAACAATCTCGAAGGCGTGCTGGATGTGATAGAGAAAGTACTGAGCAAAGAAGCGCCGTTTTATTGACGCTGTCGGATTTGATGCCTTCCCCCCTCTCCCTGTGGGAGAGGGAACGAACAGATTAAGGCTGCAACGCCGCCCCGACGCGTTTGTCCTTCAGGAATACCACCATCAGGGCAACCCACAGCACGCCGTTGGCGAGATTAAACAGGCTGAAAAGCCCGTTACCGCCAAACGCATAGGCATGCTTGCTCACCTCAATGCCGACGGTAAAAATCAGCATTTGCAGCATTCCCATCGCAGCAGACACCGTCCCTTTGCTCATCTCGCTGGCAAAGAGGGTCAGACGTACCAGACCAGCGTTCGCAAGACCGATACCAAAGGCATAGATACTCAGCCCCACGGTCATCCACAGGTAGGCATGTGACGATGCAACCGTGGCAACCGCCGCGACAATCAGCCCTGCCGCAATCGGCCAGCCGCCCATAATGATCAGCGAACGCACGGTGCGCCGCGACGTCAGACGCGCCAGCACCAGGTTGCCCATGATCAACGCGCCAAAAATCGGGACTTGCAGCAAGCCATATTCATAGCTGCTCAGCTTTTCGCCGCTGATAATGATGACCGGAGACTGGGCAATCCATGCCAGCAATGGCAGGCTGACAAACCCCGTCGCCAGCGCCCCCGCCACAAAGCGGACATTTTTCAGCACCTCTTTGTAATCACGGCCGAGTTCTTTTAGCGAAAGCTTTTCGCCCAGACGGGTCGCGGTTTCCGGCATGGCGCGATGCAAACCAAAGAAGGAGATAGCCGCAAGAAGAGTGAAGAGAATAAACATCCCTTCCCACGGCGCGACGTGTACCCACGCGGCCCCCACCAGTGGCCCAAGCAGAGGCGCAATCAGCGCGACATTGGCCATGAGCGCCGTGATCTTGATGCACACCGCCTCTTCAAAGGATTCCTGAATGGCGGCATACCCCACCGCCCCGATGAAGCACAGGCTCACCCCTTGAAGGAAGCGCAGCAGTGTGAATTGTTCGATGTTTTGCGCCAACAGCGTGGCGAGGCAGGTCACGATAAACCATACCACTCCCGTCAGCATCACGGGACGACGGCCAATGCGGTCCGACAACGGCCCGAGCAGCCACTGTAAAAACATCCCACCCGCAAGGTAGGCCGTCATGGATGTAGGAACCCACTCAATTCCGGCGTTGTACTGTTCAACAACAGCCAGCATTCCGGGTTGAATCATATCGTTGCCAATATAGGTAGAAAATTCGTAGAGCACCAGACACAGAGGGAAAAGTAACGCCTGGCGCCCCAGACGACTACCTGAAGAAGAACGGTTTAGCATGAAGTCTCTTTATGATGAAAAAATCGCGGTGAGTGTAATGAATTGCCGCTGTCTGAGATAGTCAATAATCGGGAAAAAACAGAAATAAAGCACTTATCGTCGTTGTTTAAGGTTTCCTTAAGTTGACAGAAATATGATAGCCCTATTTCACGTCACCGATCTCAATTTATGGCACAAACCACCAGCCGTTCAGAATTATCTAAGTTACCGACAAATAAGACAAAACAACTTTACCGTTTGCCGATACGCTTTTATGGTTATCAACTTTTCGTGCTGATAGTCCTTGCTGTGCTGTTTACCTGGCTCTCTCGTGACGAAACAGTGGATCGCTGGATCACCGGCTTTTGGTATGACGCTACAACGCGGGGGTTTCCGTTGCAGCAAAACGCGCTGCTGGATCTGCTGAACCATCGATTGGCTAAATATATCGCGATTGCCCTGGGGGCGGTCGCCCTGTTTTACGGTGCATTTCGTCGTAATGCTCGACTGGTTACCGCCGCCCTGTTGATGGGGCTTGGGGCGCTGGTTGTTGGGGTGCTGAAGAGTATCAGCCACCACAGTTGTCCCTGGGATTTAGTGGAGTATGGCGGCAAGGCGATCTCTTATCCCCTGTTTGGCGCAATACCCGCTGACAGCGGTCCCGGACGCTGCTTCCCTGGCGGCCATTCGTCCAGTGGCTTTATGGTCATGGGGTTGTTTTTTGCCTTCTGGCGCGAACGTCCTCGTCTGGCCTGGTTCTTCGTCGCATTGGGCATTTTTTTAGGCCTGGCGATGGGGTTCGGGCAAGTCATGCGCGGGGCGCATTTTTTCTCTCACAACCTGTGGGCTGGGTGGTGGGTCTGGTTTTCTCAGGTGGTGGCCTATGGCCTTGTTTCCGCCTGGTTTGCTAAAGAGTGACAACAATATGTTAGAGCAACTGAATTACGGACTGTTTTATCTGATTAACGCCACCCCCGCGTCACCGGAATGGATGATTGATGTCGCGACCTTTATGGCAAAAGACCTCATCAGCATTGTACCGGCACTGGCTGCTATTCTCTGGCTTTGGGGTCCGCGCAAGCAGGTCAATGCCCAGCGCCAGCTGGTCATTAAAGTTGCGATGGCCCTGGGCGTAAGCGTTCTGGTCAGTTTTATTCTCGGACACGCCTTCCCTCACGATCGCCCTTTCGTCGATCACGTCGGCTATACCTTCCTGCACCATGCGCCAGATGACTCCTTCCCGAGCGACCACGGTACGGTAATCTTCACCTTTGCACTGGCCTTCCTGTTCTGGCATCGACTCTGGTCGGGCTCGGTACTGATGGTTATCGCCGCCGCCATCGCCTGGTCACGTGTCTATCTGGGCGTGCACTGGCCGCTGGATATGATCGGCGGCTTCCTTGTGGGGCTGATTGGCTGTGTCAGTGCGGCGATCCTGTGGAGCCTTTTTGGTCAAGCGCTTTACCGTGGGCTCTCACATCTTTATCGCGTTTGCTTTGCGATCCCTATCCGTAAAGGCTGGATACGTGACTAATCCCGGCCCGACAGGTTACACTTGAACCCCCGCCCTGCGGGGGTTCACTTTTCCACCCTGAGGATCTATGGAAACACGACGCGATGACCGCATTGCTCAGCTGCTACAGGCGCTGAAGCGCAGTGATAAGCTGCATCTTAAAGAAGCTGCTTCCCTGCTCGGTGTCTCCGAGATGACCATTCGTCGCGACCTGAACAGCGACAGTGCCCCCGTTGTACTGCTGGGCGGGTATATCGTTCTGGAGCCACGCAGCGCCAGCCACTACCTGATAAGCGATCAAAAAACGCGTCTGGTAGAAGAAAAACGCAAAGCGGCACGTCTGGCGGCTTCCCTGGTGCAGCCTCATCAGACGCTGTTCTTTGACTGCGGAACAACAACCCCATGGATCATCGAGGCGATCGACAGCAGTTTGCCGTTTACCGCTGTTTGCTACTCGCTGAACACCTTCCTGGCGCTTCAGGAGAAACCCGAGTGTCGGGTGATCCTCTGTGGCGGTGAGTTCCACGCCAGTAACGCCATTTTCAAACCTCTTAATTTGCAGGACACACTCAGTAGTTTGTGCCCGGATATCGCCTTTTATTCTGCGGCAGGCGTGAGTGTACGGCAGGGAGCAACCTGCTTTAACCTGGAAGAACTGCCGGTGAAACACTGGGCGCTCAACGCGGCGCAATACCACGTTCTGGTGGTTGATCACAGTAAGTTTGGCAAGGTACGTCCAGCGAGAATGGGCGAGCTGGCGCGTTTTGATACGATAGTGAGTGATTGCCGCCCGGAAGATGACCTGGTCGATCACGCCAAAGCGCAGCAGATTAAGTTGATGTATTAAGGGTATTGCGGCCTGGTCTCCTTTCCCTCGGGAAGAAGGTTCAGAAAAGCAAAACGGCAACCTGGGTTGCCGTTTTGCTTTTACCTATGAGAACCAGCTGCCAAACCAGCCGTGGAATTTCATCATCACAAAATCCCACATCCGGCTGAAGAAACCGCCTTCCTCTACCGCTTCCATGACCATCAGCGGACGTTGTTCAATCGATTTGCCGTTAAGCTGGAAATCGATCGTCCCCACGACCTGGCCTTTTTTCAGCGGTGCGGTCAGTTGAGGGTCCGTTATGGTGTAACTGGCTTTCAGATTTTTCAACTGACCCCGCGGGATCGTGACTGAACCGCCTTCCCCGGCGCCCAGATTGACTTCGCTTTTATCACCAAACCAAACGCGTTGGGTAACAAAGGTAGCATCCGGCTTAATCGGGGTTACGGTTTCAAAGAAACGGAAACCCCAGGTCAGCAGTTTTTCCGATTCATTAAAGCGAATACGGTCGGTTTTGGTTCCCAGCACAACGGAGACCAGACGCATATCTCCCTGCGTCGCTGACGCGACCAGGTTATATCCCGCCCCTGCAGTTGTCCCGGTCTTCATTCCATCGACATTCAGGTTAGTGCTCCACAGCAGACGGTTGCGGTTCGGCTGGCGGATTTTGTTGAAGGTAAACTCTTTCTCTTTGTGGATAGCGTACTCGTCCGGCACGTCGTGGATCAGCGCCTTACCTAACAGCGCCATATCGCGTGCGGTACTGAACTGGCCTGGCGCATCCAGGCCGTGAACCGTTTTAAAGGTGGTGTTGGTCAATCCCAGTTTTTGCGCATAGCCATTCATCAGGCCAATGAAGGAATCCTGGCTACCTGCGACATAATCCGCCAGTGCAATACAGGCATCGTTTCCTGACTGAATAATCACCCCTTTATTCAAATCAGAAACGGAAACCTGATCGCCGGGTTTCAGAAACATCACGGAAGAACCACGCAGCGCCGGGTTGCCGGTCGCCCATGCATCCTTACCAATTGTCACCTGGTCTTCCAGCTTTATCTTGCCCGCTTTTAATGCCTGTCCAACCACATAGCTGGTCATAATTTTAGTCAGGCTGGCGGGGTCAAGTTGTTCGTCAGCGTTCCCTTCTGCCAGCACCTTACCGCTGGCATAATCCATTAATATCCAGGCTCGCGCGTCAACAGGAGGCGCTTCTGGTGCAGCCTGCTCAGCTGCGTAGAGTGTAGGAGCGAAAAGAAACAGGAGCGCGGAACCTGCTGCCAGGCCGCGCAAAGAAGTCATTTTCTGCGTCATAAATGCCACCCGAGTGTCCATTCAAAAAGTCACGTCACATCACCGTGTCGCAAGAAGCGATGAGTAATATCGTACTAATGCGTTTAAAGAAACCTAAACCAGGTAAAGTTTTTAAAGTTTATGCAATAACATCCAGATACGCTTTGATAAGAACGATTTTTTTGTCTTCTGTTGCGTAATTGTTAGGTTTATCTCACCATGTCCAGTCACTGGCTCTGATTCACATCTCAGGTTGTTTGACTATTTTGGGAGTTAACATGATTACGCTGTGGGGCAGGAACAATTCGACCAACGTTAAGAAAGTCCTCTGGGCTCTGGAAGAGCTGGATTTACCGTTTAAACAGGTTATGGCTGGTTTGCAGTTTGGGGTGAATAAAGAGGCCGACTATCTGGCCATGAATCCCAACGGGCTGGTTCCGCTCCTGCGCGATGAAGAGACCGGCGCAACGCTTTGGGAGTCCAATACGATCGTGCGTTATCTCGCCGCCCAGTATGGTCAAAGCCGCTTATGGGTAGATAGCCCGGCGGAACGCGCCCAGGGCGAAAAATGGATGGACTGGGCAAACCAGACGCTCTCTCCCACCCATCGTGTCATTTTGATGGGGCTAATCAGAACGCCAGAGCCAGAACGCGACTACCCCGCCATTCACTCGGCACAAGATGCCTGTGAAACGCTGTTCGCAATGATGGATGACGAGCTGTCTAAGCATAAGTGGTTCTCAGGTACGGAATTTGGTGTAGGTGATATCGCCGTAGCGCCCTTTGTCTGGAACCTGACCAATATGGGTCTGAAGTGGACCCCGCGCCCGCATCTTGAACGCTGGATCCAGCAACTCAGTGAGCGCCCGGCGTATCGCAACGTCGTGATGATCCCCGTAACCTGATCACGTCCCGGACGGGCTTACCCTTAACAGTTGCCCGTCCGTTTCATCAGTCAACACATACAGCGCACCATCCGGTCCAACCCGCACATCACGAATTCGCTTATCTCTGTCTTCCAGAATGCGCCCATCTTCGCTCACGCGATTACCGTCAACGCTCAGGACAATGACCGCTTTCTCCTTCAGAGTACCGACAAAGAGTTTGTTTTTCCACTGCGGGTAGACACTGCTGTTATAGAACGCCATGCCGCTCACGGCAGGGGACACTTTCCAGACAAACAGCGGCGGCTCGGTTCCTTCGACATGCTCACCCTTCGCCTCCGGGATTTTCAGCCCGCTGTAATTAATTCCGTGTGTTGCCAGCGGCCAGCCGTAGTTTTTGCCTTTTTCCGGAATATTGATCTCATCTCCGCCACGCGGGCCATGCTCATTGAGCCATAGCGTATCGCTCCAGGGATTCATCGCCATTCCCTGCGGATTGCGAATACCGTAAGACCAGATTTCAGGCCGCGCACCAGAAGTCTTCACAAAGGGGTTATCCGCCGGCACGTTGCCGTCTTCGGTAAGGCGCACAACTTTCCCCTGTAACTTATCCAGATCCTGAGCCGTTGGACGCTGGTTGTTCTCTCCTAAGCCAATGAACAGATAGCCTTTGTCGTCAAACACCAGTCGTCCGCCGAAATGGTTACCGGTAGAGAGTTTCGGCATCTGGCGGAATACCACCTGAAAGCCCTCAATGCGCGTCAGATCATCACTTAACCGACCATAACCCACCGCAGTACCGGCTTTTCCATCGTTTCCCACTTCGGCATAGCTCAGCCAAACCCGGCGTGACTCAGAGAAATTGGGGGCTAATACCACATCCAGTAATCCTCCCTGACCACTTGCCCAAACGTTGGGAACACCCGCAATGGGATCAGACAACCCTTTCCCCGCCTGCCAGTGTTTAAGCTGTCCGTTCCTCAGTGTCAGTAACAGCCCTTTATTGTCTGGCAAAAACGCCAGCGACCAGGGGTGATCAAGTTTGTTTTGCAACACCTCAACGTTTACCGCATCAGGAGCCGCAAGCAGGGAAAAGGGGACAAATAACGCAGGAACGAAAATGAGCGAGGATCGATGCATAACACACTCCTTTATCAGCATATGGCATAAAGATTAGCCACTGAGCCAGGGCGAGTTACCACTTTTACAAAAGCTTAATCCGAAGGGGGAGTCGCCTCCCCCGGGCTTAGATGTGCTCGAGCTTCGTGTGCTCGTTCAGACACATAATACAAAGAGACATTGTCGTCAGGCAGTGTTCAAGCTTCTCCGCGTTAACAGCGATAAACGTTGGGCAGTCGTGATGCCCATTCATCAGGCATACTCCAGCAACGGACAGCACCTCGGCGGCACGGCGCAGCGCAATTAACTCGCTTTCCCCGTACTCCGCTTTCAGGATGGGTGCTTTTTCACGCATGAAGTTGCACAGTTCAAAGAAATTATCACGCAGATGTTCGCTTTCGCTGACCGACATATACCCTTTTGCATTCCTCAGTTGCAGATAAGCAGCAAGGTCAATTCGGGCGTTGATCAGCTTGTTCAGCAGATCGCGTTTCAGTCTGTCAACGGACATGCTATTTCCTCCCTTGTCAGCCATTGTGCCCATTCAGGATAAGGTTATTTTTTGTGCAATTCACTGCCTGAGATCAATAAAACGTAACTGATTAACATTATTTACAATGTTACAACTTTCTCTGCATTTTAATGCCCAGCCGAGCGCAACGACATATTGTGTCAGTCAGCCTGCGTAGAGTGGACCCTGGTTCGCTAGCAGGAAAGTCAGCTGAAAGTAATCAGATATTTACCTTAATTTTCCTGTGAAAGTGCCGTTAATAACGTAGTCGCTTGCTGATTATTTAAGGAAAAATATGTTGCCTCCACAGACAGAAGCCACCCTTATTGAAACCCACCTGATCGCGTTGCGTGCTTACTGGCAACAATATGAATTTTCGATAGAAAATCTCGATATTATTCAGGAAAACATACGCACCTTCTCCGTACGACTGCCGCTGATTGGCGCATTTAGCGCCGGTAAATCGTCCCTGATCAACAGTTTATTACAGGATAACCTGCTATCGGTCGCCATCGATCCAGAGACCAGTTTGCCCACGGAATTGCACTTTGCGCCTCAGGAGTCAATTACCCTGCGCCGCAAAAACACCATGCCTCTGCCGTTAAGTCGTGACGCCTTAAAAGCGCAGCAGTTTGGCGAGCATGATCCGGATAACGTCGTCGACATTACCCTGCCCAACCCCATTCTTGCGAAGCTGAACGGTATGACGCTGGTCGATATGCCTGGCTGGGAATCCGGCATCACCCAGCATTCTCTGGCGATCGATAACTATCTCGACCGCAGCGCCGCCTACTGCGTTGTGGTCAGCGTGGATGAAGGTGTCCTGAAAGAGAGCCTGCGCAAGGTCATTGAAGAACTGGCCATACATGACAAGCCCATGATGCTTGTGATCACTAAATGCGATAAAAAGCGCCCGGAGGATGTCGAGGCGGTCGTGTCGCATGTCCAGGCGCAGATTGAAAAACTGGCGAAAAAACCGTTACTTGCGGTGTGCCGTACACAACGCAGAAATGCGACCGAATGGGCAACGGCACTCCCGGTTCTTCTGCCTTTACAGCAGCAGTTCTGGCATCAGGCCATTGGTCTTCCGGTCCAGAAATGCATCAACGATATTCTGATACGAATTGAACAACTCTCTCAGGGCCATAACCAGACCCTGGAAGAAATTGAAAGCGAGCGAGAGTTACTTGCCGAACAGTACCAACGCATGCAGGAAGACGTTCAGCAAATCACCACCCGCCTGCATGAGCAACGCAATCTGGCCGAACGCGCTATTGTGGATGATTTTGCCAGCCGCATGAATGGTCAACTCGATACACTCACGCGTGCACTGCTTAATGGTGAAGACGTCAGCGGTACGATTGGCCATGCCCTGCGCATGTCTTATTCACAGGGTGTTGAACGTTATCTCAAGCCCGTTATCCAGAAAGAACTGGGGCAGTTGCAACTTCAGGAAGAATTGCAGATGCAGGACGTGGCCTATGCGCATGGTTTCAAGTCCAATGAATCAGGCACAGAGATTATCAAAATGACGCTGGCTTACATTCTGCCTGCCGCCATCACGCTCATTACCCGTATCCCTATGGGCAAATTCTTAACCCCCTTCATCATCTCAGCGCTGGAAGGGCTATTCCAGCGCGGCAGCCAGGAGCTGATTCAACGCCAGCAGCAGGAAGAAGCCCGACGTCACGTGATTAATACGGTCATTCCGTCATGCTGCTCAAAAGCCGCACCCGACATTGCCCGCGGGCTTAGCAACACCATCGATGACGTCATGCAGGCCATCAGCCGTTCGACGGATGAGGCGATGGCAAAAGTGCAACAAACGCTGGATCTCAAGGTGCGCGCTCTGCATACCGAGAAAGCGGCCGAAGCCCAACGCCAGCAAACATGGCAAGCAGACAGCATGGCGCTGAAACAGATGCTGGCCCAGTTGCAGGTATATAACCATGGCTGATGCTTTCGCCTCACTGGAAGAAGCCGTGTTGCGCGATCGCTATGCCCTGCTCTGTGAAGCCTGTGAAGATCGCCCTAACGGCGCAGCAAAGGAAGACGAAGCCGTACTGCTTGCGCTGGAGCACCTGATTGAACAGGAGCTTCCAGACCTTGCTCGTCGCGGCAGCCCGCCAACCTTCACCGATATTCTTCGGTCGCTGCGCTATGAAATGGTGCGTTTCCGGGAATTTTGCGAGTATCCGGTACTTTCCGGCAAGGTAGTGGTGGGCCTTGGCGGGAGCTTCAGCGCCGGTAAATCATCATTGATTAATGCACTGGTGGGCGATCGTAAATGCCTGGTCACAGAAGTGGACCCGACAACGTCATTGCCAACATATCTGGTGCAAGGAACGCACGATACGCCGGAAGTGAAAGCGATCAATCTGTTTAACCGCCTCATCACCTTAAGCCACAGCCAGTTTCGCACGCTCACCCATGAGGAGCGCGAACGTTACGGCAGCCAGGTGAGCCGGATGCTCAAATCCGTTGTGGTGGCACATAACGGCTTCAACTGGGCAAACCTGGCGCTACTGGATACACCGGGCTACAGCAAAGCGGATGAAGAGTCCAGCCTACGCACGGATGCCAGTATTGCGCGCAGCCAGCTTAACAGCGCACAGTTTATTATCTGGCTGGTTCCTGCGGATAAGGGCACGATCACCGAAGATGACATCGCGTTTCTCGCCTCGCTCGACAAGCATATCCCCAAATTGATTGTTGTCAGCCGTGCCGATAAACACCCCGAAGACACCATCGGGAAAATTGTCGACCTGGTTCGGCAAACCGTGACTCAGCGCGGTATTGAAGTGCTTGATGTACTGCCGTTCTCCACGCGTCCGCGTCAACCCTGGTCTATCGCGCCACTACAGGAGTACCTGGAGCAGTGGAATCATGTTTATCGTGATCCGGGTTTTACCCGGCAATTTAAACGCCAGTTTATGGCCTACGAAAATTACCTTGGCGAGGCGCGACAGGACGCACAAAGGCAACTGAGCAGGTTCAACCGTATTCTCTCACTGAGTGATGATTCTGGCGTGCAATCCGACCTGCAGAGCCTGCAACGCAAATGCAAAAATGACCTCCAACAACTTGAAGAGGTGTGCGCATCGCTCAAGGAGATCCAGCAGACGTTCTTCCGCCATCTGAGGCAGATAGGCGATCGGCTGACGATCCCGCTGGATGAGCCGGAAAGCCTGTCTATGCTGCAATACACGGCGGTGAATCTGCAAAGTATGCTGCAATCGCTGGCAACGCTAACCGGCGTAACCCTGCCTCACGACCCAGACCTGGAGCTGTGGCGACCGCTGACCCGCGATTTTCCGCTGGAGCATATGGATCGGCTTCTGCGGCGGGACAGCCTCGCGATCGGAGAAACCTGGCAGCCGCTGATGACAGACCTGCCGCTAAAAAACCGTGAACGGCTACTACGCCACGACAGAGTGGATGACAGGGATATCTGGCAGCCGTTGATGGGCAACGAGCCATTAACCCGGCTGGACACGTTGCTTCGAAGAGAGACATCACGCTATGCATCGTTGCAAACGCTGCACAAAGGAGCAAAAGAGTGAATCAGGAAAAAACGCGCAGACTCATGGACACAGTCGTTACCGAGGCCAGAGTCGCGCTCGAACCGCTGGATGCCCATTTTATTTCATCAACTGAAGCGGCATTTAAAGATGATTATTTAACGCTTCTTGCAGCCTTGCTGCTGGAAAATGGAGCATTAACCGAGGCTCAACAGCGCCTGTTGCTGTTACTTCTCCCGGCTATTGGCCCGTCCTTCCCGCTTTCACATTATCTTCAGCAAGCCGCCAAACTGGATGCCGCTATGCTGACGCGTATCATAGAGAACATACGCAGCGTGAAACAGTCGGGACTGGCATTGCTGTTTGACTTTGCCGTTTTACAGCGCCTCGCCGGGCCACTCACACCACATCATGTGGAACGGTTATCCTGGCTGGCAAAACTGACTGGCGTGACGGAAGAGCAGATCCTGCAAATTAATTTCTGGAGCATGAAACTCCTGGGCGTGAAAACACCGCCAAAACTGTTCACGCAAATAACGAAGCGGATAAATATTGCCAACATAGAGGTCAAATATCTCTCTATAAACACGTCATCTAACGGATATCTTTTGCGTTCAATTCCTCATCCGCATCAATTCTTTAAAAAAGGTAAGTACGCGTTTAATCACAAATTAACCGCAGACTCAGCATTTAACTTTCTGGGTGAAAAAACAATTTGTCGCTCAGTGACGTTATATCAAAGCGGATTCGTGATGGACATCCTTATGGATGCCAAAAAAAGTAAAAACGAAGAGTACGGAAAAAAAGGCGAGGCTATTTTTGACATTATTGAACTGCCCCCGGCTTTCAATACCTGGCACAGTTTTTTTATAGAGACTTATCATGAGTGAAATCTCAACATTAGCGATTTTACAGCAACTGGATCGCCAGCGTCTGAAAGAGAACCCCTATTCTCCTCACTCCCTCGCGGACGAGGATGAAAATACCCGTCGGCAATATTGTGCCCTGCTGTTTATGGTACTGCTCAACCAGGGGCCGATCGGTGAAGATCAGCAGCGCATGTTGCAACTGTGGCTCCCCACCATCAACATGGAAGGACGACAAGCCGAACTCTTTCAGATGGCGGTTAAGCTAAGTCAGGAGGGGCTGGCGGAGGCGATCGACACCGTGCGCGATGCCGGTGGCAACCACTGTTTTATGCTTGACTGCCTGGTTTTTTCCCGCGTGAATGCCCCGCTCACACAATCGCAAGTGACCCTGTTTGAGGCGCTGGCACAAATGCTGAATATTGGTGAGGTGCAGATGGATACCATCGTTTATCTCACCTGCCTGATTATCGGATTGCCCGTTGAAAATAGAAAACCACGACATCTCGCGTTAGGTCTTCATGCTCTCTCCGTCTGGCACGAATTCCTGACCTCTTACATAGATCAACTCTTTTCCGAACTCAAGGAGTGGGCAAGGGAAAATGATGTTTCACAAATATCATTGCGGAAAAACATCTCCGATCTCGCCGGTATTACCACACTCGATCTTTACCCGTCATCCTGGAAAAACATCGCGCCATTTCCAGCCGGGTTATCGTTATTAGTCAATCTGGACTGGCTCGGTTTTGATTCCTTCAAGATCACCGAGTTCCCGGACTCAAATGTATTACCCCAGACGCTTGGCGGTATAAACATAGGCGGATATGGACAGATTTCCAGGCTTCCTGATTCGATCTGCCATCTGAAAAAATTAAAAAAACTCAGTATGCCAGGATCGAACCTGAAGAGTGTTTCAGAGAAGGTGTACCTGTTTCTTAAAAATAACGCGATTGAACATTCAATCAGCGATAGCTGCTTTATAAAGGGACCTCAATGACCACAACTCTGCAACAGCGTATTCAACGCGCTCTGGATGCCTGCGCGCATTTCCCGCAGCTCTTTACCGCGGAAAACGATGCGTTAAAAACGCTGGCTCAGGATTACTCGCAAAAACTGGCCCGCTGGCAACATCATGAGCAGACGCTCAACATCGGCATTATGGGTCAAGTAAAAGCAGGGAAAAGCACCTTTCTTAACACATTGCTGTTTGATGGACGCCCTATTCTGCCTGAAGCCGCCACCCCTAAAACCGCGAACCTGACCCGAATTGGTTACGGTCAAACGCACAGCCTTCAGGTCGAATATTACAGCGAACAGGAGTGGCAGCAGATCGCCGAACAGGCCCGACAGCCATCGGATAGCGACAGCCATAAAGTGGCCTGCGAACTTTTGGCAATGTCTGCTGATAGCAATATTTCGCTCACCGAACACTGGCAAAAAGTGGCAAACCTCAAGGATCAGACAGAGGTGATTAACGCCCGTGACATCAGCGAGCTACAAGGCCTGTTAAATCAGTTTACGGGCAACGATGGGAGATACACCGCACTGGTAAAATCCACCGTACTGACGCTTCCGGACGAAGCGCTGAAAGGGTTTGAAGTGGTGGATACACCAGGGATGAACGACCCGGTGCAGAGCCGTTCACAAAAAACGCGTGATTACATGGCGAATTGTGATGTGGTGTTTTTCCTTTCTCGCTGTAGCCAGTTCCTTGATGACGCCGATATCCGCCTGCTTGGCGAGCAGTTGCCCGGTAAAGGGGTGAAACGTCTGGTGCTGGTTGCTGGCCAATATGATTCCGTGATTCTGGATGACGGCTACGATCGTGCTTCTCTGGCGGAAACTGAAGAGAATATCCATAAACGCCTGCAACGTATTGCTCAGCAAAAATCGGAGCAACTCGTTGCCTTTCAACGAGAAAACGGCAATGAGGCACGGGCCGTTATTCTTGAATACCTGGCGCAACCGGTCTTTGCCAGTACCTTCGCATGGGGCTTCGCGCACTGGCCGACGGACAAATGGAGCAGCAGCATGCACCACATTCATGGCGAGTTACAGGCAATGGCGCAAGAGTGTTGGCCGGACATGTTCAGCCAACAGGACTGGGGGCGTATTGCTAACGTCGAGACATTGCGTGGGGCCTGGCAGCAGGCTCGTCATGACCGCTTGCCAATACTGACCCAGCAGCGCGAAAGCTTTACCCGCGAGAGTGAAGTGCAATTCGAGAGTCTGCTGGCCCGGTTGACCGGGAGAATCACTTCCCGCATTACTACGCTGGAAACGCAGGATCTCCAGAGCCTGAGACAACAACAGTCCCAGTGTCAGCAGCGGCTGGAAGGGATCGCCGCAGAACTACGTTCAATTATTGGCGATGCCATTTTTGCAGCACGTAAGCAGACAGGTCAGATTTCTTCGCAATTGGCTGAAGACATTTCTCGCCATCGCCATCTGACAGCACATACCGGCATCCGACAAGAGAGTTATTCCTACGAGGTCAGTGACTCCTCCTGGTACAACCCGTTCAGTTGGGGAAGGACTCGCACAGCCTATGGCACAACCTCAGTGTCTTACCAGTACTTTAACCCGCAGGATGCCGTTGAACAGCTTCGTCAATACAGCCGCACCTGTGCCAGCCAGATCCGCCAACATTTCAATACGCTGATTGAGCCGGGCGCATTAAAAAAACAGCTGCGACAGTCACTGGTGAAACACCTGAATACGGACAGCGATAAGTATGATGCCTCCGTGTTCCGTAGTGCGCTGGAAAGTGCCATCTATGGTTTGAAACTGCCTGAACTGACGCTCAACGTCGATGAATCCCGGATGATGTTCCCTTTCCAGGGAGAGGTAAAAACGCCAGAGGATAAAAAGCGGCTCCAGCAAATACTGGATAGTGCGTTGGGTTCCATGTTTGACGATCTGGCGCAACAACTGTCTTCCGGGTCGCAGGCCATCTTTACCCAGCTTGAGACGTTAAAAAATGGGCTACAGGATAAGCTCAGTAACAGCCTCAATGCTGAAGTGAGTGAAATCGAAGCCGGATTGCAGCGTAAAGAGACCGAGATCATCGGGTATCGTAACCTGCTCAACCAACTGGCCTAATCACACCAGCCGTATTCTTCCTCCCGGTGATTGGAACGAAGAATACGGCCTCGCACAGATGAGGTGAGCGTTTGACAGACAGATGCCATTGACTTTGATCTTTAACCTTATCTACCTACATGACTATACCAGTAAATCATAACTACTGAATAATGCCCTCCACTCTACTAGATATATATTTGTTAACGCTGCGGCCATAATGATGATTATGTTAAACACCATAAAAATACTGCTGCCCAGCCTATAAAACGACCTTGCCCTACAATTTAATACTTATATACGTTTAAAACTGCAAATGAATTTTAAATTATTATATTAATTAATAATGCGATAAAATAAATTAATGAATAATAACATACTGGGGAATATTAAAAGTATTGAATCATATCTTCACGAGAAAGATAGCTATACTCAGTGAATTTATGAATGATTCTATTGATGTATGATTCCGCTCCATTACCAACAACTACGCCTTTGTGTAGTTGTTCTCTCAAACTGTCCATAGTAATATTCCCCTATTAAACTGAGGAATGGATAACGTTAAAATGAAAACTAAAGATAGATTTAACCTATCTCACGTGATTGGTTTTTTTGTTGGGATTGTTGTTACTGTCATATTTAACTGGATAGTATTTAAAGATCCCAAACGTATTACAGCACCAGGAGTAGCAACGTTAGTTGCGATGTGTACATTTACACTGGCATTGTGGTCTGCATCTCAAGTTAGAAAATGGCTTGATAATAAGATAAATGAAAAGGCATTCAAGCAAACTGAAAAGATTCTTGAATTAATTGAAACTTCTTTTGAATCTATTGATCCTTTATATAAGCACATTGTTCGAATGTTAAGATGTTCTGAAAAAAGTAAACATATTGATTTAGGAGAATATAACAGAAAAAAGATTATAGAAGGAATAGATAAAATGGATCAGTTTAGCATGAATTTAACCATGGCAACCAGTATGCTAAAGTATTGGAATGTGGGTTTGACGGAGAAAGGGGCTAACGCTATGAATACCCTTTTAGATGCTTTAGATGAAATTCAGAAGATTATTTCCGAAATAAAACCAGACAGTATAAATCTGTATGATAAATTAAAACTGAGCCATGATAAATTTGATGAGACTGTAAAAGTAATAAGAACACTCTCCAGTTCACATTATTACGACATCTTTACACATGATGTTACATCACACTCAAAAAAGATTAATTAGTAGTACCTGTTATTATTTAACACACTGCTAGCATCTGTTGAAAATAATCAGGGTTAGCAGTTTAAGTGAAACCATCTTTCATTGTTTACTGACTGATATACCCTTCTGTCAATTCACTTTTATACGTGCTAACAAGCCATAATCCATACGAACCTCAAAAGCTAACTTGTGCTGATAGATACTGAATGAATCAGTGAAATTCTTTCTTACGTTACTCTCTTGTTCGGTGAACAAGAAGCACATCAGTTTTAATTTCACTCACTTTTTGAGATTTCCGGTTTTTCAGCTATCTTCCAATGTCAACGTATTCAGGGATTCATAGGACTGCTGACTGTTGAATTCCGTCAACCAGCGCTCTGTAATTTCCCACGCTTCATTCAGGCTTCTGAACAGATAAAAATCCAGAATTTCTGTCCGGTACGTCCGGTTAAATCGTTCGATAAAGGTACTCTGCTTTGGCTTTCCCGGTTTGATAAATTCCCGCATCACTCCGTGTCCTTCTGCCCGCAGTACCAGCGTAAGCAAGACCAGTTCAGGGTCGTTGTCCATCTGCAGTTTCAGGGGGTAACCCCGATACTGACACCGAAATCCCCTACAGCCTGCAATTCTTCAGTACAAATTTCCTCCCAACCTCTGTAGAATCCACGCCCTGACCATTCCAAAAATCGAACAATTTTTAACCTATGAGCAATGTTACGCACCAGCCGAAAATCGGCTTTGTCTCCCTGGGCTGCCCGAAAGTCAAAAATAATACATTCGCTATATAACTACTAAGCCCCCTTCAGAAAGCAAAAACCCCGCCGAAGCAGGGTTTCTTTAAGTTGTGAAAGCTGACCGATAAGGCGGCTTCGTTCAACCATACGTCAGGCATCTACAGCGCTGGGGTTGTCGTGTGTCGCAGTTTGTGTAGCAGAGTAAAGCCCTATAATGGACGCTCCTTTCACACCCAACCGCGTTTTATCGCCAGCATCAAAATCCCAGCAATGACAAAAAATACTATACTGATTAGACCAAGAAATGCTTCAACATAGAAAGGCCTGATAATCCTTTTTGGTAATCCCCGGATGAAGTCTTTGTCATCGTTCTTGGTCAATATAGAGCTTTTATTCCACAACAGCGGCATGAATATGAACTGCGTTTTTATGCCGTACGCTCCCTTGTAATAAAGCGAGTTAACATTCTCGAATAGCACTACGGCATCAGGAAGGCTGCCGAACTTCTCTTTGTATAACTGGCAGATCTCCTTAAATCTTTTCCTGTTCAGAAGCGAGGCTATTATACTGGCAATGATGAACACAGTACCAAGGCAAGTAGCCACGAGGAATACTTTATCTGGAGTATTAATCATTGCTGCTTACCTTGTATAAAAGCTCGCCAGAATACTCTCCTACCGCAGATAATGCTTTATCACTCCCGTATGCTATACCACCACTTACGCCGATCGTGCAGAGCAAGGCACCTGCACCACCGGCCTCTATGGTTGCAGCTCCCAGTACTACGGCGCAGATTGAACTTGCTGCACTGCTTTGGATAATTCTGCTTGCTAAAGCCCCCCCAGCTAAGCTACCCGCAAACTCCCCAATAGAGGTAAACGAGGTCTTCGCACAATCCCGGCCCACGGTGCAGGCTTCAGTGATTTTCGCTGCGGTATCCAGAGCGGATAGACCGAGACCAATCTTTCCGGCTGTTTCCATGAGCTTCACATACTTTGCCAGCTTCTCAATGTGTGTCGCGTATCCTTCAATATCGCTAACGCCTGTTTCATTCCAGCGGTGGGTGATTGAACGGCTGGAAAGGCCAAGGGCACTTTTCAGATCGGCGTACTCATTGAACATGAAGCGATGTTTCATGAACATCTTGAGAACACTATCAAGCTGATCTAACAACTGACGCCGCTCAACGTAAAACTGTTCACCTATCAGAGTACCACTGGTGATGTAATGGTTTTTATAGGTTTTCTCTATCCCGACAAGGATTTTTTCTACTTGTTGGAAATACCCCTTCGCGGCTTCGGTCGCTTGCCCTGAATATCCAGCAACGTCATTTGCTGTCGTAACAGCGGCGGCGAACATCTCAATGGTGTCTTTGTGCTTGTATAGAAAGTTGGCTTGCTGGTGCGATAATGGGGCTAACGCTGTATCAATACGTTGTTTCGCAGCCTGCATATGTGCGATTTGTTCACTGTCCTGCTTATCAGGATCAACTACCAGCAGAATAGAACCAGCCTTGTATTCCTTACCTGCACCATTCAGAGCGCGGTAAAGTTCTCGTGTTCCTGGCGGCGGCTCACTTTGGAATAGCCACGGCTCATAGGCTCCAGTTTCGGCCCCATAGGGGAGGACACAAAAGCCAGCGTCTACAGGTTCACGTTTTACTTCCTGCGGCTTTGGTTGTTCCTGCACATGCTTTTTAGCTGCCTGTGCGTGTTGCTCTGGTTCTTGAACTGGTTCAGATACTGCTGTCGTTGCCACAGGTGCAGATGTTGCTTTTACTGGGGCCTGGTAAGGACCATGTCGCATAAAAGTATGGGTAGCGATGAAGAAAGCCTTACAGGGACAAGTCGAACGGCTGTAGAGCGTGCTGGCGGCCAACTGCCCGTGAATACTCTCGCCGGGGTATCCACCTACCACGCTGTATTTACCAGGGTGTTTACCACAGGATACCTGGCAGCCTACTGTTGCTTGTCTGTTTTGATTCGGGCCAATCTTCTTTCCTTTCGGGTGTCCGGTCAGTACAGATCCCCCGCATGTTGTTTTATCGCCCTGTACTATCCAAAAGCCTGTAGCCATTTTCTGCATTCCTTATTTTTAGAGTGCCGCTGGTGCAAGAAAATCGGCTGGCATTGTAGAGCTATTGTCTAACTGGCACAGGAGAGCATAATCTTGTGGGGTGCTAATGATCATATCACCGTTATCAAGCTGGCTTCCTACCAGGGCAAAAGAAACGCCATTCCCGTTGGTATTGACTGATCCCGAGCCGTTGATGATCCTTGCGCGTGTTCCGTCAGGATAAACAACGTAGTCGCCAACCATTGCCCGATTAACCTCGCTCCCATCGTTAAGAGTAAATGAGTCGTTGGCGCTGGCTTTATCAATCCTTCCGCCGTTTCGGGTGAGTGATCCCGCAGTGGCAAAGCGCCAGATTGCGACTAAAGAACGGTCTTTCATTTCTTCAACATGAGATTTGAAAATCTGACGTTGTTCTTCGTCTGCGTTTGCCAGTTGTTCTGCACTGAATGGATTCTTGAATGATGTGAGCACTGATGGAGTAAGTTCATTGGTGTATTGCTGCATAAGTCCCTCTGCGTGTTGTGAATTTATCTTCATACGTAATCCATTGTACAAATAGCGGCCATGCTCAGGTAGTGGCTTTTCATAAAATGAAACTCCATTTCAAATTATTCACATGGTGAATGTGTTCATTCGCTATTTTCAGCATCAAAGGTCTTGCTGTATGGACAGTGCTTCGATTTCGTAAGGTAGGTAAAGGTGTAGATGCTGTTGGAGTAAACACATAAGGTCTGCCCATTCGCCGTGGTTGTCTGCTCCGGGTTGCTCATGGTTATGCGTCCGGCGCTGGCGTTGAAGGCCACCATTAAACCGCAAAATATCGCTGTATAGCCTTTCATTTTTCATCTCCTCTTTGTTATCAGTGCTGGCTCGGTGTGAATGGCAGCATGAAAATATTTTAACCACATCGATCGATAAAAATAATCGATAAGATCTAAATAATTCATAAAACTGGTTAAAGTGAGTGTCTGAAACTTCGACCTAACAGCATGAAAGGATGACGGCTTTGACCACTAATCAACTGAAAAAAAAGAATCTGTACTTCTATTTCTACATGGCAGCGCCGGTGGTGTTCCCTATAGCCTTTTACTTCACGATGCACGAAAAGGCGGCATATGCTGCGTTGTATGCGGCTTTGTTGTTCTGTGCTGTTTTTGACCAACGGGCGTTGGTGCGGTCTGGAGTTGAGTCCGAAACTCATATCGTGGGATCTGCGCTGGGGATTGTTATTTTGCCCCCCATCTATGTATACGCTCGCGCCAGAGACGCTGGGATGAAAAAATGGCGCTGGCTGGTAGCTTTCATCGCGATTACGCTGGGCTGTATTTTTATCAGCACAACCATCGATGATAACGAAGCCCTAAAGACATCGGCCTGTGAGATCACCACCTCGATATTCAAAGACAAAAACAGTGATGTTCAATGTCTTGCCGTAGAGGACGTAAAGAAGGTTTCAGATAAGCATTATCGCGCAAAGGCAGTGCTTTCGAATGGGGTAGACATTCCGATCACCATCGAGGAACGTGACGGCAATTATATTTATGTGACGTTGGCACCATTGAGTAATCTGCTTGATTGACAAAACAGGGGGAAGAAATTCCCCCAAATCCTACCCAACTCCCCCGGCGCACAAACTTAAGAAGCCCCCCCACCTTGCATACTGTCAGCGGCGCAAATATCACAGTCGCATTCTCAGCACGACCTAACGGATTTCCTCCGCTCGTAATAGCCACGCCAAATCTTTACCAAATATCTGTGGGAGTAGCTGTATAATTTTTGCTTAGATGACATTAAAATCCCGCGCCATTGATCCAATGTGAGTAAATCTACATGTCCCATACTAAAACACCTACTAGTCAACCGAAAGTAGGATTTATATCTTTAGGCTGCCCGAAAAACCTGGTGGATTCTGAACGCATCCTGACCGAACTTCGCACTGAAGGTTATGACGTGGTCCCAAGCTACGACAACGCCGACATGGTGATCGTCAACACCTGCGGTTTTATCGACAGCGCGGTACAGGAGTCCCTGGAAGCTATCGGTGAAGCGCTGACGGAGAACGGCAAGGTGATCGTCACAGGCTGTCTGGGTGCGAAAGTCGATCAAATTCGTGAAGTTCACCCGAAGGTACTGGAAATTACCGGCCCCCACAGTTACGAGCAGGTGCTGGAACACGTACACCACTATGTGCCAAAACCAAAGCACAATCCGTTCCTGAGCTTAGTGCCTGAACAGGGTGTAAAACTGACGCCACGCCACTATGCGTATTTAAAAATATCTGAAGGCTGCAACCATCGCTGCACCTTCTGCATCATCCCGTCCATGCGCGGCGATCTCGTTAGCCGTCCTGTTGGCGAAGTTCTGGCGGAAGCGAAACGTCTGGCTGATGCTGGCGTGAAAGAGCTGCTGGTCATTTCTCAGGATACGTCTGCCTACGGCGTGGATGTGAAACATCGCTCTGGTTTCCATAATGGCGAACCAGTGAAAACCAGCATGGTCGGTCTGTGTGAGCAACTCGCGAAACTGGGTATCTGGACGCGTCTGCACTATGTGTATCCCTATCCGCACGTTGATGATGTCATTCCGTTGATGGCGGAAGGCAAAATCCTGCCCTATCTGGATATCCCGCTGCAGCACGCCAGCCCGCGTATTCTGAAACTGATGAAACGCCCAGGCTCCGTTGACCGCCAGCTGGCACGCATCAAACAGTGGCGTGAGATCTGCCCGGAACTGACCCTGCGTTCCACCTTTATTGTCGGCTTCCCTGGTGAAACCGAAGAAGACTTCCAGATGCTGCTCGACTTCCTGACTGAAGCGCGTCTGGATCGCGTCGGCTGCTTCAAGTACAGCCCGGTAGACGGTGCAACAGCAAACGAACTGGCAGACCAGGTTCCGGAAGAGGTCAAAGAAGAGCGCTGGAATCGCTTTATGCAGCTACAACAGCAGATCTCTGCGGAGCGTTTACAGGAAAAAGTGGGCCGCGAGATCCTGGTGATCATCGACGAAGTGGACGAAGAAGGCGCAATTGGCCGCAGTATGGCGGATGCCCCGGAAATCGATGGCGCGGTGTACTTGAACGGTGAAACGAACGTAAAACCGGGTGATATCGTGCGCGTGAAAGTTGAAAACGCTGACGAGTATGACCTGTGGGGTAGCCGGGTTTAATTCCCCTTCACCCTAACCCTCTCCCCCAAGGGGAGAGGGAATTCCAGTGACCTCTTTTATCCCTTAATCCTCGGATCAAGCGCATCGCGAAGCCCATCGCCAAGCAGGTTAAATGCCAGCACGGTCAGGAAAATGGCCAGACTCGGAAATAACGCCACATGCGGGGCTATCACCATATCTGCCCTTGCCTCGTTGAGCATCGCCCCCCACTCCGGCGTCGGCGGTTGCGCACCTAATCCCAGAAACGACAGACTTGCCGCAGAGATAATCGACACCCCAATACGCATCGTGAAATAGACCACGATGGACGAAACTGTGCCCGGCAATATATGGCTGAACAGGATCGTTGCGTCATTTGCTCCCATACTGCGGGCCGATTCAATAAAGGTCTGTTGTTTGAGCACCAGCGTATTTCCGCGCACCAGACGGGCAAAGGCGGGAATAGAGAAGACCGCTACAGCGATGATCACATTCGCCATGCCACTCCCCATAATGGCGACGACCGCAATCGCCAGCAAAATGCCGGGAAACGCGAAGAGTACATCGCAGATCCGCATAATGAGCCTGTCCCACCAGCCTTCGTAATACCCTGCCAGCAGACCGAGTACCGTCCCTATCGCCGCGCCAATCAATACGGCAAAGACCCCTGCCGCCAGCGATATCCGCGCCCCCACCAGCACACGGCTAAAAATATCGCGCCCGAGGGAGTCCACGCCAAACCAGTGCAGCATTGAAGGCCCGTCGTTCAGGCGGTCATAGTCAAAGTAGTTTTCCGCATCAAATGGGGCGATCCACGGGGCCAGGATCGCCACCAGGATCAACAGCAACACAAACAGCGCCGCTGTCATCGCGACGGGCTGGCGGCGGAACCGTCGCCAGAATTCAAACCACGGGGTTCGTATATGGTCCGGCTTTAGCCCCGGCATAGCGTTTAAAATGGCCTGACGACGCCAGTTCAACAATCGCATCTTACTTATACCTGATAGCCGGGTTAATGGCGGCATAGAGCACGTCCACCACTAAGTTAATAAGAATAAACTCCAGAGAGAAAAGCAGGACTTCAGCCTGAATGACCGGATAGTCACGCATGTCGACCGAATCCACCAGCAGACGCCCCAGACCTGGCCAGTTAAACACTTTTTCCACCACAATCGAGCCGCCCAACAGAAAGCCAAACTGCAGCCCCATCATTGTCACCACCGGGATCATGGCATTACGAAAACCATGTTTAAGCACGACCCATTTTTCGCTGACCCCTTTTGCCCGGGCTGTGCGGATATAATCCTCACTCAGAACGTCAACAAACGACGCGCGGGTAAAGCGCGCCATCACCGCAGCCACGGCCGCCCCCAGGGTCAATGAGGGCAGAATATAGTGCTTCCAGGTATCAGCCCCGACCGTAGGCAGCCAGCCCAACTCAACGGAGAAGATCTGCATCAGCAACATTCCCAATGCAAACGCCGGAAACGAAATCCCCGTCACAGCAAGCGCCATACCCAGCTTATCCGGCCAGCGATTTCGCCAGACGGCCGCGACAATCCCGGCGGCAAGGCCAAACAGCACCGCCCAGCTCATGCTGGCAATCGTTAACCAAAACGTCGGCATAAAGCGGCTGGCAATTTCTTCGGAGACCGGACGACGCGACACCATCGAGGTTCCAAAATCCCCCTGCAAAACGTTCCCGATATAATGCAAGAACTGCTTATAAAGTGGCTGATCAAGACCCAGCTGTTTACGGACCAGCTCAATCACTGACGCATCAGCTTCTGGCCCTGCGATTAATCTGGCCGGATCGCCCGGCAGCAAATGGACAAACAAAAACACCAGCACCGCCACAATGAGCAGCGTAGGAATTAGCCCCAGCAGGCGTTTAAAAACATAATTCAGCATGCCTTTCCCTCTCATCCCGCAGACCGCCGCCTGCGGGAGTGAGTTTTCTTATTTCAAATCAGCGTCATCAAAACTAAAGCCCGTATCCGGCATGATGTAGAACCCGGTCAGCGCCTTGTTATGGGCTGACACCAGTTTTTCCACCACCAGCGGAACCCACGGCGACTCTTTCCAGATGATATCCTGCGCGTCTTTATAGAGGCGCGCTTTCTCTTCAGGTTTTGTGGTTTTCAGGGCATCGGCAAGGTCTTTATCTACCTGCGGATTACTGTAAAACGCGGTGTTAAACAACGTCGGCGGCCAGTTCTGGGAGGCAAACAGCGGCGACAACGCCCAGTCGGCTTCACCGGTTGAAGCCGACCAGCCGGTGTAGAACATTCTCACACCGCTCTCTTTCTGTCCTTTGCCTTCCACCTCAGCCGCACGTTGTCCGGCATCCATCGCCGTCACCTGTGCTTTAATTCCTACCTGCGCCAGCTGCTGCTGGGTGAACTGCAGCACCTTTTGCGCAGTGCTGTGATTATGCGACGACCAGAGTGTGGTGCTGAAACCGTTCGGGAAACCGGCCTCTTTTAACAACGCTCTCGCTTTAGCGGGATCGTACGGCCACGGCTGATAGCTTTGCGCATAAGCAATGGCTGGCGGCAATACGCCCGTGGCTGGCGTTGCGTAACCGGCAAACGCCACTTTCACTAACGCCTGGCGGTTGATGGCGTAGTTTATCGCCTCACGCACTTTTGGGTTATCAAACGGCTTTTGCGTGACATTCATGCTGATATAGCGCTGCATGATCGACGGGCTGGCCACCAGCTCAAGCTTGCTGTTTTTCTCCAGAATCGCGGCTTGCTCATACGGGACCGGGAACGCAAACTGCGCTTCACCCGTTTGCAGCATCGCGGCACGGGTATTGTTATCCACGACCGGACGCCATGTAATCGTGTCCAGCTTTGGCAACCCCTTCTGCCAGTACCCGGCGAATTTCTGCACCTTCACAAAATCGGTCTGATTCCAGGTCAATAGTTCATATGGCCCTGTTCCCACCGGGTGAAAACCAATCTCTTTGCCATATTTTTTGAGTGCAGCAGGCGAGATCATCGCCGTTGCCGGATGCGCCAGGATATTAATGAACGCTGAGAACGGCTCTTTCAGGGTAATTTTCACCGTCGACGGGTCAACCACCTCGGTACTGGCAATGGTTTTGTACAGGTTATAGCGCTTGAGGCTGTTTTCCGGGTTACTGGCGCGATCAAGGTTAACTTTTACCGCTTCGGCATTGAAATCCGTCCCGTCCTGGAACTTCACACCGGTTCTGAGTTTGATGGTATACACACGCCCGTCGTCCGATATCGTGTAGCTCTCAGCGAGGACATTCTTCAGCTTCATCTCTTTGTCGAGCCCGAATAAACCCTGATAGAAAGATTTAGCCACAGCCTGCGACAGAGTGTCATTGGCATCGTAGGGGTCCAGTGTCGTGAAGTTGGACCCCACGGCAACCACCACATCTTTGGCAGCGAACGCGGGTGCTGCGGTCAGGGCTGCCGTCACGCTCGCGGCTAACAGCCATGTACGAGCAACAAATTTAACCATTGTGTTCTCCTGCCTGTTGTAAGTTATAACCGCGAGAATGCATTGTCCTGACGCGGCGGTGCAACGAAATGACCGGGGCCAACTTCACGAAGCGTGACACGCTCCATCGACTCACCCCGTTTACGAATATTGCCTGGCATCTCATCTTGCAGTAACACACGCTGCCCGTGGCGATGTGAAGGATCAGCAACCGGCACTGCCGCCATCAGCTTGCGCGTGTACGGATGTTGCGGGTTTTCAAACACCGCTCTGCGGGGGCCAATCTCAACAATCTGACCCATCAGCATCACCGCCACGCGATGACTGATGCGCTCCACCACCGCCATATCGTGGGAGATAAACAAGAAGGCGATACCCATATCCCGCTGTAAATCGAGCAGTAAGTTGATAATCTGTGCCCGGATGGAGACATCCAGCGCCGAGACAGATTCATCGGCGATCACCACTTTCGGATTCAGCGCCAGCGCCCGGGCAATGCAGATACGCTGACGCTGACCACCAGAAAACTCGTGCGGATAACGCCAGGCATGTTCAGGCAGTAACCCTACACGCTCCAGCAACCACGCTACACGCCGCTGAGCCGCGTCACCGTGGAGCAGGTTATGAACCCGCAACGGTTCCATGATCGAATACCCTACCGTTTGACGAGGATCGAGGGAGGCATACGGATCCTGAAAAATAAACTGAATATCTCGTCGTAACGGCTGCAACTTGCCGGGTGCAAGGGTATCGATACGCTCGCCATTGAAGGTAATACTCCCCTCCTGGGATCCCACCAGCCTGAGCAAGGCTCGCCCGGTGGTGGATTTACCGCAACCCGATTCCCCCACCAGCGCCAGCGTTTCACCAGGCCATAAATCAAAACTGACATTCTCAACCGCATGGACTTCGCGCTTCACACGATTAAAGAGCCCACTGCGCAGGGGAAAACGGGTCACCAGACCGCGGACCTGAAGGATCGGTTCACCCGCAACGACGGTATCTTGTTCTGCGTACTGGCGTTCAGGGGAAGCCTGGCAAACCAACGGAAAACGTCGCGGAAGATCGCTCCCTTTCATCTCGCCCAGGCGCGGCACAGCGGCGAGTAGCGCCTGAGTATAAGGGTGAACTGGCGCATGAAAGATTTGCTCTACGCTGCCCATTTCTACCGCTTCGCCCTGATACATCACCAGCACGCTGTCCGCAATGTCCGCTACCACGCCCATGTCATGGGTGATAAAGATCACCCCCATGTCCATTTCCTGCTGGAGTACTTTGATCAGTTGCAGGATCTGAGCCTGAATCGTGACATCCAGTGCGGTCGTCGGTTCGTCGGCGATAAGCACCGCAGGGCGGCACGATAACGCCATCGCAATCATGACTCTCTGGCGCATACCGCCGGAAAGCTGGTGCGGGTATCGTGACAGCATGGCCTGCGCTTCGGGAATACGTACGCGTTCAAGCATGCGTTTTGCTTCAAGCAGTGCTTCATCACCGTTCAATCCCTGGTGTAAACGGATGGACTCGGCAATCTGCTCACCCACCGGAAAAACCGGATTTAACGAGGTCATCGGCTCCTGGAAAATCATTGCGATGTCCGCGCCACGCACGCCCTGCATTTGCGACGAGCTAAGCTCAGATAAATCAATCACCTGCTGGTTACGTCGACGCAGCAGCATGCTGTCGCAGCTGACCTTACCACCCGCCTGCTCAATCAGACGCATTAACGACAGCGCCGTGACCGATTTCCCAGAACCAGATTCCCCCACAATCGCCAGCGTCTCTCCACGGTTAAGCGAAAACGACAGATTTTTTACTGCGGGGATGAACTGCCGCTCTTCCTGAAACGCAATATTCAGCTGATGAACCGCCAGAACTTCCCGGCTGTCCAGTTCCTCACTGTGCGGCACGTTGTACCCCCTTATTCACGATAAATTCCTGTGCTGGGTTCATCCCCGGCATACCCCCAGGCGCGGTACATTCCTTCGCTGTTAAAGGGCAACGCCACGTTTCCTTCGTGATCGACGGCAATTAATCCCCCGCGCCCCCCCAGAGCGGGCAATTTTTCCATCACCACACGCTCACAGGCCTCGGCAAGGCTTAACCCGCCGTAATCCATCAGCGCGGTAATGTCATAAGCGGCGAGAGCCCGAATAAACACTTCGCCCGTTCCGGTACAGGAGACAGCCGCCGTCGCATTGTTGGCGTAGCATCCCGCTCCGGGTAGTGGGCTATCGCCAACCCGTCCCGGCAATTTATTGGTCATTCCGCCCGTCGAGGTTGCCGCCGCCAGGTTGCCCGCTTTATCGAGGGCAACTGCACCGACCGTGCCCATTTTGCTGCGTTCATCCAGCGGAGCGGCGTGATCCAGGCGAGTCACGCCGGCTGAACGCGCCTCCAGCAACTGCTGATAACGTTCAGGCGTGGAAAATATCTCCGGCGATACCGATTCCATTCCTTGTTCAAAAGCGAATTGCTCTGCACCTGCACCTGTCAGCAGGACATGGGGACTGTGTTCCATGACCTGTCGCGCAGCAAGAACGGGATTACGCAGATGACTCACTCCGGCGACAGCTCCCGCCTTCAGGCTTGCTCCGTCCATCACACATGCATCCAGTTCGTGTGTTTCATCGCGGGTAAACACGGAACCGATACCGGCATTAAAAAGCGGGCACTCTTCCAGCAGACGTACCGCCTCGGTAACAACATCCAGCGCGCTCTCGCCAGCTTCCAGCATGCGCTGGCCGGTCTCCACAATGGTATAAAGCGCGTCAATATAACGCTTTTCCTGCTCCGGACTGAGCTGCGCACGGGTGATTGCCCCGGCCCCGCCATGAATTGCGATTACCGCATTGACCATTTCACATCACCCATCAGCCTGACTTGCTGCTTTTTCTATAAATATCATTATCGTCGATGAAACTTCAGATGATTTTTGAATATAGAAAGACGCAACTGCGATGTAAAGGCTAAGCCCATGGGGTCATACAGTTAGTGGCACTTTTCTGCCATAATGGGCGCTTTCGTTGTTATCCCGCAGGAGCCACCCATGGATTTTACCGCCGGACTGATGTCGCTTGAGACGGCACTCACGCAGATGCTCGATCGCATCACCCCGTTGCACGATCAGGAGACACTGCCGTTAGTGCGCTGTTTTGGTCGTATTGTTGCGCGCGATATCGTCTCCCCACTCAACGTGCCAGGATTCGATAACTCCGCAATGGACGGTTACGCGGTACGCCTGGCGGATATCCAGACGGGAGCCGCGTTGCCTGTCGCCGGTAAAGCGTTCGCCGGTCAGCCGTTTAGCGGTGAATGGCCAGCAGGCAGTTGCGTGCGGATTATGACCGGTGCGCCGGTTCCCGCGGGTTGTGATGCCGTGGTGATGCAGGAAGAAACCGAACAAACCGAAGGCGGTGTCCGCTTTACTGCCAGTGTTAAAGCCGGCCAGAACATCCGCCGGGCGGGTGAAGATATTACGCGCGGTGCAACCGTATTCACGGCCGGACAAAAACTGACGGTCGCCGAACTGCCCGTGCTGGCATCGCTCGGTATAGCCGATATTGACGTTATCCGTAAAGTTCGCGTGGCGCTTTTCTCAACCGGAGATGAATTACAGTCGCCAGGGCAGCCACTGCATGACGGTCAGATTTATGACACCAACCGTCTGGCGGTCCATCTGATGCTGGAGCAACTGGGCTGTGAAGTGGTTAACCTCGGGATCATTCCGGATGACCCGGAGAAACTGCGTGCGGCCTTTATTGAAGCGGATGCCTCCGCTGACGTGGTGATCAGTTCAGGTGGCGTCTCCGTAGGCGAAGCGGATTACACCAAAACCATTCTCGACGAGCTGGGCGAAATCGGCTTCTGGAAACTGGCCATCAAACCGGGCAAACCTTTCGCATTTGGCAAACTGAAACACAGCTGGTTCTGCGGCCTGCCGGGTAACCCGGTTTCAGCGGCGCTGACCTTCTATCAACTGGTGCAGCCGCTGCTGGCAAAACTTTCTGGTAACACCGCCAGCCCGCTTCCGGAACGCCTGCGCGTGCGAACGGCAACACGGCTGAAGAAATCGCCGGGTCGTCTCGATTTCCAGCGCGGTATACTGGCGCGCAACGCCGATGGAGATCTGGAAGTCAGCACTACGGGTCATCAGGGTTCGCATATTTTCAGTTCGTTCAGCCAGGGGAACTGCTTTATCGTGCTTGAGCGTGAGCGCGGCAATGTGGATGTCGGTGAATGGGTAGAGGTGGAAACCTTCAACCACCTGTTCGGAGGCTAATCATGGCGGTAGAACTGAGCGATCAGGAGATGCTGCGATATAACCGCCAGATTGTGCTGCGCGGTTTCGATTTTGACGGTCAGGAAGCCCTCAAGGCCGCTAACGTCCTGGTTGTCGGACTGGGGGGACTGGGCTGCGCAGCCGCACAGTATCTGGCTGCTGCGGGCACAGGCCGTATGACGTTGCTGGATTTCGATACGGTGTCGGTCTCCAATCTGCAACGTCAGACGCTACACAGCGACGCGACCGTTGGCGAACCGAAAGTCGACTCTGCGCGCCAGGCTCTGGCACGTATTAATCCTCACGTTCAGTTCACGCTCATTGATGCCATGCTGGATGACGACGCGCTGTTCGCGCAAATTGCCCGGCACGATCTGGTGCTGGACTGCACCGATAACGTCGCCATTCGCAATCAGCTGAATGCAGGCTGTTTTGCCCATAAAATTCCGCTGGTTTCCGGCGCGGCTATCCGCATGGAAGGGCAAATCAGCGTATTTACCTACGCCGAGAATGAGCCCTGCTATCGCTGTTTAAGCCGTCTGTTTGGTGAAAATGCGCTGACCTGTGTGGAAGCGGGGGTGATGGCGCCGCTGGTCGGGGTGATAGGGTCGTTGCAGGCCATGGAAGCCATCAAAGTGTTAGCCCATTACGGCACACCGGCTGCGGGGAAAATCGTGATGTATGACGCGATGACCTGCCAGTTTCGTGAGATGAAACTGATGCGAAACCCTGGGTGTGAGGTGTGTGGGGGCTAAAACAAACGGCAACCCTCGGGTTGCCGTTTTCGTGTTTGCCCTCTCTCCCTGTGAGGGAGTGTGGGCATCAGGCCGCATCAATTAAATCGACGTTCGCCCAAACGCGCTCTGCCAGTCCTGTTCAAACTTCGCGACAGCGGCATCAACCGCTGGTGAAGTGATAAACTGCTGTGCGACATCCAGCGGCAATGTAATCGACTCACATCCCGCCAGCAGACAATCCAGCGCCTGACGCGGCGTCTTAAAGCTCGCCGCCAGCACTTTTGACTGTGGCGCGTGCAGCGTCAGCAATTGCTGTAATTCCGCAACGGTCTGGATCCCGTCACCGCCCTGGGCATCGACACGGTTAACGTAAGGTGCGACGTACTCTGCTCCCGCCAGAGCAGACAACATGCCCTGGGCTGCACCATAGACAGCCGTTCCCAACGTCGGGATCCCTTCAGCCTTCAGCACTTTGATGGCCGCCAGACCTTCTGCCGTCACAGGGACTTTCACCACCAGGTCTTGAATAATCGCGCGGAGTTTGCGCGCATCTTCCACCATCCCTTCAGCGGTCGTTGCCATCACCTGAGCGAACAGTCGCCCTTTCCCGCCCATTGCGTCATGCAATTCCGGCAGTAACACCTCCAGCGGTTTTTTCCCGGCTGCCACAATGCTTGGGTTGGTTGTTACCCCCGCCAGCGGGAAAACACGCGCCAGCTTTTTAACTGCCGCAACGTCGGATGTGTCGAGATAAAGTTCCATGATGTAACCCTCAAAATTAGCCTGCACTAACCCTATCACGGCAAAACCCGCTCAAGAGTTGACCCATATCAAGATAACTTTCATTCGAAAGTAATTTAATCTTCATATGCAACACGAGAGGCGAAAAAATGATCTTCAATATTCAGCGTTATTCTACCCACGATGGCCCCGGAATTCGTACCGTGGTGTTCCTGAAAGGTTGCTCACTGGGCTGTCGCTGGTGTCAGAACCCGGAAAGCCGTTCCCGCACGCGGGATGTGCTGTTTGACGCTCGCCTGTGTCTTGAAGGGTGCGACCTGTGCCAACAGGCGGCGCCGGGCATTATCGATCGCACGCTGAATGGGCTGGTCATCCACCGCGAAAAACTGAGCGAAGAGACGCTCGACACCCTCACCTCATGTTGCCCGACGCAGGCACTCACCGTTTGCGGCGAAGAGCAGCAGGTCCCGGAGATTATGGCGACCGTTTTGCGCGATAAACCATTTTACGATCGAAGCGGCGGCGGGATCACCCTCTCCGGTGGCGAACCCTTTATGAACCCGGATCTCGCCCTTTCCCTGTTTAAATCCAGCCACGATCAGGGCATACATACGGCGGTCGAAACTTGCCTGCACGTGCCGTGGCACTATATCGAACCATCCCTGCCCTATATCGATCTGTTCCTGGCCGACCTGAAACACGTCGAGGGTGACGTTTTCAAACAGTGGACGGACGGATCGGCAAAACGGATTCTGGATAACCTGAAACGCCTGGCTGCCGCCGGAAAACAGATTACGATCCGTGTACCGCTGATCCAGGGCTTTAACGCTGATGAAGCATCCATTACCGCTATTACTGATTTTGCCGCCGATGAACTGAACGTTCACGACATCCATTTTCTGCCCTATCACACGCTGGGCATGAACAAATACACCCTGCTCGACCAACCTTACTCTGCCCCTGATAAACCGCTGGATAACCCTGCGCTACTGGACTTTGCGCAGCAGTATGCCTGCCAGAAAGGGTTAACCGCGACCTTACGAGGATAAATATGATGACTACTCTGAATCTCAACACGCTCAGCGACCGTATTAAGGCACACAAAACCGCCCTGGTGCATATCGTTAAGCCGCCGGTCTGTACCGAACGCGCGCAGCACTATACCGAGATGTACCAACAGCATATGGACAAGCCTATCCCGGTGCGTCGTGCACTGGCCCTGGCGCATCACCTGGCACAACGCACCATCTGGATCAAACACGATGAGTTGATTATCGGTAACCAGGCAAGTGAAGTGCGCGCCGCGCCCATCTTCCCGGAATACACCGTCTCCTGGATAGAAAAAGAGATTGATGATCTGGCTGATCGTCCTGGTGCAGGCTTTGCGGTAAGCGAAGAGAATAAACGCGTTTTACATGAGATTTGCCCCTGGTGGCGTGGTCAGACCGTACAGGATCGCTGCTACGGCATGTTTACTGATGAGCAAAAAGGTCTGCTGGAAACCGGTATTATCAAAGCCGAAGGCAACATGACATCAGGCGATGCACACCTGGCCGTTAACTTCCCGCTGGTACTGGAGGAAGGTCTTGATGGCATGCGCCGCAAGGTGGACGAGCGTCGTTCCCGCATCAACCTGACCTACCTGGAAGACCTGCACGGCGATCAATTCCTGAAAGCGATCGATATTGTGCTGGAAGCGGTGAGCCTGCATATCAAACGTTTTGCTGGCCTGGCGCGCGAAATGGCCTCCAGCGAAACCCGTGAAAGCCGCCGCGATGAACTGCTGGCAATGGCCGAAAACTGCGATGTGATTGCCCACGAACCACCAAAAACCTTCTGGCAGGCGCTACAGCTGTGCTACTTCATCCAGTTGATCCTGCAAATTGAATCCAACGGTCACTCCGTATCGTTTGCCCGTATGGACCAGTATCTCTATCCGTACTATCGCCGCGACGTGGAACTGAACCAGAGCCTTGACCGCGAGCACGCCATCGAGCTGCTGCACAGCTGCTGGCTGAAGCTGCTGGAAGTGAACAAGATCCGCTCCGGCTCGCACTCTAAAGCCTCTGCGGGTAGCCCGCTGTACCAGAACGTCACCATCGGCGGACAAACGCTGATCAATGGCGAGCCAATGGATGCGGTGAATCCACTCTCTTACGCCATTCTGGAATCCTGCGGCCGCCTGCGCTCAACACAGCCAAACCTGAGCGTGCGTTACCATGCTGGCATGAGCAACGATTTCCTCGATGCCTGCGTGCAGGTCATTCGCTGTGGCTTTGGTATGCCCGCCTTTAACAACGATGAAATCGTGATCCCGGAATTCATCAAACTCGGCATAGAGAGAGAAGATGCCTACGACTATGCCGCCATTGGCTGTATCGAAACCGCAGTGGGTGGTAAGTGGGGCTATCGCTGTACGGGCATGAGCTTTATTAACTTCGCCCGCGTGATGCTGGCCGCACTGGAAGGCGGCCGCGATGCCACCAGCGGAAAAGTCTTCCTGCCTCAGGAAAAGGCTCTTTCTGCCGGTAATTTCGATAATTTCGACGAGGTCATGGCGGCCTGGGATACCCAGATCCGTTACTACACGCGTAAATCCATCGAGATTGAGTACGTGGTGGATACCATGCTGGAAGAGAACGTGCACGATATTCTCTGCTCGGCCCTGGTCGACGACTGTATTGAACGCGCGAAGAGCATTAAGCAAGGCGGCGCGAAGTATGACTGGGTTTCAGGTCTCCAGGTCGGCATTGCTAACCTCGGTAACAGCCTGGCTGCTGTGAAGAAACTGGTCTTCGAACAGGGTGCGATCGGCCAGCAACAGCTTGCTGCCGCACTGGCCGATGATTACGAAGGGCTGACTCACGAACAGTTGCGCCAACGTCTGATCAACGGTGCACCGAAGTACGGTAACGACGATGACAGTGTGGACTTACTGCTCACCCGTGCCTATGCAACCTATATCGAAGAGCTGAAGCAGTACCACAACCCGCGCTATGGCCGTGGCCCAATTGGAGGGAACTACTACGCCGGTACGTCCTCAATTTCAGCTAACGTGCCGTTTGGCGCAGCCACCATGGCGACACCGGACGGACGTAAAGCGCACACGCCGCTGGCTGAAGGGGCAAGCCCGGCATCGGGTACAGACCATCTCGGCCCAACTGCAGTCATCGGCTCCGTCGGTAAATTACCAACGGAAGCCATTCTGGGCGGCGTGCTGTTAAACCAGAAATTGAATCCGTCAACGCTGGAGAATGACAGTGACCGCCAGAAGCTGATGGTACTGCTGCGTACGTTCTTTGAAGTACATAAAGGTTGGCATATTCAGTACAACATTGTCTCCCGTGAAACGCTGCTGGAAGCGAAGAAACATCCGGACCAGTATCGCGATCTGGTGGTGCGCGTAGCGGGTTACTCAGCGTTCTTCACTGCCCTGTCACCAGATGCGCAGGACGATATTATTGCGCGTACAGAACATACGCTGTAACAGAGTCCCCCTCACCCCGGCACTCAACTGGCGGGAGAGGATAAAAACACTAAAACGGCAACGTCGGTTGCCGTTTTGCTTTTACTTTCGAATGAAATAAATTTGTGGTTCAGGTCACGTTGTTATTAGAATGTTGCTGGTCGCAGTAATATTCAGGAGCGCAATGTATGACCGTTAAAGTTATCGTCACCGATATGGACGGAACTTTTCTTGATGATGCCAAGCAGTACGATCGTATCCGCTTTCAGGCGCAATTCGAGCAACTTAAAGCCCGTAATATTGAATTTGTTGTCGCCAGCGGCAACCAGTATTACCAGCTCATCTCCTTCTTCCCGGAACTGAAAGAACAGATCTCTTTTGTGGCAGAAAACGGCGCTCTGGTTTTCGAACACGGGGAACAGATTTTCCATGGCGAGTTGACTCGTCATGAGTCACAAATTGTGATTGGTGAACTGCTCAAGGATAAACAGCTTAACTTCGTGGCCTGCGGTCTGGACAGCGCCTATGTGAGCAATACCGCGCCGGAAGAGTTTGTGGCACTGATGTCAAAGCACTATCACCGCTTAAAACGCATCAGCGATTACCGTGAGATCGACGATGTGCTGTTCAAGTTCTCCCTGAATCTGCCAGACAGTGATATCCCTGGTTTAATCGATAAGCTGCATGTGTCGCTGGACGGCATTATGAAACCTGTCACCAGCGGGTTTGGCTTTGTCGATTTGATTATCCCAGGCCTGCACAAAGCCAATGGCATCAGCCGGTTACTGAAGCGCTGGAAAATCTCGCCACAGGAGTGTGTCGCCATCGGTGACAGCGGCAACGATGCCGAAATGCTCAGGCTGGTGAAGTATTCATTTGCCATGGGTAATGCCGCAGAAAACATCAAAGCGATCAGCCATTTTGCCACTGACGATAACAACCACCAGGGCGCACTGAATGTCATTCAGGCCGTGCTCGATACCGCTTCCCCGTTCGACGCCTGATCCCCCGTTGCCGGTGTCATTCCCCGGCAACACACTCTTTTTTCATCCTGTGCTGTACGTCAAGATTTTAAACTTGCATTAACCATTTTTTAACTTAAAGTATCACTTGTAGATATTTTTACTTTCGAATGAAAGATGCGAGGCAGTTATGACGTTTACCAGTGAGATTTTGCCAGCGGACCACAAAGCCGCGATCCGTCAGATGAAACGTGAGTTACGTGTGCAGATCGGTGACGTTCAGGCGGTTTTCGATACGCTCAGCGACAAAATTGCGACCCGCGTGGCCGAAATAAATACGTTGAAAAGCAAAGGCGGATCCGTTTGGCCGGTGATCCCGTTTGCAGATGTCAAAAACGGCAGTATCACCGCAGAACAGCGTGATGCCGTTAAACGCCGGGGCTGTGCCGTCATCAAAGGTCATTTCCCGCGCGAGCAAGCGCTGGCGTGGGATAACGCCATGCTCGACTATCTTGATCTCAACCAGTTTGATGCGGTCTACAAAGGGCCTGGCGATAACTTCTTCGGCACATTAACCGCTTCACGCCCGGAGATTTACCCGATCTACTGGTCACAGGCGCAAATGCAGGCACGCCAGAGTGAAGAGATGGCGCAGGTCCAGTCGTTCCTGAACCGTTTATGGACATTCGAGAGCAACGGTAAACAGTGGTTTAACCCGGATGTCAGCGTGATTTACCCGGATCGTATCCGCCGCCGCCCGCCAGGAACCACGTCAAAAGGGCTGGGAGCACACACCGACTCCGGAGCGCTGGAACGCTGGCTACTTCCGGCTTACCAGCAGGTGTTCGCCCGCGTCTTTGACGGCAATGTGGATCAATACGATCCGTGGAATGCGGCGCATCGCACCGACGTTGAAGAGTACACCGTGGATAACACCACGAAATGTTCCGTGTTCCGCACCTTCCAGGGCTGGACTGCGCTCTCCGATATGATCCCGGATCAAGGTCTGCTGCATGTGGTTCCGATCCCGGAAGCGATGGCATATATTCTGCTGCGCCCATTGCTGGACGATGTACCGGAAGATGAGCTGTGCGGTGTTGCCCCTGGCCGCGTGCTGCCCATTTCCGAAAAATGGCATCCACTGCTTATCGAAGCACTCACCAGCATTCCTGCTCTGGAAGCCGGTGATTCCGTCTGGTGGCACTGCGATGTGATCCACTCTGTTGCGCCTGTCGAAAACCAGCAAGGCTGGGGCAATGTGATGTACATCCCTGCCGCACCGATGTGTGAGAAAAACCTCGCCTACGCGAAGAAAGTCAAAGCAGCACTGGAAACCGGGGCTTCGCCGGGGGATTTCCCGCGTGAAGATTATGAAAAAACCTGGCAGGACCGCTTCACCCTGGACGATCTGAACATCCACGGCAAACGCGCGCTGGGTATGGCCTAAACATCGTATAACCCTTCCCGCTCAACGGCGGTGCGTCGTTTTCCCTGACGTATCCGCCGGACGGACTCCCGCACCGCCAGTGAACCGTTCAGCAACAGGGTTCCGACAGCTGCATCCGGGCGCATCAGCCGTTGCTGGAGCATATGCACCGCTTCTGTACCCAGCTCATCCCGCGGGACATGTACGGCGGTTAATGGCACATCCTGAATAGCCGCCAGGTTAAAGCCGTCAATGCTCATCACTGAGACATCCTGCGGCACGCGTAACCCCTTTTTTTGCAGGGCGCTTATCGTACCTGCGGCCATAAAATCCCCTCCGACCAGAAAGGCCGTAGGCACGTTTTTGCTTTGACTCAGCCACTCACTGACCCGTTGCTCTGTCTCTTTGGCACTGAAACTCGGGATCACCAGCAGATCACGTTTATCCGTAAACTTCAGGTTATGTGCCTGCCATGCGTCACGCATTCCCGACAGACGCAGTTCCATGGTGTAGCGCCGCAGGCAGAGCACATTCATTACCTCACGATGCCCCATTTCAAACAGGTATTCAGCAGCACGTTCGCCAATCGCGCGGTGGTCGGGCGCAACCGCAGGAAGGCGCATGAGGCGGTCCCGGCAGTTAATCAACATGCAGGGTTTGCCGATATCTACCGCCAAATCGTGAATATGCGGATCGTCTATCCCCAGCAGAATTGCGGCCTGGGTATCTGGCTCGTTCATTCGCGCCAGAAACAGCTGTGCGTCACTGTCATTCTCTTCCAGCGCACAATAGCGCAACCGTACTTCATGTGAGGCCAGACCTTTACTGACACTCTGGATCACGCGGTAGTAAAAGATGTCGGACCGCTCATCAAACGCGCGCTGTGGAGCAAAGACCACCAGACTGTTGAGCAGCAAGCGACCAGCAGCCAGCCCCTCCATAACGCCCAGTTGCCGTGCACATTCCAGCACCTTGCTACGCGCCTTTTCGCTGGTATTGGCTTTTCCTGCCAGTACACGCGAAACCGTGCTGATGGAAAGCGCTGTGCGAGCGGCAATCTCGGCAATTTTTAGCCTTTTATCCATTTTGTGATCTCGCTCCGTTTGCTAAATGAAAAAATTTTCATGACGTAAATATCAGGCACTATCGGTCATGGAATGCATCATGCCAAACGATTAGCGGTAGTTATGAGAAAGTTTGCACAAAATCCACTATTGCCAGTTCTTTTTCTCCCTTAAGGTGAACTTGTCACACATCTTCCATACTAGTTGTATATCAGCTTTAAACAACAAAACAGATAACTATCAAATAGTTAAAAAATATGCATGACACCTAAACCTTATCCCCTACCCGTCCGTCTTGTGGAGAACGAAATGAGTCAGGACATCAACAACACTGTGGCGACGAGCAAAACTCGCCGCGTCATAAAGAACCTGCGCTGGTATGTGCTGGTACTGTTTTTGCTGGGCGTAACCGTCAACTACATCACCCGTAACTCTCTCGGTATCCTTGCTCCGGAACTGAAAGAGAGCGTGGGCATCACCACCGAACAGTATTCCTGGATTGTGGGCGCGTTCCAGATTGCCTATACCATTTTCCAGCCCCTGTGCGGCTGGCTGATCGATGTCATTGGGCTGAAAATTGGTTTTATGGTGTGCGCCGGTCTGTGGGCACTGATGTGTATTTTCCATGCAGGAGCCGGAAGCTGGCTGCATCTGGCTATCCTGCGCTTCTTTATGGGGGCATCAGAAGCGGCGGCGACGCCGGCTAACGCCAAAACGATTGGTGAATGGTTCCCGAAATCAGAGCGCCCGATTGCCGCTGGCTGGGCGGGAGTCGGCTTCTCAATTGGCGCAATGCTCGCCCCGCCGATCATCTACTTCGCGCATGCCTCCTTTGGCTGGCAGGGTGCGTTTATGTTTACCGGCGTGCTGGCGTTGCTGTGGGTGATCCTGTGGTGGGCGTTCTACCATAACCCTGAGCAGCATCCGAATCTGAGCAAAGACGAGCTGGCGTTTATCAAGCAGGATAATGAACCGCCCGCCATGAAACTGCCTTTCCTCACCGCGCTGAAAACCGTCTCCAGGAATAAGCGCTTCTATGGTATTGCCATCCCGGCCTTTATGGCGGAGCCAGCCTGGGCCGTTCTGAGCTTCTGGGTTCCGTTGTACCTTGCCAAAGAACACGGCATGGATCTGAAGCAAATAGCTATGTTCGCCTGGTTGCCGTTCCTTGCTGCCGACCTGGGCAGTGTTGTGAGTGGATACCTTACACGCCTGTACACCCGCGTGTTTGGCTGCACCCGTGTTAACTCTGTGGTGGCGAGCTCCGTCACTGGCGCATTTTTGATGATCTCCCTGGCCGCCGTCGCCATTACGCGTGATCCGTATATCACCATCGTACTGATCTCAATTGGTGGCTTCGGGCATCAGATCATCTCCTGCATGTTGAGCGCGCTGGTCGTGGAGTCATTCGATAAAGGCCAGATGGCGACCGTCAATGGTATGCGCGGCTCGGCTGCGTGGATCGCGAGCTTCCTTTTCTCCCTTTTGATTGGGGTGACCGCCGACAAAATCGGCTTTAACCCGCTGTTTATCGCCATGGGGTTCTTCGACCTGATTGGCGCTTTCTTCCTGGTAGCATTTATTGCTGAACGCCGCGCCAAGCGCGCCTGATAGTGGATGTATTGCATATGAAAACCCTGAAAAGCTGGACCCTCAATAAGCAGACGGCGAACCATCTGGAACTGCTGCTCGATAACCAACATCATCTGTGTCTGTATGTGCTGGAAGAGAATCTGTTTCGTGTGCTGATTAAGCGCAAAGGCGGACTGGCTCTGGACAAAACCTGGAGTATCGCCCCGGAGAAAGATGTGCCCTGGGAAGGGCGCGATCGCCAGGATCTCAGTGGATTTTCTTGCCCGGCCTGGCAGCTTACTCAGCAGGACGACATGCTTACCGTTGCAACAGAACAACTGCGCGTGACGGTGCACCAGCCACTGTGGCTGGAGTGGCATTATCGCAGCGACGCGGGTGAGTGGCAGCCGTTGGTCAACGATCGCCCGACGAGTGCCTATTTGCTGAATGCCCACGGCGACGGCGTGGCGCACTACCTGAGCCGTCGCAAGGATGAACGTTTTTATGGCCTGGGCGAAAAGGCCGGTGATTTACAACGCAACGGTAAGCGCTATGAGATGCGTAACCTGGATGCAATGGGGTATAACGCCGTCAGCACAGACCCTTTGTACAAACATATTCCGTTCACTATCGCGCGCCGCGATGACGTCAGCTATGGCCTGTTCTACGATAACCTGAGCAGTTGCTGGCTGGATCTGGGTAACGAAATTGATAACTACCACACCGCTTATCGCCGCTGGCAAGCGGAAGCGGGTGACATTGATTACTACATGTTTACCGGTAAACGGGTGCTGGATGTCACCAAAGTCTTTGTGCGTTTGACCGGTAAAACCCTGTTCGGTCCCAAATGGAGCCTGGGTTATAGCGGCTCGACCATGCACTACACCGATGCGCCGGACGCGCAAAACCAGCTGATGAACTTTATTCGCCTGTGCGAAGAACACGCGATCCCGTGCGATTCGTTCCAGCTCTCGTCCGGCTATACCTCCATCAACGGTAAACGCTACGTCTTTAACTGGAACTACGACAAAGTGCCGCAGCCGAAAGTGATGAGCCAGGCCTTCCATGACGCAGGGCTGAAACTCGCGGCAAATATCAAACCCTGTTTGTTGCAGGATCACCCACGCTATAACGAAGTGGCGGAAAAAGGGTTGTTCATTCGTGACTCCGAAACCGACGCCCCAGAACGTTCAAGCTTCTGGGATGACGAAGGTTCAAACCTGGATTTTACGAACCCACAGACGATCCAGTGGTGGCAAGAAGGCGTTACCACTCAGTTACTGGAGATGGGCATCGACTCCACCTGGAACGATAACAATGAATTTGAAGTGTGGGACGGAGAAGCCCGCTGCCATGGCTTTGGCCAGGAGATTGCGATTAAGCACATCCGTCCGGTGATGCCGCTGTTGATGATGCGTGCTTCGCTGGAAGCACAGCAGCGTTTTGCGCCAGAAAAACGCCCGTATCTGATTTCACGTTCCGGCTGCGCAGGGATGCAGCGCTATGTCCAGACCTGGAGCGGCGACAACCGCACCAACTGGGATACGTTGCGCTATAACACCCGCATGGGGCTGGGAATGAGCCTGTCAGGGCTGTTTAACGTCGGTCATGACGTCGGCGGTTTCTCCGGTGATAAGCCGGATGCAGAGCTGTTCGTTCGTTGGGTACAAAACGGCGTGATGCACCCACGTTTCACCATTCACTCCTGGAATGACGATCACACCGTTAATGAGCCATGGATGTATCCGGGCGTTACGCCTGCGATCCGTAGCGCGATTGAACTGCGCTATCGTCTGCTACCTTACCTCTACACCCTGCTCTGGCAGGCACATGCCGACGATGAGCCAATGCTGCGCCCGACCTTCCTCGATCACGAACATGATGCGCAGACCTTCGACGAGTGTGACGACTTCCTGCTGGGCCGCGACGTTTTGGTCGCAAGCGTGGTTGAAGCCGGGCAACGTGAGCGCCGCGTCTGGTTACCGGATAACGAAACCGGCTGGTACGATTTCTACACCCACGAATGGTTCTCGGGTGCTCAGTGGATTGTCCTCGACGCCCCGCTGGAAAAACTCCCGCTTCTGGTTCGCGCAGGGGCGGGGTTGCCGCTCAGCGAACGCATCACCCATGTCTGCGCGGAAAAAGATGACGCGCGTGAACTGAAGCTGTTCCCTGTCAAAGGTGTCGGCACGACATCAGGTTTGCTGTTCGAAGATGATGGCGAAAGCTGGGGATATCAGACAGGCAACGCGTTGTGGGTTGAGTGGGAGATGGTGTGCGATGGGGCAACCATCAATCTGAAGGTGAATGCGCGCGGGGATTATCGTCCGGCGTGGCAAGCGCTGAAGGTATCATTACCGACAGGGGAAAAACGCAAGCTGCTGGTGAATGGTGTTGAAGGTGGTGAATGGGTGGTGTAGTACGGCCTGATGCCCTCACCCTCTCCCATTAGGAGAGGGAACAGGAGCAATACTCCTTTCCCTCAGTATTTCGCGCTGCAGGAAGGCGGTAAGCCAGTGAATCCCCGGGCGCTTACATCAGTAAGTGACCGGGGTGAACAGGTGAAGCCAACGCATCTGCTGCGTAAAAGACAACGGGAAATTAGTTGTCGATGCCTTTGCTACGCAGATAATCTTCGTAGTTGCCGGTGAAGTCCACCACGCGTTCTGGCGTAATTTCAATCACACGGGTTGCCAGCGAGCTAACAAACTCACGGTCGTGGGACACGAAGACCAACGTCCCCTGGTACATTTCCAGCGCCATGTTCAGCGACTCGATCGATTCCATATCCAGGTGGTTGGTTGGTTCATCCATGACCAGAATATTCGGTTTTTCCATCATCAGCTTGCCAAACAGCATGCGGCCTTTTTCACCACCAGAAAGCACTTTGGCAGGCTTTTTAATATCGTCCTGGCTGAACAGAAGACGCCCCAGAATGCTACGAACAGCCTGCTCGTCATCCCCTTCCTGCTTCCACTGGCTCATCCAGTCGAATACGGTCAGATCATTTTCGAATTCAAATTCATGATCCTGTGCGTAGTAACCAATCTGCGCATTCTCAGACCACTTCACCGTCCCGTTGTCAGGCTGAAGTTCGCCAACCAGCGTTTTCAGCATGGTGGATTTACCCACGCCGTTCGCTCCCAGAATGGCAATCTTCTCACCCACTTCCAGCAACAGGTTGAAGTTTTTAAACAATGGGCCGTTATCGAACCCTTTAGCCAGGGCTTCCACTTCCAGCGCGTTACGGAACAGTTTCTTATCCTGCTCGAAGCGGATGAACGGGTTCTGACGGCTGGAGGCCTTCACTTCGTCAAGTTTGATCTTGTCAATCTGACGAGCACGTGAGGTCGCCTGACGGGATTTTGACGCATTCGCACTGAATCGGCTCACGAAGGATTGCAGATCAGCAATTTGCGCTTTCTTCTTGGCGTTATCAGCCAGCAGACGCTCACGCGCCTGAGTTGCCGCCGTCATGTACTCGTCGTAGTTGCCTGGGTAAACGCGCAGTTCGCCGTAATCCAGATCCGCCATGTGGGTACAGACCATGTTCAGGAAGTGACGGTCGTGCGAGATGATAATCATGGTGCTGTCACGCTCGTTCAGCGTCTGCTCCAGCCAGCGAATGGTATCGATGTCCAGGTTGTTCGTTGGTTCGTCGAGCAGCAGAATGTCCGGGTTAGAGAACAGCGCCTGCGCAAGCAACACACGCAGTTTCCAGCCTGGGGCCACTTCACTCATCAAACCATAATGTTGTTCAACAGGAATGCCCACGCCAAGCAGCAGTTCGCCCGCACGAGATTCAGCAGAGTAACCGTCCATTTCGCCATAAAGTACTTCGAGATCAGCCACTTTATAGCCGTCTTCTTCGCTCATTTCTGCCAGGGCGTAGATGCGGTCACGTTCTTGTTTCACTTCCCACAGCTCTCCGTGTCCCATGATCACGGTATCGAGTACGGTAAATTCTTCAAAGGCAAACTGATCCTGACGCAGCTTACCGATACGCTCATTCGGATCGAGCGACACGTTGCCCAGTGTAGGTTCGAGATCGCTACCCAGAATCTTCATAAAGGTAGATTTGCCGCTACCGTTGGCACCAATCAGGCCGTAACGGTTGCCGCCGCCAAACTTGACGGAAATGTTTTCAAACAGCGGCTTACTGCCAAACTGCATAGTGACGTTGCTGGTAACTAACACGGGAGATTCCTGCGAAAAAGTGTGATAAACACGGCATTATGCCACAATTCCGAAATGAGATCCCGTGTTGCAATTCGCCACTAAACTATAACAAAACCGAAAAAAGTGTGATTTCGTACACATCTGATTTCCCTGTTAGCGGGAATGCACATATAATGCGCTCCCATCAATGATTCAGACTTATCAACTAATCGCCTGAGTGGCCAGATACCTCGCACAACATGAACATGAAATTAACAACGCTTTTAGCGGCGGCGTTTGCCGTAGTAGGTTTTTGCAAAACCGCTTCTGCGGTGACGTATCCACTGCCGACAGACGGTAGCCGTCTGGTAGGTCAAAACCAGGTCGTCACCATTGAGGAAGGAAACACCCAGCCGCTGGAATATTACGCCGCTGAGTATCAGCTAGGCCTGTCCAACATGCTGGAAGCCAATCCAGGTGTAGACCCTTATCTGCCGAAAGCCGGTACGGTATTGAACATTCCTCAGCAGCTGATTCTGCCAGATACCGTTCATGAAGGTATCGTCATTAATAGCGCCGAAATGCGTCTTTACTACTACCCGAAAGGGACAAACACGGTCATCGTTCTGCCAATTGGTATCGGCCAGTTGGGTAAAGATACCCCGATGAACTGGACCACCAAAGTTGAGCGTAAAAAAGCGGGTCCAACCTGGACGCCAACCGCCAAAATGCACGCAGAATACATTGCAGCAGGCGAACCATTGCCAGCCGTTGTTCCTGCCGGCCCGGATAACCCTATGGGTCTGTATGCTCTCTACATTGGCCGCTTGTACGCGATCCACGGAACCAACGCCAACTTCGGTATTGGTCTGCGTGTGAGCCATGGTTGTGTGCGTCTGCGTAACGACGACATCAAATTCCTGTTTGAAAACGTTCCAGTTGGCACGCGCGTTCAGTTCATCAACGAACCAGTAAAAGCAACGTCAGAGCCAGATGGTAGCCGTTATATTGAAGTTCATAACCCGCTCTCCACTAGCGAAGATCAGATTAACAATAACGAAACCGTACCTGTGACTCTGACTAAAGCGGTACAAGCCGTCACAGCTCAGCAGGACGTTGAAAGCACGATTGTTGATCAGGCTATTCAAAACCGCTCTGGTATGCCAGTACGCTTAAACTAATCCGTTCTGCTTATTAAAGCGTTCCTAAAAAACCCCGAATCATCGGGGTTTTTATTTTTTTGTGTTCCGTATTTATATCTCCCAGAAAAATGTATTAAAGATGCTATATGTCTCATTACGGCCATTTTATGTTAGCCAGATGGGGTTACATCTATTCTTCCCAGTGATATCATCCAGCCACTTATAGCCCGGTGTTTTCTGCGTTATTTGTAATTGCATAATTTTTCTGGAGCACGTTTCTTACGATGATCAGTATTAATTTAACAACTACAAAATCGCGTCTTTATCTCTGTTCGCAAACCGTATGGTCACTTGCGAACCAGAGTAAAACGGTGGATCAGATTGTTGTTTGGGTATCCAGAGAGCCATACCTCAGTGATGAAGGCATCACCGAAGAACCCGTGTGGGCAGAAAAGATCCGACAAACAGGCATAAACCTTATTTTCCGCTGGGTTAAAAACACAGGCCCGTACCGTAAGTTGTTCCCTGCTCTGCGAGAAGCAACAGGAGACGATATACTGATTTATGCTGATGACGACGCTATTTATAACGATGTGTGGACTGAAAACCTGCTGAGTGATTTTTATCACCATAATCAAGAATACGTCGTGGCTATTCGCGTCAGAAAAACGATAAAAAAGAAAAAAGATATTCTTGATAGTTATAGAAATTTCCCGTTAATTACCACACCAAAAGTGATAGATCAGGACTATATTATTACGGGACTTGGTGGCGTCGTACTTAAAAAAAATATGATTCCTCAATATTTTCATGATAATGAAGACTTTTTGACAGTATGCCCCTGCGCGGATGACATCTGGATCAGTAAACTTATTCAATTAACCAAAACACCTGTTTATGTTTCAGCGCAAAACATTCGTCATATCCATGAAATTATTCATGACTATGGTCTTTCCCGAACAAATACCAGCAAAATTAAACGCTCATTCCTGCAAAAAATGCGTTTCACATTTAAACCAGGTCAAATTCACTATCTGTGCCAGAACGATCTCTACATAAAAGATACCGACAATTACTTTGAGTCATGCGCCTGAGATGCGGGTAAATACTTACCCGTTGTTCACAATCACGATCCCACCGTGGTCATAACGATAATGACAATGCGCATACTCTAGCGGTGTGCCATCTTCCAGATAGATAACCTGCTCAACCTCCAGAACCGGATCGGTTTGCTCACAAACCAGGTGCTGCATGTCCAGGGCATTCGGCTTGAGTGCACGCACAACACGGTATGATCCCATAATTTTGAGCCCTAGCGTTTCTTGCACATAACGGAATACCGAGCTTTCGAGGTGGCTTTTGTTCAACCCCGGAACCAGGTTCAGCGGCATTACGGTTGAATCCAGCGACATCGGCTCACCATTCAATAAACGCAGACGGACAAAATCATAGACTGGCGCATCACCGTTTATCATCAGGGATGCCTGCTCTTTCTCGTTCGGGAAACGCAGTTCAAAGTGCACAACCTGGCTTGTGACTGTTCCAAGATGTTCCCATGTTTTTGTCGCCCCAAAATAGTCACTACCAGAGAGATCCCATTGCGAGAGTTGCAGGAAATTCTTACGAATAAACGTCCCCTGCCCCTGACGGGTATATACCAGACCTTCGACAATCAACTGGCGCATCGCCTGTTGAATGGTCATACGGCTGGTACTGAACTCCGCTGCCAGCGCAAACTGGTCTGGCAACGGCTCACTAGCGGCATACTGCTGGCTGATAATGCGTTTCTTGATTTCCCGTGCAATGGTGATGTACTTAGCCGCCATCGTCCTTTCCTTACAATTAGTTTTCTATCCCGCTGTTTTTTAACGCCACTCTCTCGGCAATTTTGAGGAAAGGCAGGTAGAAGAATACACCAAATACAATGATTGCCAACTGCACCACCACCGCCCGCCAGTCCCCTGCCGTCGCCAGCCATGCGCTAAGAATGGGCGGTGTCGTCCAGGGGATCATCACCACACAGCGCGACATCCATCCCAGCGTAGTGCATAGCCAGGCAACGTAAATGCCAATCGCTGGCAGCAGGACAAACGGGATCATCAGCGGCAGGTTAAAGACAATCGGTAAGCCAAAGATAACCGGCTCATTGATATTGAATAATCCCGGCGCCAGGGATAACCGCGCCACCTGTTTTGCAGATTTTTGCCGCGAGAAGATAAAAATCGCCAGCAGGAGTGAAATGGTGCTCCCGGTTCCGCCCACCATACCGAATGTTGGGACAAAGATGTTATTGATGATATGAGGAACAGGCTGGCCGTTAGCAAAAGCCAGCATGTTCTCATTCGTATTGATGAGCAAAAATGGCTCCAGCACCACACTGTTCACCACTGACTGGTGAATACCCAACGTAAACAGGAAGTTAACAAAGCTATAGATAAAAATAGTACCGGGCAGACTGGTATTAATTAGTCGTAAGGGTTGCTGAATAAAGGTGGTGATCAGGTGGATCAAATCCGTATGCATCACATTCGCCAGCAAGGCGGCCAGCACCGCAAATAAAGAGAGCGTGAGGATAGTCGGGATCAGTGCGGTAAAGGATTTGCTGACCGCCGGAGGGACATTCTCCCCAAGTGAGATCTGCAACGCTTTTAACCGCGAAATGGCAATAAAGACCTCAGTGGAAAGGAGGCCAATCAGCACTCCGGCAAAAATCCCGGTGGAGCCTATATTGGCAAACGTCAGCACCTGCGTGACGTTCACCGTTGTCTGGCTTCCTACGGGAGTCAGTTGCAGATGCATGGGCATCATAATGATAAAACTGCTGACGGCGATCACCACTGCCGAGACCGGATTGTCGAAATCTTTGTTGCGCGCCAGCGACCAGGCGATCATCGGAGCCAGCAACAGCGCCGCTATATTCAGCGTACCGTTGATAATAGCCTCGCCCCACACCTTAAACTGTGTCAGCGTGTCGCCCTCAAAGATCCAGGGAAACACCACATTGTTCACCAGCACTGCCAGGCCCGCCAGAATAAAAATCGGCATTACCGTGGCGAAGGCATCACGCAGGGAGCGAAGATGCACCTGGTTTGCCAGGCGTGCTGAAAACTCAACAAATCTGTCGACAAAAGACTGCATATTCGGTGTTATTTTTGTTTCAGACATAGCGGATATTTCCCATTTATCAGTCACAAAAACGGCCCGGCAGCGTACAACTTACATCTCGCGTCCGTTGGTATGGATAACCTGTTTTAACCACGCATAACTCTTTTTCGGCACGCGTTTAAGGTCTTTCAGATCATGGTTTTCGCGGTTCACATAGACCACGCCGTAACGTTTACGCATATCCCCCTGCGAACTGAGAATGTCGATCAACCCCCAGCCAAGGTAGCCAATAACCTGCGCGCCATCTTCAAACATCGCGGCCTGCATCGCCTCAAGGTGCTTACGGTGATAATCGATACGGTAATCGTCCTCGATCGGGTGAATCCCATCCCATGATTCAATCACCCCAATACCGTTTTCAATCGGGAATACCGGCATGCGCCAGTCGTTGTAATAGCGCGTGATAATGGTGCGAAAACCAAGAGGATCAATTTGCCAGTTCCACTCTGTTGCTTTCAGGTAGGGATTATTTTTATCGCCATAAAGCAGGTAATCGTTCACCGGCGTCCCGTCAGGGATAGCATCGCTGTCGAGGGTTTTACTGGCGTAGTAACTGAATGCCATGTAATCGTTTTTGGTTCTTGCCAGCAGAGCCAGATCTTCAGCACGATAGATATCACTAAAGCCAAGCTGTTCTACCACCGCCATGACCGCCGGGCTGTAGCCCTGGCCTGCAAAAACGCGCAGCAGGTTCTGGTTGAGGAATTCGTCGTACTGTTGTGCACAAAAAATATCGCGCGGTTTGCAGGTTGCCGGGTAAACCAGTTGATGTGCCAGCATACCGCCCATTAACTGCCCCGGTCTGGTCTGATGCAAGTACTCGGTCAATGCCATATGCGCCACCATCGTGTGGTGCTGAAGCTCATACAACTCGCGCAGGGTTTTCTCCCCTTTCATATAGCCGGAGATCCTGAAGGCTTCCGGCATATGGAAAATGTTCTGCTCGTTGAAGGTCAGCCAGTACTTCACGCGGTCGCCGTAGCAGTCGATCATCTTTTTGCCGTAGCGGATAAACGCCGCCATCACACGGCGATCGTTAAAACCGTTGTATTCCTGTGCCAACGCCAGTGGCATGTCAAAATGATAGAGACAAATCATGGGCTCAATGCCACGGGCAATCAGATCGTTAATAAAACGATCGTAAAACGCGATCCCTTCGTCATTGAACTCGCCATCACCCTGAGGGCAAACGCGGCTCCATGCGATCTGGAAACGGTAGCAATTCATGCCCAGATCCTGCATCAAATCGAAATCTTCCCTATAACGATGGTACGAGTCTGTCGCCACTTTCCAGTCAGAGGTATTCTCAGCGGCCTCGCGAATGTCATACACCGACATTCCCTTTCCGCCTTCATTCCACGCCCCTTCCGTCTGCATGCTGGAAACTGAATTTCCCCACAAGAAATTAGCTGGCAGTGATTGATTCATGGTCTCTCCCTATATGACTAGTCATTTAAATATTATGACTAGTCATATAGACAAGAATGAAAAACCAGGCAAAAGAAAGGATCGTTTTTTGTGAGCCGTATTAAATAAAAAAGCCGGATCCGCTATGCGGACCCGGCCTGAAAGCACGTTATAAAATGACTACTGCGCGAGCTGGTTGCGACGATACTCGCCCTGGCGTTCCAGCATCCAGCCTGGATATTCACGCGGCAGAGCACTAACCGTATCAAGTTGTTTTAGCTCTTCTTCGCTTAGACAAACGGTGGTTGCTGCAATGTTGTCATCGAGTTGTTCCGGGCGTTTTGCGCCAATGATGACGCTGGTGACCACTTTTTGATGCAGCAGCCATGCGAGCGCGATTTGCGCCACCGACACACCTTTACGGTCAGCAATCATACGCATCACATCAACCGCATCGAATGCACGATCTTTCTCCACAGGCGGGAAATCAAACTCCAGACGACGCCCGCCGGCTTCACTCTGACCATCACGGCCATATTTACCGCTCAACAGCCCTCCAGCTAACGGGCTCCAGACCATCAACCCAACGCCTTCACTTTGCATCATCGGAACCAGTTCGCGCTCCAGATCACGCCCGGCAATGGTGTAATAGGCTTGCAGCGACGCAAAACGGGACAGACCCAGGCGCTCGGCAATCCCCAGCGCCTTCATGATTTGCCAGGCTGCCCAGTTCGACACACCGATATAACGCACATGACCCTGCTGGACCAGATTATCCAGAGCGTACAGCGTCTCCTCGATGGGAGTGGCTGGGTCAAAACCATGTAACTGGTAGAGATCGATATGATCGAGCTGTAAACGACGCAAGCTCTCTTTGACGCTGTTCATGATGTGGAAACGCGAACTGCCGCGTGAGTTCACCCCAGCCGTCCCTGTTTCACCAAATACTTTGGTCGCAACCACAACATTTTCACGCGGGATATGGAGATTTTTCAGCGCCTGACCCGTGATCTCCTCAGAGCGGCCCTCCGAGTAGACGTTTGCGGTATCGATAAAGTTAATGCCAGCATCCAGCGCACGGCCCACCAGTTGGTCAGCCTCACGCTGCTGCAACTGGCCTATTTTTCCCCACATGCCGCCTTCACCACCAAAAGTCATCGTGCCAAGGCACAACTCAGAAACAAACAGACCGGTATTGCCCAGTTTTTGATAACGCATACAACGCTCCTCGCAATGTTCGTTCGATGGGTACAGGAAGAGTTATACCTTCCCGCCCCTCATTGCGAATGTGGCGTTTCTGTCTATTTCTTGCCCATTTCTCTAAAGTAGCAGGAAGCCAATCAACGCGGCCCAGACCAGCATGGGCAGCGACCACAGATGAAAACGCCACCAGATGCGACGATCGTTGGCCATACGCAGGGCAATCAGATTTGCCAGCGAACCCGGCAGAAGGCCAAATCCGCCGACGTTAACCGCCCAGGCCAGCAAGGTCGAAGCAGGCACATAATTAAGCAGTAAAATGGTTGCGGGAACATTGCTGATAAACTGCGACAAGCCCATTGCCGTCAACCACAGACCGGTTTGCGACAGGCCCGTAACACTATGCAGGGCGTTTTGTAATGCAGGCAACTGAATCAGCAGATGCACATCGATAAACATCGCCATAAACACCAGCAACAGCGTCCAGTCGACGCTGACCAGGACGCGACTTGCGAGGAACAAAAACCCACACGCAACCAGTAGAACGCCCGCCAGCTCTTGTTTCATCTCCAGTGCCGTGAGGAAAACGATATACAGTGCCAGACAACTCCACACCAGACGCGGCTGCCACTGTGGGGCTGTATTACTGCTATGGTACTGCAGTTTTTTAGCCGGAAACGCAAACCAGCAGACCAGCAGCAGTGAGGCCATGACCGCCAGTGCCAGCGGCATCATCTGCCAGGTAAATGCGGCGAACGATAGGCCAGAGCGGCCCCAGAGCAAAATATTCTGCGGATTTCCAATGGGCGTTAAGAGTGACCCGGCGTTCACGGCCAGAGCTTCAAAGATGATCAGCCGCGTGACCGGAATGGCACAAAGCTTACGTAGCGTGAGAGTGAGCGGGACAACAATGAACAGCGCCACATCGTTGGTCAGGAATGTCGACAGCAGTGCGGCTGACAATACCATGAACAACGCCAGCTTGCGCTCAGTGGCAAAACGGCGGACAGTTTTACGTCCCAGTACATCAAAATAGCCACTGAGCTCCACACCTTTGGTCAGCATCATTAACCCGCTGAGGGTAATTATCGTCCGCCAGTCGATAGCAGCAGGCCAGGTGTCAGGTGCAAACGGAACAAAGAAACTTAATCCTGCACCAATGAGTAATAAAAGATGGAAAAAACGATCGCGGGCAAGTGCCCGCAGTCCTGGGATACTCATTCAACAGAAGGCCCATACTTAAGGGTAAATTCACGGAACTTCACCAGCGTCTCTTCGCTCACATGATGTTCCATCCCTTCCGCATCCCGACGCGCAATCTCCTGGCTTACGCCCAACACCAGTAAAAAGTTTTCGACTATCTGATGACGCTCACGACTCGCGTGCGCCAGCTTCTCACCCTCTGGCGTTAAAAATACACCTCTCCAGGGGATCATCTCGATTAGACCAACAGAAGCCAGACGCTTTAACATCTTAGCGACTGTTGGCTGCGAAACACCCAAACGTGCTGCCATATCAACCTGCCGTGCTTCCCCGACTTCACGAATCAAGTCGGAAATCAGCTCAACGTAGTCATCAATCAGTTCACGACGGTGTGCTTCCCTGACCTGACGAAATCCTTCGACATGCTCTTCAACATTAACCAGTTGCGTCGTTTTTTTATTTGTTGGCTTACCTGCGCGACGGTTCATTGTGCTTCCTCAATGGGGTGACGCTTCCAGCGCCGTATAACGAGAGCGCCATTGTAAACCATCGCGGAACAAGCACAAAAAATTAACGAAATAGCCGTAGCTATACAATATAGCCTGTGCTATATCTGTATGTAATGCAGTCATCCTTCACGGATCGAAGGGATCAAAAATCAGGAGGTCATATGAACGAATTCAAGAGGTGCATGAACGTGTTTACTCACTCTCCCTTTAAAGTACGCTTAATGCTGTTGAATATGCTGTGCGATATGTTTGGCAACAAACCACAGCAGAACGATAAACCATCCCACTAAGCGGCGTCGCGGTACGCCGCTTCATTTTTTCGTCACAATTCTCGTGCAAACTGCGCGTTTACCTCAAATTTCCCGATCTTTTTTACGGATTTGTAATCCCCTTCGCAAAACATCTGCTTAGCAACTGTTGATCTTATTTATCGCTCGCACTATCTTCTTGCAGCCCTGCACAATTTGCGGCTCGCTGAAGCGGACCCTCATTCCCTCTCCACGCACTGTCAGGCAGGTTTTGACCCTCGACGCCAGGGTTAGCACATGGCGTTTTTATGATAGTGACCTATGAATTTAACCCTGAAAGAAACACTTGTTACCCGCAGCCGGGCCTTAAGCCCGTGGACGGGATTCTATTTTCTGCAATCACTGCTGATTAACTTTGCACTTGGTTATCCCTTTAGCCTGCTGTACGCCGTCGCCTTTACGTGCGTACTCCATTTGCTGTGGCGTGGCACACCCCGAGTGCAGAAGATAGTGGTAGGGATCTGTTCGCTGATCGCGGCACTTTATTTTCCTTTTGGCCAGGCCTATGGCTCGCCAAACTTTAATACCCTGCTGGCGCTGCATTCCACCAACATGGAAGAGTCGACGGAAATTCTGACCATCTTCCCGTGGTACAGCTACGTAGTAGGTCTTTTCATTTTTGCACTCGGCGTCATCGCCGTTCGTCGTAAACCGGAAGAGAAAAAAGCATGGGGAAAAGTTGAGAGCCTGTGCCTGGTGTTTAGCGTGGCAACCTTTTTTGTCACGCCGGTTCAAAATCTTGCCTGGGGTGGCGTATTTAAGTTCAAGGATACCGGCTATCCAGTGTTCCGCTTTGTAAAAGATGTCGTGGTCAATAACCAGGAAGTTCTCGATGAACAGTCGCGAATGGCAGAACTGTCGCAAATGAAGGACACCTGGAACGTACTGGCCGTTAAACCGAAGTATCACACATACGTGGTGGTCATTGGTGAAAGCGCTCGCCGTGATGCGCTGGGTGCATTTGGTGGCCACTGGGATAACACACCCTTTGCCAGCTCGGTGAATGGTTACCTGTTTACCGATTACATTGCGGCCAGTGGTTCCACGCAAAAATCGCTGGGATTAACGTTAAACCGGGTAGTTGATAATAAACCGCAATATCAGGATAACTTTGTCACGCTGGCAAACCGTGCAGGTTTCCAGACGTGGTGGTTCTCGAACCAAGGCCAAATTGGCGAATATGATACCGCTATCGCCAGCATTGCAAAACGTGCTGATGAGGTTCAGTTCCTGAAGAATGGTGATTTTGAAGCCGATAAAAACACCAAAGACGAAGCTCTGCTGAAAATGACAGCCCAGGTTTTTGCCACGCAGCACACGCAGCCACAACTGATCGTTCTGCATTTAATGGGCTCACATCCACAGGCTTGCGATCGTACTCAGGGGAAATACAACGAATTCGTTCAATCGAAGGAGACGTCATGCTACCTCTACAGCATGACGCAGACGGACGATCTGCTAAGTAAGCTGTATGACCAGTTGCGTAATACCGGTGACAGTTTCTCGATGGTCTATTTTTCTGACCACGGGCTGGCATTTAAGGAACGCGGAAAAGAGGTTCAATACCTGGCGCACGATGACAAATTCCAGCAGAACTTCCAGGTTCCCTTTATGGTGCTCTCCAGTGATGATAAAGCCCATCGTATTGTTAAAGCACGTCGCTCTGCGAACGATTTTTTGAGCTTCTTCTCACAGTGGACGGGGATTTCCGCCACGCAAATCCCTAACGATTATCGTTTTATCTCCGGGCAAAAAGCCCCGCCAGTTTACGTTACCAATTTTAAGTTACAGAAAGTTGACTATAACCACCTGGGCACGGATATCTTCGATATAAAAAGTCGCTGATTTGTGCAGCCTGTCCCTTCTCCTGCGAGGGGACAAATACTATAAAACGGCAACCTTCGGGTTGCCATTTTACTTTTACAGACATAAAAAAATCCGCCACATTGGGCGGATTTTTTACTGGCTCACCGGAGTGATTAGAAGCGGTAACCTACACCCGCGATCCAGGTGCCAACGTCAACGTTGCGGATACGGCTCTGCTCATAGGAGAAGTCCAAAGCAACGTTTTCAATTGGGTTGAACTGCAGGCCTGCGCCGTAGGAGAAGCCGTAGTCGCTGGTGCTTGCAGTGCGGTTAGCAGATTCGTTTTCAGTCTGCTGGAATTTACCGTAACCCACACCAACAACACCGTAGATGCTTGCCCAGTCGTTCAGACGGTAAGCTGGACCTGCGGTGATACCGTAGTACTGGCTTTTATTGTAAGCGCTGTCGTCGAAACGGTCTTTTTCAGTGTAGGTAAAGGAACCGATCACACCCAGCGGGCTGTTGTCCTGCTCGTAGCGGTATTTCAGGTTGAAACCGTTAGCTTTGTTCATCACGCCCTGCATATCGCTCTGAGCGTAACCACCGGTAACGGTAGAAGTAGCAGCTACAGCAGTACCTGCGGAAACAGCCAGAACAGCGGCCAGTGCTGAAAGACATGCAATTTTTTTCATAACCACCTCAAATGTGCTTCAAGTAAATCCGTAAGTTTTAAATATATCAAAAATTCTTGTGAAACTCTTTGTGATTCGTAATGTCTAAAGGAGCCTTTCCTGTAACAGAACATTTCCAGAAGAAGCTATCTCCTTCAAATAACATAGAATTCCCACTTCAAAACGCTAATACTGCGCGCCCTTGTCGCTACATTCATCCAGATTATTCCTAATCTGACAGCTGATAAATCCATCAACGCTTAACCATTTTACGGATTTCACACGTTTTTTTTTCAACGTAGTCTCAACCGTTGCAGCATATTTCTATTACACTGCGGCTTTTACTTCATTTGACATAAATTGACAGGAGAAAGGATGCCAGGGTTACCCCGCAAAGCATCGGTCTGGTTGCCGATCGCTGTAATACTCATCGCCATGTTGTCCATCCAGAGCGGCGCATCGCTTGCGAAATCACTCTTTCCGCTTGTTGGAGCTCCGGGCGTCACAGCGCTGCGTATTGCCCTTGGTACACTGATACTCGTGGTCATCTTTAAACCGTGGCGGCTCCGCTTTAAGAAAGAGCAGCGTTTGCCTCTGCTTTTCTACGGGCTGTCATTGGGAGCGATGAACTATATGTTCTACCTCTCTATACAGACCATACCGCTTGGGATCGCCGTTGCGCTTGAATTCACCGGCCCGTTGGCCGTTGCTCTTTTTTCGTCTCGTCGTCCGGTGGACTTTATCTGGGTGGTTCTGGCCGTTCTGGGATTATGGTTCCTGCTGCCACTGGGTCAGGATGTCTCGCAAATTGACCTGACCGGCGCTGCACTCGCGTTGGGTGCTGGGGCGTGCTGGGCCATCTATATCCTCTCAGGTCAGCGAGCCGGAGAAGAACACGGCCCGGCAACAGTGGCGCTGGGTTCATTAATTGCTGCCATTATTTTTGTGCCACTCGGAATGGCGCAGGCTACTGCATCTATCTGGCAATGGTCAGTCATGCCGATCGGAATAGCTGTCGCCATTCTGTCAACAGCACTTCCCTATTCTCTGGAGATGATTGCCCTGACCCGCCTGCCCACACGTATTTTTGGTACGCTAATGAGCATGGAACCTGCACTGGCGGCTATCTCAGGTATGGTCTTTCTGGGTGAAACCCTGACATTCACTCAGACGCTGGCACTCTGTTCGATTATCGCCGCATCGATGGGGTCGACGCTCACTCTGCGGCGCGAAAGTAAAGTTGAAAAAATAGATATAAATTGATGCGCATGATTCTGCATGGCAAATTTGCCATGCAGAATAGAGGCCATAATGAGATCACGTATTATTTACTAACACTTCTGTTATTATTTTAAAATAAAAACCGTACGTTCACGCAGCATAAACAAAATGTTCCACACGTTAATAAAAATTAACTAACTTATTGTTTTTATTTAAATAAACACTTCAACTCACTTCTTACTATTAAACTGATAGGCAGCACCAAAACCACATACCTCAAGTCTGGTGCTATACTCATTTTCGTTAATTACCTGGGACACTAACATCAAGAGGATATGAGATTATGAGTACCGCTAAATTGGTAAAAACGAAAGCGTCTAATCTGCTTTATACCCGTAACGATGTATCAGATAGCGATAAAAAAGCGACGATCGAGTTGCTGAATCGCCAGGTTGTCCAGTTCATTGACCTGTCACTGATCACCAAACAGGCCCACTGGAACATGCGTGGTGCAAACTTTATCGCTGTACATGAAATGCTGGATGGCTTCCGTACCGCGCTCACCGACCACCTCGATACCATGGCAGAACGTGCGGTACAACTCGGGGGCGTTGCGCTCGGTACAACGCAGGTGATCAATAGCAAAACCCCGCTGAAAAGCTACCCGCTGGATATCCATACCGTACAGGATCACCTGAAAGAGCTGGCGGATCGCTATGCCATCGTCGCTAACGACGTTCGCAAGGCGGTGAGTGAAGCGAAGGATGAAGACACGGCTGATATCTTTACAGCAGCTTCTCGCGACCTGGACAAATTCCTGTGGTTTATCGAATCTAACATTGAGTAATCCATACGAATTTACTATCAAACCCTCGCCCTCTGGCGGGGGTTTTGCACATTTATGGTGCATGTTTTTCTCCCCCTCGCTGCAAAAGTGAATGAAATGTAATAATCACCTCACACAACCGTTAACGGAAGATTGTTTTTTCGCCAGAATATGCGCTAAATAGCCCCCTGCTACCTGCCCTAAATGCAATGCACCAAAATGGTGCTTCACATTGGTGCAATTCAGCATCTTTGCCACATTTATTGTGCAATATGTGACACCATCCCCTTTGCAAAACAACAGGTTGTAAAGTTGGCACGATTTTTTCATGATACCAATCGTTCTCGCAGGGGATCGCCCCGTGGATATAAAAGGAAATGCTATGAAGTCTGTATTAAAAGTTTCACTGGCTGCACTTACCCTGGCTTTTGCGGTGTCTTCTCAGGCTGCCGACAAACTTGTTGTGGCAACTGACACTGCGTTCGTTCCGTTTGAATTCAAGCAGGGCGACAAGTACGTTGGTTTTGACGTGGATCTGTGGGCGGCTATCGCAAAAGAACTCAAACTGGACTACACCCTGAAGCCAATGGACTTCAGCGGCATCATTCCGGCACTGCAAACCAAAAACGTTGACCTGGCACTCGCGGGTATCACCATTACCGACGAACGTAAAAAAGCGATCGACTTCTCTGACGGCTACTACAAAAGCGGCCTGCTGGTGATGGTGAAAGCTGACAACAACGACGTGAAAAGCGTTAAAGATCTCGATGGTAAAGTGGTTGCTGTGAAGAGCGGTACGGGTTCCGTTGATTACGCAAAAGCAAATATCAAAACCAAAGACCTACGTCAGTTCCCGAACATCGATAATGCCTATATGGAACTCGGCACTAACCGTGCTGACGCGGTTCTGCACGATACGCCAAACATCCTGTACTTCATCAAAACAGCAGGCAACGGCAAGTTCAAAGCGGTGGGTGAGTCTCTGGAAGCCCAGCAGTACGGAATCGCTTTCCCGAAAGGCAGCGACGACCTGCGTACCAAAGTGAACGGCGCGCTGAAAACCCTGAAAGAGAATGGCACGTACAACGAAATTTACAAAAAATGGTTCGGTACAGAACCTAAATAACTATTCTTAAAAAAAAGAAGAACACTCAGGGGCGACCTTTCGCCCCTGCTATTTTTGAACCACGGTAACAGTAACAGGAAATTATCATGCAGTTTGACTGGAGCGCCATCTGGCCTGCCATTCCTATCTTGCTTGAAGGCGCCAAAATGACCCTGTGGATTTCGGTCCTCGGTCTGGTTGGCGGGTTGATTATCGGCCTCGTGGCTGGTTTCGCTCGCACCTACGGTGGCTGGATTGCAAACCACATCGCACTGGTCTTCATTGAAGTGATCCGCGGAACGCCGATTGTCGTCCAGGTTATGTTCATTTACTTTGCCCTGCCTATGGCCTTTAACGACCTGCGCATCGATCCGTTCAGTGCAGCTGTTGTCACTATTATGATCAACTCGGGTGCATACATTGCGGAAATCACGCGTGGTGCAGTGTTGTCGATTCATAAAGGTTTCAGTGAGGCAGGCCTGGCATTGGGTCTTTCCCGCCGCGAAACTATTCGCCACGTTATTCTGCCGTTGGCGCTGCGCCGTATGCTGCCGCCGCTGGGTAACCAATGGATCATCAGTATTAAAGATACGTCGCTGTTTATCGTTATCGGTGTTGCTGAGCTGACCCGTCAGGGCCAGGAGATCATTGCAGGCAACTTCCGTGCACTGGAAATCTGGAGTGCGGTAGCCGTTGTCTACCTGATTATCACTCTGGTTCTGAGCTTTATTCTGCGTCGTCTTGAAAGAAGGATGAAAATCCTGTGATTGAATTTAAAAACGTTTCCAAGCACTTTGGACCAACCCAGGTGCTGCACAATATCGATTTAGACATTAAGCAAGGTGAAGTCGTGGTTATTATCGGGCCATCCGGATCCGGTAAATCTACCCTGCTGCGCTGCATCAACAAGCTGGAAGAGATCACCAGTGGCGATCTGATTGTCGATGGCCTGAAAGTGAACGACCCGAAAGTTGATGACCGTCTGATTCGTCAGGAAGCTGGCATGGTGTTCCAGCAGTTTTATCTGTTCCCGCACCTCACGGCGCTGGAAAACGTGATGTTTGGGCCACTGCGCGTACGTGGCGCAAGTAAAGCAGCGGCGGAAGCACTGGCGAAAGATCTGCTGGCAAAAGTCGGTCTGGCAGAACGTGCGCATCACTACCCTTCAGAGCTTTCAGGTGGTCAACAGCAACGTGTGGCAATCGCCCGTGCGCTCGCAGTCAAACCTAAAATGATGCTGTTTGATGAACCAACCTCAGCACTCGATCCCGAGTTGCGCCACGAGGTGCTGAAAGTCATGCAGGATCTGGCGGAAGAAGGGATGACAATGGTCATCGTCACCCACGAAATCGGCTTTGCTGAGAAAGTGGCTTCTCGCCTGATTTTCATTGATAAAGGCCGCATCGCTGAAGATGGCGACCCTCAGGCACTGATCGCCAATCCGCCGAGCCAGCGTTTGCAGGAGTTCCTGCAGCACGTCTCCTGAGAAATTCGCAAAAACAAAGCCGGGTCAGCGTTGAGCGCTACCCGGTTTTTTTTGCCAGATTGTTCCCAAAAATCTCCCTTCGCGTCCTGAGCTCTATACTTATCATTTTGCTCAACATTTTTACCGGAGGACGCCGTGCCGTGGATCCTGTTGCTGTTACTGAGCCTGTTTTGCTCCTCTACGCTCGCCGTTACGATCCCCGGCGTCACCAGCGGAACTGCAGCTACGCAGCAAACCACACCGGCTCCGGAACCAAATGTTGAGCAAAAAAAAGCCGCCTATAGCGCGCTGGCAGACGTTCTGGAAAATGATACCTCCCGTCAGGAGTTAATTGGACAGTTGCGTAAAGTCGCAGCCACACCGCCACAGGAACCCGTTCCTGTTATTACGCCGCCTCTCGTACAAGAACAAAAAACGGTTCTGGAGAATGTTACCGATGTCAGCCGTCACTATGGTGATGCCCTCTCCTCCCGATTCGCCCAACTCTACCGCAACCTGATTGGCTCTCCCCACAAGCCCTTTAACTCGCAAACCTTTATGACTGCGGTAAGCCATTTTTTGATGCTCGCCGCGATCGTATTTGCCTTTTACTGGTTAGCACGCCTGTGTGCATGGCCGCTTTATCGCAAAATGGGCCTGTGGGGACGCAAGAAAAATCGCGAGAGAAGTAGCTGGTTTCATTTACCGCTCATGATTGCCGGGGCATTCATCATTGATTTACTGCTGCTGGCACTCACTCTGTTTGTCGGGCAGATCGCCAGCGACAGCCTTAACGCGGGCAGTAAAACCATCGCCTTTCAGCAGGCGCTGTTCCTGAATGCTTTTGCCCTGATTGAGTTTTTCAAAGCGCTGCTGCGGTTAATTTTTTGCCCGCGCGTGCCAGAGCTACGCCCCTTCGCCATCCAGGATGAAAGCGCCAAATACTGGGCCGTTCGCCTGAGCGTATTAAGTGGATTAATTGGCTATGGGTTGTTGGTCGCCGTCCCCATCACCTCCAACCAGGTGAATGTCCAGTTTGGCGCGCTGGCCAATGTTCTGATCATGCTTTGCATCACCGTCTGGTCGCTGTACCTCATCTTTCATAATAAAAGGGCCATCACCCAGAGCTTGCTACATTTGGCCGACCGTTCACTCTCCTTCTTTAGCCTTTTCATTCGCGCGTTTGCGCTGGTGTGGCACTGGCTGGCGAGCGCTTACTTTATCGTTCTGTGCTTCTTCTCCCTGTTTGATCCGGGCAATAGCCTGAAATTCATGATGGGGGCGACGTTTAAAAGCCTGGCTATTATTGGCATCGCAGCGTTCATTTCTGGTCTGTTGTCTCGCTGGATTTCAAAAACCATTACCCTGTCAGCTCAGGTTCAGCGTAACTATCCTGAACTGCAAAAACGGGTCAACGGCTGGGTGTCCGTATCGCTGAAAGTGGCCCGTATTCTCACCGTTTGTATCGCTGTCATGCTGCTTCTGAATGCATGGGGACTGTTTGATTTCTGGAACTGGCTGCATAACGGTGCAGGTGAAAAGACTGTCGATATCCTGATTCGTATCGCACTGATCCTGTTCTTCTCCGCCATCGGCTGGACTGTGTTGGCAAGCCTGATAGAAAACCGACTGGTATCGGATATCCATGGCAGGCCACTTCCCAGTGCGCGGGCACGCACACTCCTGACGCTGTTTCGCAATGCGTTGGCGGTCATCATCAGCACCATTACGATCATGATTGTGTTATCCGAAATCGGGGTGAATATCGCCCCTCTGCTGGCAGGGGCTGGTGCACTTGGGCTGGCAATCTCGTTTGGTTCACAAACCCTGGTCAAAGACATTATCACCGGTATTTTTATCCAGTTTGAAAACGGAATGAATACAGGGGATCTGGTCACCATTGGGCCATTAACCGGCACAGTGGAACGGATGTCCATCCGCTCTGTCGGGGTACGGCAGGATACCGGGGCGTATCACATCATTCCGTGGTCATCGATTACCACTTTTGCCAATTTTGTACGTGGCATTGGCTCCGTGGTGGCGAATTACGATGTGGATCGACATGAAGACGCTGATAAAGCGAAGCAGGCCCTGAAGGCGGCGGTAGAAGAGTTAATGGAAATGGAAGAGATTCGCGGCCTGGTGATTGGTGAGCCGTCATTCGCTGGTATCGTCGGGCTGACCAACACCGCCTTTACCTTGCGGGTGTCGTTCACCACGCAACCGCTTAAACAATGGACGGTACGGTTTGCGCTCGACAGTATGGTGAAAAAGCATTTTGACCTGGCACAGATACGCATGCCTGTGCAAACGTACCAGGTATTACCTTCACCTGTCGCTCCGCTCCCGCCACAAGAGCCGACAATATAGGCGACCGGGCAACACTGCCCGGCCGATTATCGGTTACAGCGGTTTGCGGCGTTTTGCATCATCCATGAATGACCAGGCGATAAAGCGGCTCTGTTTCTGCCCTTGCGCCATCTCTTTTTTCACCACCTTCACTGCTCCGACTTCGGTTAAGGCGCGGTAAAGTGGTGGCAGGTTATCTCCACGAGACACCAGCGTGGTGAACCATTTAACCTGACGACCAAACTGTTTACTTTCAGCAATCATCTTCTCAATAAACGCTACTTCGCCACCTTCGCACCACAGCTCTTGCTGCTGACCACCAAAGTTCAGAGCGGCATCTTGCGCCTGACCCAGATTACGACGTTTGCGCTCGCTACCTGCACGCGCGGCTGCCGCTGAGTCATGGAACGGTGGGTTACACAGAGTGGCGTCATAGAATTCATTTTTATGAATGATGCCAGTGAAAATCGCCGATGCCTCTTTTTGTCTGCGCAGGCGGATCGCGCGCGTCAATCCGGCATTACCGTTGATGATAGCCTGTGCACTGGAGAATGCCTCAGCCCCAATTTCACTACCGGTGAAGCGCCAGCCGTACTCATGGACGCCAATCAAAGGATAAATCAGGTTCGCGCCGGTCCCAATATCCAGGATGGTCGCCTGCTGTGGGATAACACCGGCATGATCTTCCGCCAGCAAATCGGCGAGATGGTGTACGTAGTCAGCGCGCCCTGGCACTGGCGGGCACAGAAAGCCCTCGGGAATGTCCCAGTGCGCAACACCGTAAAAATGGGCCAGCAGGGCTTTATTGAGTGCTTTGACCGCCAGCGGGTCAGCAAAGTTAACCGACGGCTCACCAGCAGGCGTCTGTACGATGTAATCCTGTAATTGAGGATAGCTTTCGCACAACGCATTCATGTCGTAGCGGCTACGGTGGCGGTTACGCGGGTGCAATCCCGGCTTTTGGGCAGTCATGGCATTCTCCTTTTAACAGCGGCGTAAGATACCCTCTGCTGCTGTTACGGTAAATAACTCTCTTTCATCTGCAATAATCCACCGAAAATCAACAACCTGTATGTCTATGATTTGTCAATATTTTGTAAGTATATATCGTTCAAAAAATAAGCAGATCATCATCAAATATTTGCGCCAAATCACACTCCCACAGCTTCTAAACTAAGAAGGAATCACCCGTTGTTCCCCGATGAGGATGTGATTATGAAGAAATACCTGACCCTTGTTGTCATCGCTGGTGCACTGGCCACAGCGTCATTTTCTGCCTGGTCAGTTCAGTCACTGACAGATAACACCGATACCAGTCAGCTACGCGCTGCTGGCACTGTCTCGGCCAGTGGCGCGAGCAACCTTGACGATTTGCAGGCCAAACTGGCTGAAAAAGCACGTCAGGAAGGCGCAAAAGGATTCGTGGTGAATTCCGCTAGCGGCGATAACCACATGTACGGCACGGCAACCATTTACAAATAACCCCCTTCTTCCCCGTCACCTCGCTGCATCTGTTCACCAGATGCAGTTCTCTTTTCTCCCCCACCTTGACTGTACAATTTTTAACCCCATATCCTTGTTATGAGATCGAAACGTCTTTCAGGAGCACAAAATGGCATCAGGTTGGGCCAATGACGACGCTGTAAATGAACAGATCAACAGTACGATTGAAGATGCTGTTGCGCGTGCGCGTGGCGAATTACCACACGGTGAAAGTTTGCATGAGTGCGAAGAATGTGGAGAGCCCATTCCCGAGGCACGACGTAAAGCCATTCCTGGTGTCAGGTTATGCATTGCATGCCAGCAGAATAAAGATTCAAAAAATAAAACACATGCAGGATATAATCGCAGAGGATCTAAAGATAGCCAGCTACGTTGACTTTCCTTTACCTAAGTTAACCGCGCAAGCGGTTTCCTTTACGCTCACGATTTTATACCAGTCGCGTAGCAAAATGTGCCCTTCTCAACGGCTCTGTAAAGCGCAGCGACAAGAAGTGTAAATCGATATCCTGAATTTATTAATATTCAATAACTTATTTGTCATTCAATTTTTTTGAGCAACGACGTCAATTCTCTTCGATTTTATCTCTCGCAAAAAAACGTGATACTTATCACATCGACGGAACATCGTCCCATTAACAGAATAACCTGCGAGAGATTAACTATGAAAACCATCAAATATGCTGTTGCTGCTGTTGCCCTGTCTGCTCTGTCTTTCGGCGCATTCGCTGCAGAACCTGTGACTAATGCTCAGGCTCAGACTCTCAATAAAATCGGTGTTGTGAGCGCAGAAGGCGCAACCACGCTGGATGGCCTGGAAGCTAAACTGGCAGAGAAAGCATCCGCTGCAGGTGCTAGCGGCTACACCATCACTTCCGCTAACACCAACAACAAACTTAGCGGTACTGCGGTTATCTACAAATAACCGAACGACATTCTGCTCCACCCTCGCTATACCCTCTGGCGAGATGCTCCAACCCTCATTGACCCTGTTGTTGTTACCCTTGCTTGCCCGTCCGCCACTGGACGGGCTTTTTTTTGCCTAAAATGACTGCTCCACACGGCGCAACCCGGCTTCCACCGTATCAGCCTCACCGGTTGCCACCAGGCAGCAAGCCATCTGAAGTTTGATCGAATGTGGAACAGGCTGGCTTCCGGCAAGGCATTGTTCAATCCAGTGCGCAGTTGTTTGTGGATCTTTTGCCAGCGGCAATGCCACATTCATATTCTCTTCACCACGTTCCAGTAAGGCGCGTGTTCCAGTCGAATCAATCAGCATGAGTTGCGGACATCGTTGCGGGTTGGCATAGACCTCACCTTCTGTCCCATGCATCAGCAACGCCCTGCCCCCCGTACTGTCAAAGAAGTTTGCCACGCGGGTGACATACTCAGGATGCGAAACGCTGGAAAGGCGGAGTGCAGCATCTTCAGCAAAAGGTGTCGCCAGTTTTGCCAGCGTATGAGCACTGTTCCGCACCCCCATGCGCCAGCGCATATCCAGTTGTTTTTCAAGCGGCGGGCATAACGCGCTGACCGGAATATAGACGGGTTGATGTCCATCCAGTTTGGCCTGAGCCTGACCCGCATGGTACGTTGGCATGATACCCAGTAACTCAAAAATTGTTTCCGTGAGGACACGTGTTGGATCTTCACTTACGCCATGCACCACAACCGGAAATCCGATTTTATGCAACAGAATGGCCAGCAGCGGCGTCAGGTTCGCCTGTTTTCGCGCCCCATTGTAAGTTGGAATCACAATCGGCATCGGCTTTGCCACTGGCGGCGTTAAGCGCAGTGTTTGCGCCTGCATGGCATCATAAAACCCGCGCATCTCCGCTTCGCCTTCACCTTTAATGCGCAGCGCAATCAGGATCCCGCCCATCTCCAGCTCTGGTACATCGCCATTCAGCATATGGGTATACAGCGTGCGTGCAGTTTCATGGTCAAGATCACGCGCGTGGTTTTTCCCGCGCCCTACCTCTTTGATAATTTTGCGATAATCCACGACATTTCTCCTTGCGACATCTTGTTAACAATATAGCCCTGAAGAAGCCGCCGCCGATAGTTTTTTGTGTACCCTCACCTTCTCAATGACCACATCTACAATTCCCTGTTTTGAAAAAAGAAAATTTTTACAAGTCTTTATTTAATTATTAGTACATCACCCTACAGGTTTCTGCCGATGATAATTCTGATTAAATAACAAACGGAAAAGAGTGGTGTGTTATTTGCGGTTATCGCGAAAAATCTTAAGTGAAAGGAAAACAACAGGATTAACTATGAATAAGGTTGCGTTAAGTATATTTATCGCTGCCGCAATAGGATGCTCCGCATCCGTATTTGCAGCAACAAATGGTGAAGGCCAGATTAACTTCACCGGAGAGATTATCGATTCCGCTTGCCAGGTCGTAAATGGTTTGAGTAGTCCATTGAATGTTGAATTAGGAAAGGTATCCAAAACTGTGTTTACCGGTGCAGGCTCCACCAGCACATTAACTAAGTTTGATATTCAATTAAAAGACTGCCCGGAAACCGTGACATCTGCTGCAATTAATTTTGGTGGTACGCCAGATACTGACAATAATACAACACTCGCATTAACACCCGATGCAGGTGCAGCAACAGGTGTGGCTATTCAGTTGCTCGACTCTGCGGACCAACCCGTCAGTTTGTATACCCCTTCCAGCCAGTACCCGTTAACGTCAGGAACTACGGTAAACGATCTGACATTTGGTGCTCGCTATATTCAAACAAAATCGACAATAACGGCTGGCCCTGCTAATTCCGTATCAACGTTTACTGTCATCTATAACTGATCATATTCACCCGGAGAGAGTCGCCATCTCATCATGGCGACTCTCTCTTCTCTGTGTTGAGACATCACTATGCGCCATCGTTATTTATTCAGTGCTCTTTTTCTGATTGCAGCAACAGCCCACGCTGGTGTCATTATTAATGGTACTCGTCTGGTTTATCAGGGCGGAAAAAAAGAATCCTCTATCGGGCTTTCAAACCCAGATACAACAGACTACCTGGTGCAATCATGGGTAGATGCTGGCGGAAAAAATCAGGCCAAAGCCCCCTTTCTGATTACGCCGCCTCTCTTTCGCTTAGACGGTAAAGAAGATAACGTTTTGCGTGTTGTGCGCACGGGTGGGAATTTACCCGAAGATCGTGAATCATTGTTCTGGTTAAATATCAAAGCCATTCCGTCTTCACTGCATACCGAAGGCTCAAATACGTTACAAATCGCCGTTAATACGCGCATTAAGTTGTTATATCGCCCTTCAACAGTAAAAGGAAAACCAGAAGAGGTGGCAGATAAACTGGAATGGCATCGCGAAGGTAATGAACTGATTGTTCATAACCCTACACCTTTCTACATGAATTTCCAGACAGTGCAGTTAAACGGCAAAAAAGTGGATAAAGCGACCTGGGCCGAACCTGAAACCGAAACCCATTTTGCATTGCCTGCCAGCATCAGTGGCAAAACCGTTACTTGGTCAATTATTACTGACTACGGCAGCATCAGCCATACCTGGTCCAAATCCATTCATTAAAAAAGCGATGCGCAGGCGTTTTATATCATCATGTACAGTAATAAAAAGCCCTTCACCTGCTCATTACCCGCTTTTCTGGCTATATTATGTGGCCTTGTCATCGCGGTTTTTGCGCAACATGTATGGGCTGATGATTATTTTAACCCGGCATTACTGGATGTTGATAACCCGCAGCAGAGTAAAACCGATCTTAGCATTTATGAAACGGGACCAGGGCAAGCACCAGGGACATATCAGGTCACTATTTTTATTAATAATAATAAAATTGACACCCGTGACGTGACCTTCAGGTTACAACAGAATTCACACGGTCATAATTCACTCCAGCCCTGCTTTAGTCTTGATAATTTAAAAAGCCTGGGCATTAAAACGCAAAAATTCCCCCAGATCATATCGGCTGGGAAATGTGCAGATTTAAGTGTTATACCTGCAGCATCGGCCACCTTTCGCGTCAGAAACCAGCAGCTATTATTGAGTATTCCACAGTCCGCTCTGGGCCAGGTTCCTCGCGGCTACATTGATGCGAAAGAATATGATGAAGGGATCACTGCTGGTTTGCTCAACTACAGTGCAACAGCCAGCCAGAACCACGCTCGCCAGCAAGGGACGGAAGATACCAGTAGCCAGTATGTGAACCTGCGTCCGGGCCTGAATATAGGTGCATGGCGCTTGCGCAATTATTCCACCTGGAATCGCAGCACAACAGGCCATACTGAGCAGCATAAATTCTCTTCCGTTTATACCTATGCCCAGCGCGATATTATCGCCATGAAAAGTAGCCTGACGGTCGGGCAAAGCAGTTCCCCTGCCGACGTCTTCGATAGCGTTCCTTATACTGGCGTAGAGCTTCATTCCGACAGCGATATGCTGCCAGACAGCGAAAAAGGATATGCCCCTATTATCCGTGGCACAGCGCACAGCAATGCACTGGTTGTTGTCCGTCAGAATGGTTACGTCATTTACCAGAATACGGTCGCACCTGGGGCATTTGAGATTAACGATCTTTATCCTACGGGTAGCAGCGGCGATCTTCAGGTCACGGTTAAAGAGACTGACGGAAGCGAGCGCCATTTTACCGTTCCCTATGCTTCCGTTCCGGTCCTGCAACGCGAAAAACACCTTAAGTACAGCGTAACCGCAGGACACTACCGCTCTTACGACAGTGATGTCGAAAAAACGCCCTTTGCTCAGGGGAGTGCGATCTATGGCTTACCCTATGGTCTTACTGCTTATGACGGTATGCAGCAAAGCCCCCATTACCAGTCGTACGCGATCGGAACAGGAAAAAACATCGGCAGCCTTGGGGCTTTTTCGATTGATGTGACCCGGGCAAAAGCACAGCTCAAAAAACAAAAAGCCAGCAAAGGTCAGTCCTGGCGTGCGCGCTACAGCAAAGATTTTGCGCAAACAGGGACGAATTTCTCGCTGGCAGGCTATCGCTATAACAGCAAAGGTTTTTACACACTCGAAGACACCATGGAGTCTTACACCCACTCCAGCGACTGGTCAGCCCCGCAGCAACGCCGTGTGCGCACCGAAGCCTCTATCGACCAGACGCTCGGTGAAGGTTGGGGCTCTTTCACACTCAGCCTGGTTAAAGAACGCTACTGGAGTCAAAGCCAGAATATGACCTCCATGAGTGTGAGCTACAACAATAGCTGGCACAGTATCAGCTACAGCCTGAGCTACAGCATGAATAAGAATACCAATGACAGTGATGAGGACGGCAACGCCGTCAGTAACGACAATCTGTTTGCCCTGAGCGTTTCTGTTCCGCTGGATCACTGGATGCATAACACCTGGGCAACCTACAACCTGAACAACAACCAGGACGGGACAACGCAAAATATCGGGCTCAACGGTACTGCACTAGAGGATGACAATCTGAACTGGAATGTTCAGGAAGGGCTCAGTACCACGGGGAGCAGCCATTCAACCAGCATGAATGCTGATTATAAATCCACATACGGTGAAGTCAGCGGTGGACTCAGCCAGGACAGCTATCAGCAGTCAGTAAACCTCGGCCTCCAGGGGGGCGTGGTTGCTCACGCTAATGGCATCACACTCAGCCAGCCACTGGGCGAAACCATTGCACTGGTCAAAGCACCGGGGACACACGGAACGCATATCACTAACCAGACCGGCGTGGAAACGGATTTTCGTGGGTACACTGTCGTTCCCTTCGTCACTGCGTACCGGCACAACACCCTCTCACTGGATACCGAAACCCTGCCCGATGACGCCGATATCACCCATGCGGCACAGGTCGTTACGCCAACCCGTGGTGCAGTGGTCCGCGCCAGCTTTAACACCCGAACAGGACGACGTGCCTTAATGACGCTCACGCGAAACGGCAAACCACTGCCTTTTGGCGCAACGGTCACCACCGATGATAAAGACAGTGAATTCATCGTGGGTAATGATGGGCAGACCTATCTCTCCGGCCTGGCGCAACGTGGTCAGCTGACCGTCTCCTGGGGCCAGGAAGCCGATGAACACTGCACGGTACGTTACGCCCTGGCGGATGAGACCGATAAAACCAACATCATTAACACTGCTGCGCAGTGCCATTGATTCACCCTTCAGGTTCAACATTATGCAGATAGCAAAACCATGTTTTTTCTTTCTTGTTCTGGCCGTTACTGCACTGTTTATGCCACATGCAAAAGCGACCTGTACCAGCCCGAATATGCCCGCGATGATTAACGTGGCCTCGGTTTCCGTCTCCAGTACACTGCCCATTGGCGCCACCATACCCGGCTCAGAACAAACCGTGCATGTGGCTGGAAATTGTGATCAGAGTGGAGACAGCGGCCTGGAGATCGTCTCCTGTTACTACGGAACAGGTTCAGAAGTCTCTGGACTCAGGGGAGTTTATGATTCCGGTGTACCCGGCATTGGCGTTGCGCTGAAAAATGATAAGGGGCAGCGCATCAGCGGGGCCGGTGGCACACAGTGTGACTCACGCAATTATCCCATAGGCTATGTTTCTGATGACGGTCAGTTATCGTTCAGCTTTGATGTCACACTGGAGCTGGTGAAGACCAGCAGCGATGTCACATCCGGCACGCTGGTACAGGCGCAAACCCGGTTTGGTATTGGTGTGTTTGGTCATGAGGGGATAGGTAATCCCAATAATATCTCGTACGCCGGGAACATTAATTTCAACGAAGTGACCTGCTCAGTTTCACCCAAAAATCTCACTATCGTTTTGGGCGACTTTCCGGTGAGTGATTTCACAGGAACAGGCACGTTAACGCGCGAGAATCTTTTCGACGTCAACGTGACGTGTACAGATACCGTCCAGCCTCAGGTCATGATAACCAGCGCCAATGGCTATGAAAGCAGCTTTGCCGGCGTGATTAAACTGACGCCGGAAAGCGGTGTTGCAACCGGGGTAGGAATTCGCATGCTGTTTGACGGTGAGGCCCCGGAGTTTGGAACCTACAGGGACACGGCTGCCGTGGCGCAAGCAAATCAGACGCTGGCGATCCCTTTCGAAGTTGCCTATGAACAAATCTCGCCGGATGTCACGCCAGGCACAGCCAACAGCATTGCCACCATCACACTGGGGTACAAATGAGGAAATATATTCTACTTCTGCTCATGCTGATGGGTCAGGCACATGCAGATGCAATCCTGCTCAACATGCAAGGCAATATCCTGGCAAATACCTGCTCGGTAGATAGCACTAGCCAGAATATGACCGTTGATTTAGGGCAGGCGGCATCGAGCGATTTCAGGGACGTGGGGGACACCGGAGAATGGAAGAACGTTGAACTGACACTTTCGAAATGCCCGCCCACGACCACGCTCGCCACGGCGACCTTCAGAGGACAGGCGGATAGCGTTCACCCCACCAAATTTGCCAATACTGGCTCTGCCGGCGGTCTGGCACTGGAGCTAGCCGATCGCCAGGATCGGATTACGATTGCCCCCCAGGCAAGTTTCAGCGTACTCGTCAATCAGAGTGATCACACGGCAGATTTCCCTCTGGCGGCACGTTACTACGCCACGTCCCTGCCCGTTACGGCAGGGACGTTCAACAGCGTGGTACAAGTGACGTTTATTTACCAGTAGGACCACGCCCCTTCGCACGGACGTTTTTTTTACGCCCGGCAAGCATGTTTACCGGGCGTTTTTTTACCGCAGGAACATCAGGTTGTTCGATCGGGAACACAGGCAGCGCATTCAGCAACCGCTGACCGTAGTTTTTGGTCAGAAGGCGTTTATCATAGATAACAATCTCCCCCCAACAACCGTGGCTACGGATCAAGCGCCCGACTTGCTGAATTAAATTAAACGACGCGGCGGGCAGGCTTTGCACTTCAAACGGGTAACGATTGAGACTTTTCAGCCATTCGCCTTCGGTGATCACCACCGGGCTGTCGATAGGCGGAAACGCGATTTTATGGATATGTACCTGAGTCAGGTAATCCCCTTTCAGATCCAGACCTTCGGCAAAAGATTGCAGCCCCACCAGCACGCTGCGTTCTCCGTTATCAATACGCTGGCGGTGCAGTTCTACCAGCCGATAGCGCGGCTGATCGCCCTGAACCAACAGCAGCAAACGCAGGTCGGTCACAAAGGTTAAAAACAGCTGCATTGCGCGCTGGCTGGCAAACAGCACCAGCATGCCGGGGTATTTTTTGCTTTCCAGTTGTTCACGGAAGTACGCCGCCATCTCAGCAATGTGTCGCTCTTCGTTTTCCATAAGTGGCTCATACGTCATGCGCGGGATCACCAGCTTACCCTGCTCGCAATGGTTAAACGGTGAGTCGAGAGAGACAAACCGATCGCCCGCCTTCTCTTTTAATCCGCTCATTTCCTGCAAACGGGAAAAGCTGTTCAATGAACGCAACGTGGCCGATGTCACCACCACATGCGGCACGCGACGCCAGATCAGCTTTTCCAGTTGGTCGCTCACACGAATACCGACACAGTGGAAAAAGAGATGCATCTGCCCGTCTTTCGTTTCACGGGTCGCCCATTTGGTCACTGGCGCACCAGATGCCTGCGCCATCGACGCCAGTCGCCACAGCTTACTCTGAGACTCAAACATGCCCAGCGCGCGGTTCATCTGTAACAAGATACGATGCAAGCGCACCACATCATGCGAGCCTGTTTTCTCACTCAGATCGCTTAAGAAGAGATCGGCCAGCCCGCGCAATTTTTCGAGATGCTTCGCCAGTTGCTGGCAAATCTCCATAACCTCATCCGGAAGTTCCCCCATCGCAAAACGGTGTTCGGCCTCCTGCGTCGCGGGAAGATAAAGGTTCAGGATGTTGTTCAGGGATGCGATGAGGCTGTATACCTCTTCACAATGCTCACTCAGCCGTTCAGGATTCGCCAGCGGCGGTGTGGTTTTAGGGCGAAATTGATCCATGCAGGTCGCCACCAGTTTGCAAAACAGATCCAGTTGCAGTCGAAACCACGGCGCGGTGATCTCGGCACTCATTTCCAGCGCATCACGCGCGACATCCGGCAAATGATGTCCTTCATCCAGCACCAGCAGTAAGTGTTTTGGCTCCGGCAGGACAGACTCACTTTCCAGCGCCGCCATCACCAGCGCATGGTTGGCGACAACCACTTCCGCCTCCTGAATTTCACGCCGCGCAACAAAGAAGGGGCACTCGCGATAGTAATGGCAGTTACGGTTCAGACAACTCGCTTTATCGGTGCTGAGCCTGCGCCATAACTCATCGCTGATGGCCTTGTCCGTATGGTCACGCAGGCCATCCCATTTGTAGCTGTCGAGATCGGTTTTCAGCTTCGCGCAAAGATCCTGCTCGGCTTTGTTATTCGGTGTTAAGTCATCATCCAGAAATGCCAGCAGATCCTGTTGTGTGGGTTCACTGCTGGAGAGCGCCGCGAGATTGCGGGGACATACGTAGCGCCCACGCCCAAAGGCCGCGGTAAAGCGCAGGTCAGGAATGAGTTTTCGCAATAACGGCAAATCTTTGCTGTAGATTTGATCCTGTAGGGCCACGTTGGCGGTACTGACCACCAGCGTTTTCTGCTCTTCACGGGCGATGGCGATACCGGGGATCAGATACGAAAGGGTTTTCCCAACGCCTGTCGGCGCTTCAATTGCCAGATGCCGGCCATCATCCCCGGCAAGCGTTTTTGCCACATCAGCGATCATCTGACGCTGCGGCGCTCGGGGGATAAAGTCGGGGATCTGCTGTTGCAGCGCCTTATACCAGGCGGCAATTTGCGCTTTTAGCGCAGCGGTTAAAGCCATCGGGAAACCTGAAATACTGTATAAACAGCCACTATTGTGGCACTTTCTGTTCCTTGTCGCAAAAAAAAGCCCGGCTTTACGGCCGGGCTTCCTGATTACTGTGCGCTTGCAGGCTTGCGTGGGCGACGTCGACGTTGCCCTTCACCGGCAGGTTTCGCTTCACCGCTGCGCCACGGATTTTCACCCGCAGGTTTGGCATCACCCGTACGACGCGGAGGCTTCCCTGACGCTTTAGGCGCACCGCCTTCAGTGCGACGTGGCTGCTGTTGACCGCGACCACCGCCACCCTGTCCACGACCACCACCGCCACCCCGTGACTGACGGCCATTCTGAATCGGCTCAGCCTGGATAGACGGGTCGACCTCATAACCTTCAACGGCGATGCGTGGGATCTCTTTCTTCAGCAGGCGTTCGATATCCCGCAGAAGCTTGTGTTCATCGACACAGACCAGAGAGAGCGCTTCACCCGTTGCCGCAGCACGGCCAGTACGGCCAATGCGGTGGACATAGTCTTCCGGAACGTTTGGCAGCTCGTAGTTCACTACGTGCGGCAATTCTTCAATATCCAGCCCGCGAGCAGCGATATCCGTTGCCACCAGCACACGAATATCGCCGGATTTAAAATCAGCCAACGCACGTGTACGCGCCCCCTGGCTCTTATTGCCATGGATCGCTGCACTGCGAATACCGTCTTTATTCAGCTGTTCCGCAAGGTGGTTAGCACCGTGCTTGGTGCGGGTAAAGACCAGCACTTGCTGCCAGTTGCCCTGGCCGATCATCTGAGAGAGCAGTTCCCGCTTGCGTTTTTTGTCCACAAAGTGGACATGCTGGGTGACCTGCTCAGACGCCGTGTTGCGACGCGCCACTTCGATTTCCAGCGGGTTGTGCAGCAGCTTTTCCGCAAGCGCTTTGATCTCATCAGAGAAGGTTGCGGAGAACAGCAGGTTCTGACGACGTGCCGGCAGTTTAGCCAGTACACGGCGGATATCGTGGATAAAGCCCATATCCAGCATACGGTCAGCTTCATCCAGCACCAGAATTTCAATGCCATCAAGCTTAACAGCGTTCTGATGTTCCAGATCGAGCAGACGGCCCGGTGTTGCCACCAGCACGTCCACACCGCCGCGCAGTTTCATCATCTGCGGATTAATGCTGACACCACCAAAGACCACCAGCGAACGGATGTTGAGATAGCGGCTGTACTCACGCACGTTCTCACCAATCTGTGCCGCCAGTTCACGCGTTGGCGTGAGGATCAGAGCACGTACTGGACGACGGCCTTTCGCATGGGGCTGGTTTTGTACCAGAAGCTGTAGCAGCGGCAGCGTAAAGCCCGCTGTTTTGCCTGTGCCGGTCTGCGCACTGGCCATCAGATCGCGCCCTTCCAGCACAGCAGGGATCGCCTGTTGCTGAATTGGGGTTGGCTCAAGGTAGCCCTGCTCTGCAACAGCACGCAGAATTTCCGGGTTCAGGCCAAGGGAATCAAAAGACATAAAAACTCCGAACCGCCCCGACCATCACAGGTGTAGTTTTCAGGGAGATATAACGAATATGAGAGGACAAAAACCACAATGTCGCGAAGCAGCGGAGTGTAGCAGCTTTTGTGACGTGGCGCATAAAATATCCCTCTGAGATTCATCTGCGAAATATTTCCCCGCCGCCGCTCAAATTGTATTCGACTGGACAAGCTGGAAAAACAGTCATAATCTTAATCAATCGATTGATTAATTTTTAGTGCCACCATGAATACGACCCCAACGACAACAAAAGGCGAGCAAGCCAAAAGCCAGCTCATCGCCGCCGCGCTGGCGCAGTTTGGCGAGTATGGATTGCATGCCACGACACGCGATATTGCCGCCCAGGCCGGGCAAAACATCGCCGCGATCACCTACTATTTTGGCTCAAAAGAAGATTTGTACCTCGCCTGTGCGCAGTGGATTGCCGATTTTATTGGTACAAATTTTCGCCCGCACGTTGAAGAGGCAACCACGCTGTTCAGCCAGCCATCACCGGATCGTGGCGCAATCCGTCAGCTGATCCTCAATGCCTGCCATAATATGATTCGGCTTCTTACGCACGACGATACGCTGAACCTGAGTAAGTTTATCTCACGCGAGCAACTCTCGCCTTCTGCCGCCTACCAACTCGTTCATGACCAGGTCATCGCCCCCATGCATGGCCACCTGACGAAACTCATCGCGGCCTATACCGGGCGCGAGGCGAACGATACCGAAACCATTTTGCATACTCACGCACTACTGGGCGAGATACTCGCTTTCCGTCTGGGCCGGGAAACCATTTTATTACGCACTGGCTGGACACAATTTGATGAGGATAAAGCTGCGCAGATTAGTCAGGTCATCACCTGTCACCTCGATCTGATCCTGCAAGGTTTAACACTAAGGAGCCTGAAGTCATGAAAAAACCTGTCGCCATTATCCTGGCGGTTGCTGTTCTGCTTGTTGCGGGCGTTGGTGGCTGGCTGTGGTATCAAAGCCAACAAGATCGCGCCCTTACGCTGTATGGTAACGTCGATATCCGAACGGTGAACATGAGCTTCCGCGTGGGCGGACGTCTGGCATCACTCACCGTTGATGAAGGGGACGCCATTAAAACCGGACAGACCCTGGGTATGCTGGATAAAGCGCCGTATGAAAATGCATTAATGCAGGCCAAAGCCGGGGTTTCAGTTGCACAGGCGCAGTATGACCTGATGCTGGCGGGCTATCGTGACGAAGAGATCGCTCAGGCGGCAGCCGCAGTCAAACAAGCGCAGGCCGCCTTCGACTATGCGCAGAACTTCTATAACCGTCAGCAGGGGTTGTGGAAAAGCCGCACGGTTTCTGCTAACGACCTTGAAAATGCCCGCTCATCACGTGACCAGGCACAGGCTACGCTGAGATCTGCGCAGGATAAATTGAGCCAGTACCATACGGGTAATCGCCCGCAGGATATTGCCCAGGCCAAAGCCAGCCTTGAACAGGCTCAGGCGCAACTCGCTCAGGCCGAGCTGGATCTGCACGACACCACGCTGGTCGCCCCATCCGATGGCACGCTGATGACCCGGGCCGTAGAACCAGGCAGCATGTTAAGCGCGGGAAGTACCGTCTTAACCCTCTCCCTGACGCGTCCGGTATGGGTACGTGCCTATATTGATGAACCGAATCTCGACCAGGTACAGCCGGGGCGCGAGCTGTTGCTGTATACCGATGGCCGACCAGATAAGCCTTATCACGGCAAAGTGGGTTTTGTTTCACCAACTGCCGAGTTCACCCCGAAAACCGTTGAAACACCGGATCTGCGTACTGACCTGGTCTACCGTTTGCGTATTATTGTGACCGATGCTGACGATGCACTCCGTCAGGGTATGCCTGTCACCGTGAAATTCAGTGACGGGGGAAAACATGAATGATGCGGTTATCCAGCTAGAGGGGTTGGTCAAGCGTTTTGCAGGGATGAACAAACCCGCCGTTGCCCCGCTCAACTGTACGTTGCAAAAAGGCTATGTGACCGGGCTGGTTGGCCCTGATGGCGCAGGTAAAACCACACTGATGCGTATGCTGGCAGGCTTGCTGAAGCCCGATGAAGGCCGTGCCAGCGTACTCGGCCTCGATCCGATCAAAGACGACAGCGCCTTGCACGCCATGATGGGTTACATGCCACAGAAGTTTGGCCTGTATGAAGATCTGACGGTGATGGAAAACCTGAATCTGTACGCTGACCTGCGCAGTGTCACCGGTGAAACGCGGCAGAAAACCTTTGCCCGTTTGCTGGAATTTACCTCGCTGGGGCCGTTTACCGACCGACTGGCCGGGAAACTCTCTGGCGGGATGAAACAGAAACTGGGGCTGGCCTGCACGCTGGTCGGTGAGCCGAAAGTCTTACTGCTGGATGAACCCGGCGTCGGCGTCGATCCCATTTCACGTCGCGAGCTATGGCAAATGGTGCATGAACTGGCGGGTGATGGAATGCTCATTCTCTGGAGTACCTCTTATCTTGATGAGGCAGAGCAGTGTCGTGATGTGTTGCTGATGAATGAAGGTGAACTGCTTTATCAGGGTGAACCAACGAAACTGACGCAAAGCATGGCCGGACGAAGCTTTTTGCTGCACAGCCATAAGGAGTCAAACCGCAAGCTGCTTCAGCGGGTGCTGAAATTACCTCACGTCAGCGACGGTATGATTCAGGGACGTTCTGTTCGCATTATCCTCAAAAAAGCGGCCACAGCGGACGATATTCGCGGCGCGCAAGGCATGCCGGAAATTGAGATTGAAGAGACAGCACCGCGCTTTGAAGATGCATTTATCGACCTGTTGGGCGGTGCAGGGACATCGGAGTCACCGTTAGGCGCTATCCTGCATACCGTGGAAGGTACAACGGGCGAAACGGTGATTGAAGCCAAATCCCTCACCAAGAAATTTGGGGATTTTGCCGCCACGGATAACGTCAATTTTGCCGTCAAACGCGGAGAGATTTTCGGCCTGCTGGGGCCTAATGGCGCGGGTAAATCGACCACCTTCAAGATGATGTGTGGATTGCTGGTTCCGACAGCGGGTAAAGCACTGGTGCTGGATATGGACCTTAAGGTCAGCTCAGGTAAAGCACGTCAACACCTGGGCTACATGGCGCAAAAATTCTCGTTATACGGCAACCTCACCGTGGAGCAGAATTTACGGTTCTTCTCCGGTGTCTATGGCCTGCGCGGGCGGGCACAAAGCGAGAAAATATCCCGCATGAGCGATGCATTTGGCTTGACCACCATTGCCTCCCATGCCACGGACGACCTGCCACTCGGCTTTAAGCAGCGTCTTGCGCTGGCCTGTTCCCTGATGCACGAACCCGATATTTTGTTTCTTGACGAACCCACGTCAGGCGTTGACCCCCTCACCCGTCGCGAATTTTGGCTGCACATCAACAGCATGGTGGAAAAAGGTGTAACCGTGATGGTCACGACTCACTTTATGGATGAGGCGGAGTATTGCGACCGTATCGGGCTGGTCTACCGCGGTAAGCTTATCGCCCACGGCACGCCGGATGATCTTAAAAGTCAGGCGGCTGATGAAACACAGCCGGACCCGACAATGGAGCAAGCGTTTATTACGCTGATCCATGACTGGGATAAGGAGCACGCCAATGAGCATTAACGCTATTTCGTGGCGCAGAGTCCGCGCGTTATGCATCAAAGAGACGCGCCAGATCGTGCGCGATCCCAGTAGCTGGCTGATAGCCGTGGTGATCCCGCTGTTGCTGCTGTTCATTTTTGGTTATGGGATTAATCTCGACTCCAGCAAGCTGCGGGTCGGTATTTTGCTGGAGCAGCATAGCGAAGAGGCCCTGAGCTTTACTCACGCCATGACCGGCTCGCCTTACATTGACGCCACCATCAGCGACAATCGCCAGGCGTTGATTCAGAAAATGCAGGCCGGGCGGATTCGCGGTCTGGTGGTTATTCCCGTGGATTTCGACGCCAACATGGCACGCGCCAATACTGACGCGCCTGTCCAGGTGATTACCGATGGTAGCGAGCCGAACACGGCCAACTTTGTTCAGGGCTACGTAGAAGGCATCTGGCAGTTGTGGCAAATGCAGCGGGCAGAGGACAGAGGTGAAGAGTTTGAACCACTCATCGACGTACAAACCCGCTACTGGTTTAACCCTGCCGCTATCAGCCAGCATTTTATCATTCCCGGAGCGGTCACCATCATCATGACGGTGATTGGGGCGATTCTGACCTCACTGGTGATTGCCCGCGAGTGGGAACGCGGCACGATGGAAGCCCTGCTCTCCACGGAAGTCACGCGTGTCGAGCTCTTGCTCTGTAAACTGATCCCCTATTACTTCCTCGGCATGCTGGCCATGCTGCTCTGTATGCTGGTCTCGGTGTTTATCCTCGGCGTACCGTACCGCGGCTCGCTGGTCCTGCTATTTTTTATCACCAGTCTGTTTTTACTCAGCACATTGGGCATGGGGCTGCTGATCTCCACCGTGACCCGTAATCAGTTCAACGCGGCGCAGGTCGCGCTTAACGCCGCTTTTTTACCCTCAATTATGCTGTCGGGTTTTATTTTCCAGATAGACAGTATGCCTGCGGTGATCCGCGCGGTGACCTATATCATTCCTGCGCGCTACTTCGTGAGTACGCTGCAAAGCCTGTTCCTGGCCGGCAATATCCCGGTGGTGCTGGTGATCAACATTCTGTTTTTGATGGCGTCAGCGGTGATGTTTATCGGCCTGACGTGGATAAAAACCAAACGGCGGCTGGATTAAGGAGCGAACATGTTTCACCGTTTATGGACATTGATACGCAAAGAGCTGCAATCCCTGCTGCGCGAGCCGCAGACTCGCGCAATTTTGGTTTTGCCTGTGCTTATTCAGGTTTTTCTGTTCCCGTTTGCCGCGACACTTGAAGTCACCAATGCCACAATTGCGATCTACAACGAAGACAGCGGCAAGCACTCTGTCGAGCTGACGCAACGGTTTGCACGTGCAAAAGCCTTTACGCATATCCTGTTACTTAAAAGCCCGCAGGAGATCCAACCCACGATTGATACGCAAAAAGCGTTGCTGCTGGTACGTTTTCCGGCTGATTTTTCCCGCAACCTGGATACGTTTCAGACCGCGCCGATGCAGTTGATCCTGGATGGACGTAACTCGAACAGCGCCCAGATCGCTGCAAACTATCTGCAACAGGTCGTGAAGGACTACCAGCAGGAGTTACTTCAGGGAAAAACCAAACCCAACAACAGCAAGCTGGTGGTGCGTAACTGGTATAACCCGAATCTGGATTACAAATGGTTTGTCGTGCCGTCGCTGATCGCCATGATCACCACCATCGGCGTGATGATCGTAACGTCACTCTCTGTGGCCCGTGAACGCGAGCAAGGTACGCTGGATCAGCTTCTGGTTTCCCCTCTGGCAACCTGGCAAATATTCGTTGGCAAAGCCGTTCCGGCGCTGATTGTGGCGACCTTCCAGGCATCGATTGTACTGGGCGTGGGGATCTGGGCTTATCAAATTCCGTTTGCCGGATCGCTGGCACTGTTTTATTTCACCATGCTGGTTTATGGCTTGTCACTGGTGGGATTTGGTCTGCTGATTTCAGCGCTCTGCTCTACACAACAGCAGGCGTTTATCGGCGTATTCGTCTTTATGATGCCCGCTATTTTGCTGTCGGGGTATGTCTCTCCGGTAGAGAACATGCCGGTGTGGTTACAGGATCTGACGTGGATTAACCCAATCCGTCACTTTACGGATATCACGAAGCAAATTTATCTGAAGGATGCGAGTCTGGATATTGTCTGGGGAAGTTTGTGGCCGCTACTGGTCATAGCGGCCACGACAGGTTCAGTGGCGTACGCGATGTTTAGACGAAACATTGCGTAGCTTTTTCTCTTTGGTCAGTAATGATACAACCGCAGGCCCTGCAAGGATCACCAGCCCCGCAAGGGCCAGCAGGTAGTTGTTTTGCAAGACTCGTGATAACAGCCATAAAACGATCATTGCTGCACCAAAATACCAGGTGGTGGTGAGCTCTTCGAGCACATCACCCACCTCGCGCCAGCGCGCTTCGTGATGTCGCTGTAAAAACAGCATCGACAACACAGTTACGCCATACAGGACGCATAAACCTAAGCCGACACGCACCAGCGTACCGCTCATCCAGCCCATCACCAGTACGGCCACGACCAGTAAATGCAACATTATCTGCCAGCAACTTAGGCCAGTTGCCACACGAACACGTTGTTGCCACTTCATGGCTTCTCTCCTGAAGAATATCTCTCTGCTCAATCAGACTACCGCACTTTACGGAAAATTCCGTAACACCGCATCTTTTTGTGACGCCGACTACACTTTATTTTCATCAGGATAGTGACGTTGGCAGGAGTTTATGATCCAAAAAAACCGGCATTTCTCGCTGAATGTGCTGACGATTAACACCCATAAAGGTTTCTCGGCATTTAACCGTCGTTTCATGTTACCCGAGCTACGCGACGCGATTCGAACCGTCAGCGCGGACATTGTCTGCCTGCAGGAAGTGATGGGATCGCATGACACCTACTCGCAGCAAATCAACAACTGGCCCAGCGTTCCGCATTACGAATTTCTGGCTGATTCCCTGTGGCACGATTATGCCTACGGACGCAACGCGGTCTACCCAGAAGGGCATCATGGCAATGCGGTGCTGTCACGTTTTCCCATTGAACATTACGAAAACCGGGATGTATCGATCGGGGAGAGTGAAAAGCGCGGGCTGCTTTACTGCCGCATCGCGCCACCGGATCTCGCGTTTCCCGTTCATGTTGGCTGCGTTCATCTCGGCCTGCGGGAAGCCCATCGCAAAGCGCAACTGCAGATGCTGGCGAACTGGACCAATACCCTGCCAGAGGGAGAGCCTGTGGTTATCGCGGGGGATTTTAACGACTGGCGGCAGCGTGCCAACCACCCGCTGAAAGTGAATGCCGGGCTGGAGGAGATTTTCACCCGTGCACATGGCCGACCGGCGCGCACCTTTCCGGTCCGCTACCCCCTGCTGCGTCTCGACCGAATCTACGTGAAAAACGCCCATGCCAGCGTCCCAAGGGCACTGACGTTACTCAACTGGCGTCATCTCTCCGACCACGCGCCTCTCAGTGCGGAGATCCATTTATGAACAGCTCATGGCGGGAAGGTAACAGCATCACGCTGCTGGAAAATGGCGATGAGTATTATCCGGCAGTGTTTGACGCCATTCACCGCGCACAACAGAAAGTGATCCTTGAAACCTTTATCTGGTTTGAAGACGAGGTGGGTAAACAGCTGCACAGCGTGCTGCTACGCGCCGCCCTGCGCGGTATCAAAATCGACGTCTTACTCGACGGCTATGGCTCGCCGGATCTCAGCGATGACTTCGTCAACGCACTCACGTCTGCTGGCGTGGTGTTCCGCTACTATGATCCCGCCCCGCGCCTTTTCGGGATGCGCACCAACCTCTTCCGTCGAATGCACCGCAAAATCGTGGTGGTTGATGAGGTCGTGGCGTTTGTCGGTGGTATTAACTATTCCGCCGAACATATGTCTGGTTACGGGCCGGAGGCCAAACAGGATTACGCCATTCGGATCGAAGGGCCCGTGGTTCAGGATATTTTACTGTTTGAGCTGGAAAATCTGCCGGGTAAAGAAGCGGTTCGCCGCTGGTGGAAACGCCGTCATCGCCCCGAAGAGAACCGGCATCCTGGTGAGGCACAGGCGCTCTTTGTCTGGCGCGATAACGGAGAACACAGGGACGATATCGAACGCCATTACCTTAAAATGCTGGCGAACGCGAAGCGCGAGGTGATTATCGCCAACGCCTACTTCTTCCCCGGTTATCGTCTGCTGCACGCCATGCGCAATGCCGCCAGGCGCGGTGTGCGTGTAAAGCTGATTGTCCAGGGCGAGCCGGATATGCCGATTGTCAAAGTGGGCGCGCGCCTGCTCTATAACTATCTGGTAAAAGGCGGCGTGCAGATATACGAATATCGCCGCCGGCCGCTGCATGGCAAGGTCGCCCTGATGGACGATCACTGGGCGACCGTCGGCTCAAGTAACCTTGACCCACTGAGCCTGTCACTCAATCTGGAAGCAAACCTGATCGTTCACGATCGCCAGTTCAACCAGACGCTACGCGATAACCTTCAGGGGCTGATCGCCAATGACTGCGTACGGGTGGATGAATCGATGGTTCCAAAACGCACCTGGTGGAATCTGGGTATTGGGGTGGTGGTGTTCCACTTTCTGCGCCATTTCCCGGCGATGGTGGGATGGCTGCCAGCCCATACGCCTGAGCTTGCGCTGGTCGATCCCCCGGCTCAGCCCGAAATGGAAACACAGGATCGTATTGAAGCGGAAGAAAGCGGAGGGAAAACCTGATGTCAAAATCCCATCCTCGCTGGAGGCTGGCAAAAAAAATCCTCACCGGATTATTCTTTCTGGCGGTCGCAGTATTACTGGTGATTTACGCGCAGAAAATTAGCTGGGAAGAGGTCTGGAAGGTTATCCGCAATTATAACCGCCTGACCCTCCTGAGTGCTGTTGGGTTGACGGTGCTAAGTTATCTTATTTACGGCTGCTATGACCTGCTGGGACGCGCTTACTGCGGTCATAAACTTGCAAAACGCCAGGTCATGCTGGTGTCCTTTATTTGTTATGCCTTTAACCTGACGCTGAGTACCTGGGTTGGCGGCATTGGCATGCGCTATCGTCTCTATTCACGTCTTGGACTGCCCGGCAGCACGATCACGCGCATTTTCTCGCTGAGCATTACCACCAACTGGCTGGGCTATATTCTGCTCGGCGGCGTGATTTTCACCGCAGGGATAGTTCAACTGCCAAAGCACTGGTATATCGATGAAGCCACATTGCGAATCGCGGGCACAGTTCTACTGTTGGTGATTGCAGCATATCTGTGGGCCAGCGCGTTTGCCAGACGCCGCCATATGACGATTAAGGGGCAAAAACTGGTGCTGCCGTCGTGGCGATTCGCCGTTATACAGATGGTCGTTTCCAGTGCCAACTGGATGGTGATGGGCGTCATCATCTGGTTATTGATGGGCGAAGAGGTGAACTATTTCTTTGTGCTCGGCGTGCTACTGGTGAGCAGTATCGCCGGTGTTATCGTGCATATCCCGGCCGGGATAGGTGTGCTGGAAGCGGTGTTTATTGCCCTTCTCGCCGGAGAGGAGATCTCCCATGGAACCATTATTGCCGCCCTGCTCGCTTACCGTGTGCTCTATTACTTTCTGCCCCTGGCGCTGGCGACGGTGTGTTATTTGATTCTGGAGAGTCGGGCGAAGACGTTGCGGGCAAAAAATCAGAAGGCGTTAGCGAAGTGATTTCCCCTCACCCCGGCCCTCTCCCATTGGGGAAAGGGTTAGGGTGAGAAGGAATGTTTAGCGACGGTTGCCCAAAATACGCAGCAACATCAGGAACAGGTTTATAAAGTCGAGATACAGGGTCAACGCGCCCAGAATGGAGTATTTGCGCAGCGTTGAACTGTCGCGTACATCGATCTGCTCACCAATATTTTTCAGTTTCTGCGTGTCGTACGCGGTTAATCCGACAAAAACAACCACCCCGATATAGGTCACCGCCCACATCAATGCTTCGCTCTTAAGCCACAGGTTGACCAGCGAGGCCAGCACAATCCCAATCAGCCCCATAAACAGCATGCTGCCGAAACCGCTCAGGTCACGTTTCGTGGTGTAGCCGTAAAGACTCATCGCGCCAAACATCCCACCGGTAACCACAAAGGTACTGGCGATGGAGGAGTAGGTATAGACCACGAAAATGCTGGAAAGCGTCAGCCCTGTCAGTGCCGAGTACAGCATGAACAATGTGGTTGCCATCCCCGCACTGAGCTTTTGCACCAGACCAGAGAGCACAAACACCAGCGCGAGTTGTGCAATAATCAGACCAAAGAAGGTGATTTTGCTGGAGAAGATAAACATCATCAACTCAGGCGTATTTGCGGCATACCACGCGATAAACGCGGTGAGCAGCAAACCGACTGTCATCCAGCCGTAGACCTGAGCCATATACGTTTGCAGCCCGGTTCGGGACTGCTGAACAATAGAATCGGAACGCGGAAATCGGTCCATGATTCACTCCTGATTAAGTAGACACACACGTTAAGACTAACACATCCACATAAACCAGCTACCAACGGCCAGCGGCTTGTTTATCACTTTCTCGCGATTCAACCCAGCGGTCACCCTCTGGCGTCGCTTCACGTTTCCAGAACGGTGCTTTGGTTTTGAGGTAATCCATGATGAACTCCCCGGCAGCAAAAGCGCTGCTACGATGTGCACTGGTGACGCCGACAAAGACGATCTCCTCACCAGGCCACATTTCACCGATACGGTGGATAACCGTCACCCGTCCGAGCGGCCAGCGGCCACGCGCTTCGTCGACGATTTCAACCAGCGATTTTTCCGTCATACCAGGATAGTGTTCCAGCGTCAGTGCTTTCACGCTGTCACCCAGATTGTGGTTGCGCACTTTGCCGGTGAATGTTACCACTGCGCCATCTTCATCACGCTCCGCCAGCCAGCCATATTCTGCGCCAACGTCAAAGCGATCGTGACCTACCAGAATTCGCGTTTCTGCCATATCAGCCTCCGGTAACCGGTGGGAAGAAGGCAACCTCATCGCCCGCTTTCAGCGGATGATTAAAGTCCACCAGCGTCTGGTTAACTGCGGCCAGCAGTTTGCCCTCATCCAGCGCCAGCGCCCAGCGTTCGTCTTGTTGTGCGAGATGCGCACGCAACGCGGCCACGTTATCAAATGGGGTCTCCAGCATCAGGCTGTCGGTGCTGACTAACTCGCGCACCTGTGCAAAAAAGAGCACTTTAATCATTGCTGTCCACCCTAAAATCACCGGATTTGCCGCCGCTTTTCGCTAACAAACGGATCGGTCCAATCACCATGTCTTTTTGTACGGCTTTGCACATATCGTAAATAGTCAGTGCAGCCACGGACGCCGCCGTCAAGGCTTCCATCTCGACGCCCGTTTTTCCGGTTAGACGGCATAATGACTCAATGCGTACACGGTGGTGCTCAGGCTGGGCCTGCAGGTTCACCTCCACTTTGCTGAGCATCAGCGGATGACACAGTGGGATTAAATCCCAGGTGCGTTTCGCCGCCTGGATCCCGGCGATACGGGCAGTAGCAAACACATCACCTTTGTGGTGACTGCCCTCGATAATCATCGCCAGCGTTTCAGGTAGCATCGTAATGAACGCTTCAGCGCGTGCTTCGCGTACCGTTTCAGCCTTGGCAGAGACATCAACCATGTGGGCTTCGCCAGCAGCATTAATATGGGTCAGTTGCGACATAACTTATTTCTTTAGATGAGGATGAAAATTACACGGACGGGTTCGCGCATCGAGCTGCGGGGCAATAATGTTTTCCCAGGCAGTACGACACGCTTTGGTTGAGCCAGGCATCGCGAAAATCAACGTTTTGTTCGCCACACCGGCAACCGCGCGCGACTGCAGTGTGGATGTGCCGATCTCTTCAAAGGAGAGCATACGAAACACTTCGCCAAAACCTTCAACTTCGCGGTCAAACAACGGTAATAACGCTTCTGGTGTCTGATCTCCGGCGGTGAATCCGGTTCCGCCGGTGATCAATACAACCTGAACGTCATCGCTTGCGATCCACTGAGAGACCTGAGCGCGAATCGCGTAGCGGTTCTCTTTGACAATCGCTTTATCCGCGATGTGATGCCCGGCTTCGAGAGCGGCATCGCGCAGCCAGTGGCCGGAGGTGTCATCCTCTTCGCCACGGCGTTCAGAAACGGTAAGAATAGCAATGCGTGTCGGGATAAATTCTGCGCTTACCTGACTCATTTTCTGGTTCCTTCTTAAGCCTGATTACCCGCCAATGTATGACAGGTTCTGAGTAATTCCGGTGTTGCCCTGGTGCAGGAAGTGGGTCTGTTTTTTATGCGTCAGGGCAGCGGAAATGCGCGCTTCAAGTGCGGCTTGTTGAGCATCGTCTTCCAGCAAATCGCGTAAATCGACACCGCCATCACCGAACAAGCAGAGATGCAGCTTGCCCACAGACGAGACGCGAAGACGATTGCAGGTGGCACAGAAATCTTTCTCATACGGCATGATAAGGCCAATTTCACCTTCGTAATCCGGGTGACAAAAGACCTGCGCCGGTCCATCGCTGCGCTGGCGGATCTGATGGATCCAGCCGCGTTTTAGCAACGCGTCGCGAAGCACCATGCCGGAGATATGGTGGCGACGGAACAGATCGCTGCCCTCGCCGGTTTCCATCAGCTCAATAAAACGCAATTGAATACGGCGTGGTTTAATCCACGCCAGAAAGGTGTCCAGTTGATGATGGTTAACATCGCGCATCAAAACCGTATTGACTTTCACCTTGTCAAAACCTGCAGCAAAGGCAGCGTCAATACCGTCCATCACCTGTTGAAACTTGTCTTGTCCGGTAATGGCCTGAAACTGGCGGGCATCGAGGCTGTCGACGCTGACGTTAATGGCCGTCAGACCAGCATCGCGCCATTTTTCAGCGTCACGCGCCAGACGATAACCATTGGTGGTTACCGCAATTTGACGAATAGCAGCATTTTCGCGGACGGCGGCGATGATATCGGTAAAGTCCCGGCGTAGCGACGGCTCTCCACCGGTCAGGCGCACCTTTTCAGTACCGAGTTCAGAAAACGCGCGCGTCACGCGGCGCACTTCATCCACGGAGAGAAAGCCGTTATTGGTGACGCTGCCCGGTTTATAGCCGTCAGGCAGGCAATAGGTGCAACGGAAGTTGCACACATCGGTAATCGACAGACGTAAATAGAAGAACTTACGCGCGAAAGCATCAGTGAGTTGTGAAGCCATGTACACCTTTCCAGATACGGGAGGCACAGTCATTTCTTTCTGTACCCTGGTGGCGAAACCGCCACGGCCAGAGCGCCATATCTTTCGACACAGGCACAAAGGCTAGAGTGTATGTTTTCAAATTTGAAAACGTGGTTATGCCGATAGTAGCGCGGAAATTAGCTCTTCGCCATTCCCGCTATTCGCTATATAATTATATATATAGCGGCATGATCGTGCACTTTCGCTACAGAATACGCAAAAACAGCACTTTCGCATTGATATACGTCATTTTGCATCGGGTGAGGCATCGTCTTTTAGGGGTAGTTAGGTTACTGTTACGCGGTTCGAACGTGATAAGGAATAGGTATGCGCAATCGCACTTTTGCGGATCTTGATCGTGTGGTCGCTCTCGGCGGAGGGCACGGCCTGGGGCGAGTAATGTCATCATTATCCTCGCTGGGTTCCAGGCTGACAGGGATTGTGACAACGACCGATAACGGAGGCTCTACAGGGCGGATCCGTCGCTCTGAAGGCGGTATCGCCTGGGGTGATATGCGTAATTGCCTGAACCAGTTAATTACGGAACCCAGCGTCGCTTCTGCGATGTTTGAGTACCGTTTTGGCGGTAACGGAGAGCTTTCCGGCCATAACCTCGGAAATCTGATGTTAAAGGCACTCGATCACCTGAGCGTGCGCCCACTTGAAGCCATCAATTTAATACGTAACCTGCTTAAAGTAGACGCTTTCCTGATACCAATGTCAGAGTATCCGGTTGATTTGATGGCAATCGATACAGAAGGTCATGAAGTTTATGGTGAAGTGAATATTGACCAGCTTACTCTCCCGCCCAAAGAGCTGATGACCTATCCCAGTGTACCCGCCACGCGCGAAGCTGTGGAGGCCATTGCCGAGGCGGATTTGATTCTGATTGGCCCAGGCAGTTTCTACACCAGCCTGATGCCGGGCCTGCTGGTGAAAGAGCTGGCGCAGGCCCTGCGCAGAACGCCTGCTCCCGTCGTGTACATTGGCAATTTGGGTCGCGAACTCAGCCCCGCCGCCGCCAGCCTGAAACTAGAGGATAAGCTCAGCCTGATGGAGCAGTATGTCGGGAAAAAGATTATCGACGCCGTTGTCGTTGGGCCGAAGACGGATGTCTCTGGTATTCAGGGGCGCGTGGTGGTTCAGGAGCCTCTGGAAGCGGACGACATTAAATATCGCCATGACCGCCACCTGCTGCGTGAGGCGCTGGAGAAGGCCATTCAGGCGCTGGGTTAGCGGTTTCAGCAAGTTGCTGTTAGTTGCCCACAGATGAGAGGGCAGGCAGGATGAATGGCAGCCACTGGCTGCCATTTTACTTTCACCTAGGATGCGGCAATAAACAGATCCCGCAATTGATGGAGCTGGTCGCGGATCTGCGCGGCTTCTTCGAATTCCAGATTCTGAGCGTGCTGCATCATCTGCCCTTCCAGTTCGTGAATTTTCTGCTGCAGAGCTTTTGGTGTCAGCACCACGGTATCTTCCTCAACCACTGAGCGAGACTTGCCACGACCTTTCGCTTTGGTTCTGGCAAGACCCTGGCCCAGCGCCAGAATATCCACGACCTTCTTGTTCAACCCTTGCGGAACAATGCCATTTGCTTCGTTGTACTGCTGTTGCTTCTCGCGACGGCGCTCGGTCTCACTGATGGCTTTTGCCATTGATGCCGTGATCTTATCGCCGTAAAGAATGGCTTTACCGTTGATATTACGCGCAGCACGACCAATGGTCTGAATAAGCGAACGTTCAGAGCGCAGGAATCCCTCTTTGTCGGCATCCAGTATTGCCACCAGCGACACTTCTGGCATGTCCAGGCCTTCTCGCAGAAGGTTAATCCCGACCAGCACGTCAAATTCGCCCAGACGCAAATCGCGGATGATCTCCATACGTTCGACCGTATCGATGTCCGAGTGAAGATACCGCACGCGCTCGCCGTGTTCCTCGAGATACTCAGTAAGATCTTCAGCCATACGTTTGGTTAACGTTGTCACCAGAACACGTTCATTGATGACCGCGCGCGCACGGATTTCAGACAAAAGATCGTCCACCTGCGTGGCGACCGGGCGCACTTCGATCACAGGATCAAGCAGACCGGTTGGACGCACCACCTGGTCAACCACTTCATCGCCGGATTTTTCCAGCTCATAGTTGCCTGGTGTTGCCGAGACATAGATAGTTTGCGGTGCAAGCGCTTCAAACTCTTCAAACTTCATTGGACGGTTATCAAGCGCCGACGGCAGGCGGAAACCGTACTCCACCAGCGTCTCTTTACGGGCGCGGTCACCCCTGTACATGCCGCCAATTTGCGGAATGGTCACGTGCGATTCGTCAACAACCAGCAAGCCATCAGCCGGCAGGTAATCAAACAGTGTTGGCGGAGCTTCGCCTGGACCACGCCCCGAAAGATAACGGGAATAGTTTTCGATACCAGAGCAGTATCCCAGCTCATTCATCATCTCAAGGTCGAACTGGGTACGTTGACTCAGACGTTGCTCTTCAACCAGCTTATTGTTTGCCAGCAGCACTTTACGACGCTCGGCCAGCTCCACTTTGATCTCTTCCATGGCCTGCAAAATACGTTCACGCGGTGTGACGTAGTGCGTTTTCGGGTAAATGGTAAAACGCTGAATAACCGATTCAACATGGCCAGTCAGCGGATCAAAGAGCGACAAACGCTCGACCTCTTCATCGAACAGCTCAACGCGCAGCGCGAGATCATCAGATTCTGCCGGGAAAATGTCGATCACTTCACCGCGCACGCGGAACGTCCCGCGCTGGAACGCCTGATCGTTGCGGGCGTATTGCAGTTCCGTCAGGCGGCGTACAATCGCGCGCTGATCGATAATCATCCCCTGCGTAAGATGCAACATCATCTTCAGATAGAGGTCCGGGTCGCCCAGACCGTAAATAGCGGAGACGGAGGCCACAACGATGACATCACGCCGTTCGAGAAGCGCCTTGGTTGCCGAGAGGCGCATCTGCTCAATGTGTTCGTTCACCGACGCATCTTTCTCGATAAACGTGTCAGAGCTTGGGACATAGGCTTCTGGCTGGTAATAGTCATAGTACGAGACGAAATACTCTACCGCGTTCTCAGGGAAGAACTCTTTCATCTCGCCGTACAACTGCGCCGCCAGCGTTTTATTGGGCGCCAGCACCATTGTGGGGCGCTGCAAATCGGCAATCACGTTGGCGATGGTGAAGGTTTTACCCGAACCGGTCACGCCCAACAGCGTTTGATGTGCAAGCCCATCTTCCAGCCCCTCTTTCAGACGACGAATGGCGTCCGGCTGATCGCCAGAAGGACGAAAAACAGAATTCAATTTGAACGGTTTACTCATGGGCGACAACCTGATGACCTAATAAGCGGCAGGTGAGTAATTTTACTCGCTGTTGCCAGGATTGCCAGCAAAAAAGACTGGATGAAAAACCAGTAGCGTATCAGAATATTTAGATTAGCATCCGGGTGATTAGCGTAAACCCGGCTGAAATGTAGACTGTGACAAAATAAAACACCAGCGACCACCGGTTATCCCCAGAACTTTTCCTTTTTTAACATTTGTCAAGCCATGTAATGAAAGTTTTGTGGCAACGAGTGACAGTTTCATTACGGCAATTGCTTTTATCTAACCAATTAATTAATAAGCGATATTTCCTAAAGCCGTGTTTCGCACCAATTCAGGCGTAGGCCGCGTATTCTCTCGCTTATCGCGTGTTTTCTAACTCTAATACACATGGTTATCCACAGGAATAGTGGATAACTGCTTCCAGCCCGTACAGACCGCCACTCAGCAAATTCCCGGTTTTTCCCATAGGTGGGGTGACAAAAAATTTTTATCGCTATTTTTTGATGATAATCAGTTGAGTTAATCATAACGAACTGGTGAGATCTTACTCACAATTTCGCCATTCTGATGCCTGCACCACAACCCAACAGCCAGGCACTGCGACTGTGCAAGACGGCCACAATCTCCGCTCATCGCTGTGATGTATTCCTAAAAAAGTCTCTTTTTTAATCAACTTGCCGGATCTGGCAGGGGTTTTGCACATTCCCGTATGAGCCCCACCCACCGCGATAATTAAGGAGAGAAACATGTTGAGTCTGCGTGCAGTCAATCAGTTTTACGGAAACCAACATACGCTATGGAATGTTGATTTAGATCTCCCGCCAGGCCTGTGTACAGGGGTGATTGGCCTGCCGGGTATGGGCAAAACCACCCTGATGAACTGCATTACAGGGAATGTACCGGTTGAAAGCGGCACTATCATCTGGCATGAAGCGGGTGCTCCGCCGCGTGACCTGCTCGGCCCAGCCCCCGAGCAGCGCAACATGGTCGGAATTGGCTACGTCCCGCAGGATCGGCGGATTTTTTCACAACTGACCATTGAGGAAAATCTGCATATCGCCATGCGGGCAACCGGAAAGCCTGATCCTGTCGCCAAAAGTGAGGTCTATGACTTGTTTCCGCAGCTATACGCGTTGCGACAAACCCGTGCAACAGGACTCGCCCCTGACGACCAGTACCAGCTCGCACTCGCCAATGCGCTGGTGAGCCGCCCACGCGTCTTGATCCTCGATGAACCCATGCTGGGTGCGGGACACAGTTTTGCGCAAAAGCTCGGGCACTTGCTGGTGCGGTTAAATCGGGAGTTGGGGATGACCGTGTTGTTAGCAGAACAGCAGCTATCGTTTATCCGCCGGGTCGCAGATCGCTTTTGCGTGCTCTATCGTGGGCGTAACGTGGCTCAGGGCCACGTTAACGAGCTGGATGATGCGCTTATTGCGCACTGGATGACGCGGGATGCAAGACGCTGAGCTCCAGATAACGTCCGGTTTCAGCATGGTCAGCACCGTCCGCAAGCCACGGAATCTCTCCGAGGAACGGTGCGGGAAGAACCCGTTTAAGGGTGGTCAGATATGCCTGATGACGTTTGCCAGGGGCAACGACATCGTTGGCAATCCAGCCAGCCAGACGCAACCCCGCATGCTGAACGGCCTGTGCCGTCAGCATGGCGTGGTTGATACAACCCAGCTTTACGCCAACGACCAGGATAACCGGAAGCTGCTCGGTGCGCACCCAGTCGGCGAACGTCTGCGTTTCTGAAAGCGGAGTAAACCAGCCGCCAGCCCCTTCCACCAGTACCCAATCCGCCTGATTTTCCAGCGACTTTAACCCAGCAGATAATACAGCGAAATTGATGGGGCGTTGTTCGTCAGCGCTCACGATGTGCGGTGAGGTAGGTTCTTCAAAGGTATAGGGGTTTACGGCTTCGTAGGAAAGAGGGACGCTGCTGTTACGTTGCAATGCCAGCGCGTCGGTATTTCGCAAACCTTCTGGTGTCATCTCACTGCCAGAGGCCACCGGTTTATACCCCGCAGTGATATGTCCTGCCAGGCGAGCCGCCTGTAGCAACGCGGAACTGGCAACCGTTTTGCCCACTTCTGTATCTGTTCCGGTGACAAAATAACGTTCAGTCACGTTCGATAATCCCATGAAATAATTGATAAGAGAGCGGGAACTGACCCCGCTGTTGCGGCCAGGCCAACTCCAGCAGGCGTAACTGCCCACGAGTGAGCGCCTTTCGCTCGCGCCCGGCATGCAGATGCGTTGCACCAATGCCCTTCAGGGAACGCATCGCGGTGAGTGCATCGCTGAAGTTAAGCGTAATGGTCTGTACCCTACTGCGATAACGCCAGCCAGCCAGCGTCTGCACCACCTCGTGATGCGAGAGAAACCGGTTCGCATGCGGCTGTTCATCCACCGTTTTCCAGGCCTGATTTAATTCCGGTAACGCGCTTTCGAGTAACGTCGTAAAGGCCACTTTTCCGCCGGGTCTCGCCACCCGATACAATTCATGCAGCGCCTGCGGCAGGCTACTGCACCACTGAACGGCAAGGTGGCTCCAGACCAGGTCAAACTGCGCATCGGGTAATGGAATCGCCTCAATATCGGCAACCAGATAGCTTTCGGCAGATTGCTGTTCACGCGCCTCATCGAGCATCTTCTCAGAGAGATCCAGGGCCGTGACGTGGCTTCCCGTATCGCGCCAATAGCGGCTGTTCGCTCCCGGTCCGCAACCTGCATCCAGCACGTACGGGAAATGCCCCTCTCCCAGCGCGGTAAGTAACCCCTGCGCACTTTGCCGCTGAAGTTCATCGTGCCGGGAATAGCTCTGCGCTGCCCGGCCAAACGCCGCGGCGATAGCCTGCTTATTGACTGGCGACATGAAGCGCCTCCAGCAATGCATCGATATCTTCGGGTTCGTGCGATGCGGCAAGCGTCAGACGCAAACGCGCAGTCCCCTCAGGTACGGTTGGCGGCCGTATCGCCGTCACCCACATGCCTTTCTCGCGTAGCGACTGCGCCAGCCGCAATGCCCGACGGTTATCACCCACAATGACTGGCTGGATAGCGCTCAGGGAATCGGTTCGCTGAAACGGCAACGTAGTCAGCCCCTGACGGAATCGCTGAATATACGAGGTTAATTTCTCCCGGCGAGCCGTCCCTTCTTCGCTGCGGATCACCTTCAGCGAAGCCGAAAGTGCAACAGCCTGCGCGGGGGGCATGCTGGTGCTGTAAATCAGATGTCGCGCGAACTGCAGCAGATAATCGGCCACTGCTTCACTGCACAACACGGCAGCACCGCTGATGCCGAATCCTTTGCCAAAGGTGACGACCAGCAGCTCCGGTTTCACGCCCTGATGATGAGCGCTCCCGCGCCCTTCATCACCCATCACGCCAATACCGTGGGCATCATCCACCAGCATCCAGCAATTTTTCTTCTGTGCAATGGCGTGCAATTCCCCCAGAGGAGCACTGTCGCCATCCATGCTAAACACCCCCTCTGTCACCATGAGTTGCTGTCCGGTACAGGGCTTGTCCAGCAAGGCAGACAACTGCGGTGCATCGTTATGCGCAAAGCGACGCAACTGCGCCGGGCTAAGATTCGCAGCTTCCAGCAGTGAGGCGTGGCTTAAGCGGTCCGCCACAATCCGGTCGTCTTTTCCCATCAGAGCCGTGATGACCGCCTGATTGGCCGCAAAGCCAGAGATGAACAACAACGCGCGCGGGTAGCCTAGCCAGTCAGCAAGCTGTTCTTCCAGCGCCTGATGAGCCGTTGTATAGCCGCTAACATGCCCCGAACCGCCACTTCCCACACCATACCGCGCCGCCCCATCCTGCCAGGCGCGAACAATCTGTGGGTGCTGGCTCAGGCCGAGGTAATCGTTACTGGAAAAATTGCAGAAACGCAGGCCTTCACGGGAGAGAAAACGGCCTGCGCCGTTTTCCACTACCTTTCGCACGCGAAAAGCCTCGGCCGCCCGACGCCCCTCCAGGGCGATGTTTATCCTTTCGTGCCAGGTCATACGGCTGCCGCGTTATAGAACTGTTCGGTATCAGCGTTGAAAATCTGCTGTTCCAGTTGCTGCTGTTGCTCGTTATCCCCCGTCAGAACGTCGGTCTGGTGCGGGTTTAAGCCCAGTTTGCGGAACAGCTGAACATCTTTGTCCTCTTCCGGGTTTGGTGTGGTCAGCAGTTTGCAGCCGTAGAAAATGGAGTTTGCTCCCGCCATAAAGCACATGGCCTGAGTTTGTTCGCTCATCTGTTCACGGCCCGCCGAGAGGCGAACGAAAGAGGTCGGCATCATGATACGCGCCACGGCAATGGTGCGGATAAAATCAAACGCATCCACATCGTCGTTATCCGCCATTGGCGTGCCTTTCACTTTTACCAGCATGTTAATAGGCACGCTTTCCGGCGGAGTCGGCAGGTTCGCCAGCTGTAACAGCAGACCGGCACGATCTTTCACCGTTTCCCCTAAACCTACGATGCCACCAGAACAGACTTTGATCCCCGCATCACGCACTTTATCCAGCGTATCCAGACGCTCCTGGTAGGTACGGGTGGTAATAATGTTGCCGTAAAACTCAGGCGACGTGTCGAGGTTGTGGTTGTAATAATCCAGTCCTGCGGCAGACAGTCGCTGCGCCTGGTTTTCATTCAGCGTACCCAGCGTCATGCAGGCTTCCAGCCCCATCGCTTTCACGCCCTGGACCATCTGCTCCAGATACGGCATATCGCGATCGTGAGGGTTTTTCCACGCCGCCCCCATGCAAAAACGGGTGGACCCGGCATTTTTTGCCTTACGCGCAGAGTCGAGCACTTGCTCAACTTCCATCAGGCGTTCAGACTCCAGCCCGGTTTTATAGCGCGCGCTTTGCGGGCAATATTTGCAATCCTCCGGGCAAGCGCCGGTTTTAATCGACAGCAACGTACTGACCTGAACATGGCGAGGGTCAAAGTGCTGGCGGTGTACCTGTTGCGCTTCAAACATCAGTTCCAGGAACGGTTTATTGAATAATTCAGTAACTTGCGACATCGTCCAGCGTGCGTGGTGAGCCATTGGGCTTCTCCAAAGGGTTTTGTTAATTTTCGGTTCGGTTTATACTCGTAAACCTAAAACTTTTCAAAATGGTTTACAAGTCTGATTATGACCCAGGACGATCTCGCCTTCGACAAACTGCATATCTGGCATCCTTACACGTCAACGACAACTCCCCTGCCCGTTTACCCGGTGGCATCAGCCCATGGGTGCGAGCTACACCTTGCCAGTGGTGAGCCGCTGGTAGATGGCATGTCTTCCTGGTGGGCAGCGATCCACGGCTACAACCACCCGCGTCTCAATGCGGCGATGAAAACGCAAATTGACCAGATGTCGCATGTGATGTTTGGCGGGATCACACACCAGCCAGCCATTGACCTTTGTCGTCGTCTGGTCGCCATGACGCCAGCATCGCTGGAATGTGTTTTCCTTGCTGACTCCGGTTCAGTGGCTGTGGAAGTGGCGATGAAAATGGCGCTGCAGTACTGGCATGCAAAAGGCGAATCGCGCCAGCGTTTTCTCACCTTCCGCAACGGGTATCACGGTGACACCTTCGGCGCGATGTCGGTCTGCGATCCTGAAAACTCCATGCACAGCCTGTGGAAAGGCTATCTGCCGGAAAACCTGTTTGCCCCCGCGCCGCAAAGCCGTTTCGACGGAGAATGGGACGAGTCAGACATGGTTGGCTTCGCTCGCCTGATGGCAGCCCATCGCCATGAGATTGCCGCAGTGATCCTGGAGCCTGTTGTCCAGGGTGCAGGGGGAATGCGGATGTATCACCCGGAATGGCTCAAACGTATCCGCAAAATGTGCGATCGCGAGGGCATTTTGCTGATTGCCGATGAGATCGCGACCGGTTTTGGCCGTACCGGAAAGCTGTTCGCCTGCGAACATGCGGGTATTGCGCCGGATATTTTGTGCCTCGGCAAAGCGCTGACGGGTGGCACGATGACGCTCTCTGCCACGCTGACCACGCGACATGTTGCCGATACCATCAGCGATGGCGAAGCCGGTTGCTTCATGCATGGCCCGACGTTTATGGGCAACCCGCTGGCTTGCGCAGTGGCAAATGAAAGCCTTGCGATTCTGGAAAGTGGCGAATGGCAACACCAGGTCACCGCCATTGAAACGCAGCTCAGGCAAGAACTGAGCGCCGCTGCAGGCGCTCAGTTTGTGGCGGACGTGCGCGTGCTGGGCGCTATTGGCGTGATAGAGACAACACATCCGGTGAATATGGCGGTGCTGCAACGTTTCTTTGTTGAACACGGTGTGTGGGTTCGCCCGTTTGGCAAACTGATTTATCTGATGCCGCCATACGTCATCACAGAGGCACAGTTACGCAAGCTGACCACTGCCGTTGTTGCAGCCGTTAACATTCCCGCACATTTTGCGATTTAACCCAATGCGTTAGCTTCGGTACTCTGTTTATGCATTACACTTTTTGCACGACTCAGTACGGAGAAAACGAATGAAACTCACCAGTCAGGATCTGCGTGACGGCGAGAAATTGCCGGAGCGCCACGTATTTAACGGGATGGGGTATCACGGGGATAATCTCTCCCCTCATCTGGCATGGGATGATATCCCTGCGGGAACCAAAAGCTTTGTCGTGACCGTCTATGATCCGGATGCCCCAACAGGCTCCGGCTGGTGGCACTGGCTTGTGGCGAATCTGCCTGCAGAGACCCGCGAACTGCCACAGGGTTCAGGCTCCGGTCTGGTTGCTTTGCCTGATGGCGCTATCCAGACGCGTACCGATTTTGGGAACGCGGGCTACGGCGGCGCAGCGCCGCCGAAAGGGGAAACACACCGTTATATCTTCACGGTGCATGCCCTGGATGTGGACAAGATTGAGGTGGATGACGGGGCGAGTGGCGCAATGGTGGGCTTTAACGTGCACTTCCATTCGCTGGGTAGCGCGTCGATAACGGCGATGTATTCATAACCGGACAGCCTGACGCCCTCACCCCGCCCTCTTGCGCGGGATGAGGGCAACATATCACAGCACTGAAGGCAACAACCCAACCAGGCTCCCCTTCTCAAGGAGAGCCATCGCCTTATCAATATCCGGTGCGAAGAAGCGATCGTCATCATAATGTGACACCTGCTCGCGAAGCGTATGACGTGCCTGTTCCAGCAGTGGACTGGACTTCAGTCCTTCACGCAGATCAACCCCCTGACTCGCCGCCAGCCATTCAACGGCCAGGACACCGCGCGTATTTGACGCCATTTCCCACAGACGACGCCCGGCAGCAGGCGCCATGGAGACATGATCTTCCTGGTTTGCCGACGTAGGCAGGCTATCCACACTGTGCGGATGAGACAGCGCTTTGTTTTCACTTGCCAGTGCTGCGGCTGTGACCTGGGCAATCATAAAGCCCGAGTTCACTCCACCGTTGCGCACCAGGAAAGGCGGCAACTGGGACATATGTTTATCCATCATCAGTGCGATACGACGTTCAGATAGCGCCCCCACTTCCGCAATCGCCAGGGCGATATTGTCCGCCGCCATGGCGACCGGCTCCGCGTGGAAGTTTCCGCCGGAAACCACTTCGTTTTCTTGTGCAAACACCAGTGGGTTATCAGACACCGCGTTCGCTTCCACCAGCAGCACTTCTGCCGCCTGGCGCAACTGCGTCAGGCAAGCGCCCATCACTTGCGGCTGACAACGCAGCGAATACGGATCTTGCACCTTATCGCAGTTATGGTGAGAGTCGGCTATATCACTGCTGTCAGTCAGCAGATGGCGATACATTGCGGCGGCATCAATTTGCCCACGCTGGCCGCGCACTTCATGAATGCGCGCATCAAACGGACGACGCGAACCCAGCACCGCTTCCGTGGTCAGCGCGCCGCAGACCACTGCAGAGGCGAACAGATCTTCAGCTTCAAAAAGACCACGCAGCGCAAACGCCGTAGACGCCTGCGTGCCGTTAAGCAACGCCAGCCCCTCTTTCGCAGCCAGCGTAATCGGCGATAACCCGGCTTTTTTCAGCGCCTCTTTTGCAGGCAGCCATTCCCCTTGCCAGCGTGCTTGACCTTCACCAAGCAGAAGTAAAGACATATGCGCCAGCGGGGCTAAATCACCCGATGCGCCGACAGAACCTTTCGCCGGGATCCACGGATAAACCTGCGCATTCACCAGTGCCATCAACGCCTGAATCACACTCAGGCGAATGCCGGAGAAACCGCGCGCCAGACTGTTGATTTTGAGTACCATCATCAGGCGCACAATCTCATCATCCAGAGGCTGGCCCACGCCCGCGGCATGTGACAGCACCAGTGAGCGTTGTAAATTCTCCAGATCGTGGGTCGCAATGCGGGTCTGCGCCAGCAGGCCAAAACCGGTGTTGATCCCGTATGCCGTGCGCCCCTCGGCAACAATGGCCTCAACGCAGGCAACGCTAGCGTTAATCGCCGCGTGCGCGCGTTCATCAAGCGTAAGTGTGACAGGCTGGCGCCATGCGCTACGCAGCTGTTTCAGCGACAGTGAACCGGGGGTGAGTGTTAACGTGTTCATCAATGCTTTCCTTGTGTGGCAGGGATCATCGGCAGGTTAAGTCCCTGCTCTTTCGCACAATCAATAGCAATCTCGTAACCCGCATCCGCATGGCGCATTACGCCAGTGGCTGGGTCGTTATGCAGCACGCGAGCGATACGTGCAGCGGCTTCATCCGTACCGTCACAGACAATGACCATTCCCGAATGTTGCGAGAAGCCCATCCCAACCCCGCCGCCGTGATGCAAGGAGACCCAGGTAGCGCCGCTGGCGGTATTCAGTAAGGCATTAAGGAGCGGCCAGTCAGACACTGCGTCAGAACCGTCACGCATGGCTTCGGTTTCACGGTTCGGGCTGGCAACAGAGCCAGAATCCAGGTGGTCACGCCCGATCACAATCGGGGCAGACACTTCACCGCTCCGCACCATCTCGTTAAAGGCGAGACCCAGTTTCTGACGCCACTCTAGTCCGACCCAGCAGATCCGGGCTGGTAAGCCCTGGAAGTTGATGCGTTCACGAGCCATATCCAGCCAGTGATGAAGGTGTTCATCGTCAGCGACAATCTCTTTCACTTTCGCGTCTGTTTTGTAGATATCGTTCGGGTCGCCGGAGAGCGCAACCCAGCGGAACGGGCCAATGCCGCGACAGAACAGCGGGCGAATATAGGCCGGAACAAAACCGGGGAAATCAAACGCGTTGGCCACGCCCATCTCTTTCGCCATCTGGCGGATGTTGTTGCCATAGTCGAAGGTGGGAATGCCCATTTGACTGAAAGCCAGCATTGCACTGACGTGTTCTGCCATTGAGCGTTTGGCGGCAAGTACCGTTCCTTCCGGGTCGCGTTCTGATTGCTGCTGGTAGGTTTCCCAGGACCAGCCTTTTGGCAAATAGCCATGTAACGGGTCGTGCGCGCTGGTCTGGTCGGTCACTAAATCCGGGCGAACACCTCTCGCAACCAGTTCCGGGACCACATCAGCGGCATTGCCGCACAGGGCAATGGAGACAGCTTTACCTTCGGCCGTATATTTTTGAATACGCGCCAGCGCGTCATCAACGTTTTCGGCCTGCTCATCCACGTAACGGGTACGCAGACGGAAATCAATACGGCTTTGCTGGCACTCGATATTCAGTGAACAGGCTCCGGCAAGCGTTGCGGCCAGCGGCTGCGCGCCGCCCATACCGCCGAGTCCGGCCGTTAGCACCCAGCGTCCTTTCAGCGAACCGTTATAGTGCTGACGACCCGCTTCAACAAAGGTTTCGTATGTGCCCTGCACAATCCCCTGGCTACCAATATAGATCCAGCTTCCCGCCGTCATCTGGCCATACATCGCCAGCCCTTTCGCATCAAGCTCGTTAAAGTGTTCCCAGGTTGCCCAGTGCGGGACGAGGTTTGAGTTGGCAATCAACACCCGTGGTGCATTTTTATGGGTTTTAAAGACGCCTACCGGTTTACCTGATTGCACCAGCAGAGTTTCGTCATGTTCAAGGTTGGTAAGGGATTCGACAATGGCGTCATAGCACTCCCAGTTACGCGCGGCACGACCAATCCCGCCATAAACCACCAGCTCATGAGGATTTTCGGCGACGTCGGGATCAAGGTTGTTCATCAACATGCGCAGTGGTGCTTCGGTGAGCCAGCTTTTCGCAGTAAGCGTTGTTCCACGCGGGGCGCGGATCTCCTGCTGGCGGTATTTACCTGACGACATTGTGTGCTCCTCACAGGGATAGAAGATACAAACAGATATACTTGTATAGACAAGCACACACAAGATCGTTTTTAACAAAAAAGATACAATTTTATTATATTGCGTCAGCTATCACGCTTTTAATGCTTATGACATAAAGTGGCCCTGTAGCCGGTAACGGTTGCCCGGAAACAGCAGTTTCGCATGTGACACAATCTGTGAAGATGACCAGGTACGACGGCGGATTAGCAGGCAAGGATCGTGCTCTTTAATGCGCAAAAGTTCGCACTCTTGCGGCGTCGCCCGCACCGCCTCAACAATGTGTTCCCCTTCCGTCAGCGGTGCAACCCGCGACAGGTAAGCATGCGGCGTGGTCTGTGTGTAATCCTGAGCAAGATACTCCGGCACGCGCTCCGCGTTCACGCAACGATCTTCAATCTGTACCGGAATATCATTTTCAAAGTGCACCATCACCGAATGAAAGATCCGCGTGCCCTCTTTGACATTCAACTCCACCGCCTGCTCCGCGCTGGCCTGTGTCTCTTCCAGCACCCGCACCTCACAATGATGCTGGTGATGCCGGGCGGCAATCTCATCTGCGATGCTACGGATTTCAAACAGAGCCGACTGCCCTTTCGGCTCTGCCACAAAGGTTCCGACCCCTTGCAGACGAACCAGCAACCCTTCATCGGTCAGTTCACGCAGCGCCCGGTTAATGGTCATCCGGCTAAAACCAAACTGTGCCACCAGCTCAGCTTCTGAGGGAATACGGTCATGAGGACGCCAGACGCCCGTCGCGATCTTTTCGCTTATCGCCTGCTTCACCTTTTCATAAAAGGGGGCGGGCGGGCTGGATTGTGGCTCAGGTGAGCGTGAAAACATCGTAACTCCTTAATGTTATTTTTATGCCCACCAGTGAGCGATTTGCCAGGCCAGTCGGGCAGCCAGTCTGGCTCCCTGACCATCCCGGTCATACTGCGGATTAAATTCGACTAAATCGGCTGCCTGCAATTTTCCACTGCGGCAGATGCACTCTATTACGGGCAACAATTCACGGGCAGAAATACCTAATGCCGCGGGCGCCGAGACCGCAGGCATCTCTCCTGCCGGTAATACATCCAGATCAATCGTCAGATAGATGCGATCCGCCTGCACCAGAACCTTTTCCAGCGAGGATAACGCATCCCGACTGAAACGAAGATCTTCAACCAGCGTCACATTCAGACGAGCCGCTTCGTCCCAAAGCGCTTCGGTATTTGCCGCACGGCTGACACCCAGGCAAGCATACTGAAATTCACGCGACTGCGCGGCACAATAGCGCGCAAGCTGGCGAAACGGTGTCCCGGAGGTCGACCTGTCAGCATTACGTAGATCCAGATGAGCATCCAGGTTAACGATTGCCACACGTTCATTCGCAAAGGCATCCAGCACGCCACGACCATGCGCCCAGGCAGTCTCATGTCCACCGCCCAGCACCAGCGTGCGCATACCTGACTTCTGGCAAGCCAGGACTGCATCACTTAGCGCCTGCTGAGCAGCTTCAAGCGCTTCGCCTTCAACATAAATCGATCCCATATCCCACAGGCGATCGTGCCCCTGGTGACTTGCCATATTTGCCAGTGCGCTACGCAGAACATCCGGCGCGAGTGCAGCGCCGGGTCTGCCGTGGTTGCGTCTTACGCCCTCATCACACGCAAACCCTATCAGCGCGATGCCTGACGCACCTGGCGTAAAGTGTTCACACTGACGCACCGTCTGGAAAAGGCGCAGCGCATTGCTGGCCTCCGCGCGGTCATCGCGCCCCTGCCAGACTGATGCTGAAACGGGCTGCCATAACGTCATATCCCTTCTCCCCGAAAAATGCGTTGGTACAGCGGGTTGCGTCCCGGCTCGTACACCATTTCCACCGGATGGTGTGCATCCCAGACGCTAAAATCAGCAACATATCCGGCTTTTAGCTGCCCATGCGTTTCACTTCGGCCCAGAGCATGCGCCGCATGACGGGTCACGCCAGCCCACGCCTCTTCCGGCGTCAGGCCAAACTGGACACAGGCCATATTCATCGCCAGATGGAGGCTGGCAAACGGGCTGGTTCCGGGGTTGTAATCCGTCGCGACGGCAATGGAAACCCCCGCTTTTCTGAGCTGTTCAACCGGCGGGCGCTGTCGCTCCTGCAGAAAATAGAACGCTCCTGGTAATAACACTGCGACCGTGCCGCTATGCGCCATCGCCTGAACACCGGCATCATCAAGATATTCAATATGATCGGCTGACAGCCCGTGATAGCGGCTGACGAGGGCCGCGCCCCCCAGATTAGAGAGTTGCTCCACATGTCCCTTTACGGGAATGCCCAGAGCCGAGGCGGCCTTAAAGACCCTCTCAGTCTGCAACAGCGTGAACCCTACGTTTTCGCAGAACACATCCACCGCGTCGAACAACCCTTTTTCCCACAACGCGGGCATGATCTGTTCGCAAACCCGCGTGAGGTAGGCATCCGGATCGTGGCGGTATTCTTTCGGTACGGCATGGGCCGCAAGCAGGGTTGGGCTAATCTCGACAGGGTTGTTCACCGCAAGCTGACGCGCCACCTGAAGCATTTTCTCTTCCGTTTCGGCGTTCAGGCCATATCCCGACTTGATTTCAACCGTCGTTACGCCTTCAGCCATCAGACGTTGCAGACGCTGCTGTGCCAGCTGGAGTAAGGTTTCTGGTGCGCTGTTGCGGGTCGCCGTTACCGTGGCATTGATCCCACCGCCCTGAGCGCTAATCGTTTGATAGGAGACACCATTTAAACGCTGTTCCCATTCCGCCGCACGATCACCGCCAAAGACCAGGTGGGTGTGACAGTCGATAAGCCCGGGCGTCACCAGACGTCCCTGCAAATCAACAGACTTGCCATGCCAGGACGGAATATCAGACTCAGCCAGCACGGCCTGTATCCTGTTGCCTCGCACCACGAGCGCAGCATGTTCCATCAAACCATAAGGCGCAGGATGACCAGGATCCATTGTCGCCAGTCGCGCATTACGCCATATCACATCGTCGGGATGAAGCTGCTGCATGGGGTTTTCACTTGTCATGGGTTGTATAGACATTTATTTTCATCTGCTTGCCTCTGTCAACTGCCTTTACGGAAAATGTTATTTATTTGTGATGACTTTCCCGCATCAGACAGGTGAAAAATAGAACTTTTTACCTTTTCATCTTCCTGTTTCGCTCAACTTAGTATAAAAAAGCAGGCTATTTCGATTATCCCGTTAAGACTTGCATACCCAGGAGCTTTACCTTGAACATTTCCAGGATTTCCCGTCTGGCGCTGGCCCTCGCCTTTGGCGTGACGTTGTCTGCATGCAGCTCTACGCCACCGGATCAGAAGCCATCTGAGCAGGTTGCACCAGGCACAGCATCTCGCCCGATCCTGTCTGCTGACGAAGCAAAGAACTTCAATCAGGCACACTACTTCTCGGCGATGGACCCAAATGCCGCCCCGTGGACACCATCCTCTATTCGTCTGCCTAAGCAGCCTGATTTCGTTGTTGGGCCAGCGGGTACGCAGGGCGTGACACATACCACTATCCAGGCCGCAGTTGACGCAGCGATTACCAAACACAGCGCGTCACGTCAGTACATCGCTATCCTGCCTGGTGAATACGAAGGTACGGTTTACGTTCCAGCGGCCCCTGGCAGCATTACGTTGTACGGCATGGGCGAAAAAGCGCTCGACGTAAAAATTGGTCTGGCGATCGATTCTGAAATCGACAGCAATACCTGGCGTCGCCTGGTAAATCCAGCCGGTAAATACATGCCGGGCAAACCAGCCTGGTATATGTTTGATAACTGCCAGAGCAAACGCAGCGCGACCGTCGGTGTACTGTGCTCTGCCGTGTTCTGGTCACAGAACAACGGTCTGCAGTTGCAGAATCTGACTATCCAAAACACCCTGGGTGACAGCGTCGATGCCGGAAACCACCAGGCCGTAGCCCTGCGTAGCGATGGCGATCAGGTACAGATTAATAACGTGAACATTCTGGGTCGCCAGAATACCTTCTTCGTGACCAACAGCGGCGTGCAGAACACCCTGCAAAACAACCGTCTGACGCGTACCCAGGTCACCAATAGCTATATTGAAGGGGATGTGGATCTCGTGTCCGGCCGTGGCGCAGTGGTCTTTGATAACACCGATTTCCGCGTAGTGAATTCCCGCACCCAGCAGGAAGGCTACGTGTTTGCGCCAGCCACACAGTCTAACCTCTATTATGGCTTCCTGGCCGTGAACAGCCGCTTTACCGCTTCCGGCGACGGTGTTGCACAGTTGGGCCGCTCGCTGGACGTTGATTCCACAACAAACGGGCAGGTTGTGATCCGTGACAGCGTCATCAACGAAGGCTTCAACATGGCGAAACCATGGGCTGATGCTGCCATTTCCAAACGTCCTTATTCCGGCAACACCGGAGTCGTGGATGACAAAGGCAACGTGCAGCGCAACCTGAACGACGCTAACTTCAATCGCATGTGGGAATACAACAACCGCGGTCTGGGTAGCAAAGTGGTTGCTGAACCGAAACAATAAGTCTGGTTTCAGGCATAAAAAAACCTCGCCATGGCGAGGTTTTTTATTATCAGCGGATTAGTGTGCGTTGACCACAACCCACATTGGCCCCTGGCCTACAGCGTAACGCCCTTTCTCTTCCAGCAAGCCCTGTTCGCCTTTGATTTCGTACAGTGCGATATGGTGAGATTTCTGCCCGGCCGCAATCAGGTATTTCCCGCTGTGATCGATATTAAAACCACGCGGCTGGGTTTCCGTTGGCTGGAAGCCTTCAATCGCCAGCACACTGCCATCTTCCGAGACGCTAAAGACGGTAATCAGGCTGGAGGTACGGTCGCAGGTATAAAGATGACGACCATCCGGGGTGATATGAATATCTGCGGCCCAGCGAGTGTCGGAGAAGTCAGACGGCATCATATCCAGAGTCTGAACACATTCAATTTCACCGTTTGGATCTTTCAGCTCCCACACATCGACAGAGCCATTCAGCTCATTCACAACGTATCCATATTGCTGGTTCGGATGGAAGACCATGTGACGCGGACCCGCCCCCTCAACGGTGGTCACTTCTGCCGGATCTTGCGCCACCAGATGACCATCATCACTCAGCGTAAACAGGCAGATACGATCCTGCTTCAGGGCAGGAACCCACAGCGTCCGGTTATCCGGGCTGATATTTGCCGAGTGGCAACCTTCCAGACCTTCTACGATATCCACGGTTTCTGTCGGAATCCCCTCGTCCAGACGGGTGACGCTGACGCAGCCTGAATTATAGGAAGCGCTGAAGACGAACTGCCCCTTGTGGTCAGTCGAGATATGGGTTGGGCTTCCTGGTAATGGCGCTTCTGCGGCATAGGTCAGTGCACCATCATCAGGGGAGATGCGATACGCCAGCACGCGAAACTCCGGGCGCACGCCAACATAAAGAAAACGTTTATCCGGGCTGACAATCATCGGCTGAACCTGCCCCGGAACATCAACTACCTGAACCAGCGTGAGCGAGCCTTCCGCATTCAAACGCCAGACATGGATCTGCTGACTTTCAGGACTGGCGGTATAAACGGTCTGTTTCATGAATACTCCTTTCCTCACTGCGCGTGAAAGTAATTATTTTTAACGGCGAATGCTGAATTGTAGTCAGGAATTTTGCAGCGATATGCTCTCGGTGTACCATCCCATAAGACCTTAAATTCAATATTAACCCGGAAGAACAAATGACCTCGCGTGTGATTGCACTGGATTTAGACGGTACACTGCTTACCCCTCAAAAAACCCTGCTTCCCTCTTCTCTTGATGCCCTTAAGCGTGCAAAAGAAGCGGGGTATCAACTCCTCATCGTAACGGGTCGACATCACGTTGCCATTCATCCTTTTTATCAGGCACTGGCGTTAGATACACCTGCAATTTGTTGTAATGGCACTTATTTGTATGATTATCAAGCAAAAAAGGTTCTGGAGTCCGATCCCCTCCCTGTTGACCAGGCTCTGCAACTTATTGACCTGCTGGATGAACACGCGATTCATGGCTTGATGTATGTCGATAACGCGATGGTGTACGAGCGCCCAACTGGCCACGTTATCCGCACCAGCAAGTGGGCACTGTCACTGCCTGAAGCGCAACGTCCTGTCTTTACCCAGGTCGCTTCCCTGCGTCAGGCTGCTCAGGATGTAGACGCTATCTGGAAGTTCGCCCTGACAGACGAAGACACTCACAAGCTGAATGACTTTGCGAAGCACGTTGAGCAGACGCTGGGTCTTGAGTGCGAATGGTCCTGGCATGATCAGGTCGATATTGCCCGTAAAGGCAACAGCAAAGGTAAACGTCTGACGCAGTTCGTCGAGTCACAGGGCTGGTCGATGCAGAATGTGATTGCGTTTGGCGATAACTATAACGACATCAGCATGCTGGAAGCCGCAGGTACAGGCGTGGCAATGGGAAATGCTGATGATGCCGTCAAAGCCCGCGCTAACGTCGTCATTGGCGATAACACCACCGACAGCGTCGCGCAGTACATTTATACCCACCTGCTCTGATCAGGTGGTGATAGAGACGCTCTTAATTTGCGCGTAAAGCCACAGGCCAGGCTTAATCCCTAACTCATCCCTGGCCCACGGGCTGATACGCGCCCAGAGCGTCTTGCTCCCGACCTCAAGCTGAACTTCGACCTGCCCATTATCGTCAAAGCATTGCGCCACTTTGGCACGCAGAATATTACGAATACTGGTTTGTAGTGGTGGTTGCAGCACAAGAGACACATCAGACGCCTGAATGCGGATCCGCAGCGCCGACTGCAGCGGCTTATCGACTTTATTCACCCACAGATGCTGGTCGCCCAGCGCCAGGGCAGTCATCGCATAATGCGGATGATGTTCCAGTACGCTGACTTTCAGAATGCTGCTTTGCTGTTCTGTTGGCAGCCACGGATGCATCACACTGCTGCCCCAGACCTCCTCAAGATTGCCAAACGCTTTTACGCTGCCCTCTTCCAGCACCAGCACTTTGTCCGCCAGATGCAGAATTTCGTCCAGCGAGTGGCTGACATAGAGCATGGGGATATTGATCTCACGCGCCAGGCGTTGCAGATACGGCAGAAGTTCACGTTTACGAGGAATGTCGAGCGAGGCCAGCGGCTCATCCAGCAGCAGAAGCTCCGGTGCGGTCAGCAACGCACGACCAATCGCAACACGCTGTTTTTCGCCACCCGATAATGATGAAGGAAGCCGTTCAAGCAGTGGTTCAATACCCAGCAATGCCACCAGCTTGTCAAACTGTGCAGACATGCTCTTCGCCATACCGTAACGCAGGTTTCCCCGCACGCTGTAATGCGGGAAGAGCCGCGCATCCTGAAAAACATAACCAATCCGGCGCTTATCCGGTGAAAGATAAACCCCCTTCTCCACATCGTTCAGCACCCGCTCGTTCAGCACAATTCGGCCTGATTGTGGACGCGTCAGCCCGCTGATGGCATTAATCAACGAGGTTTTCCCCGCCCCCGAGACACCGAATATCGCCGTGATACCGTTTGCAGGCAGGGTTTCGTTAAGCGTCAGGCAGTGGCTTCCCAGCGTTTGGGTGAAATTCAGTTCCAGCATGATTATTTCCCCATCCGCTCGCGGCTAATACGTGCCAGCCATTCTGAGACCAGCAATGAAACCAGCGCCAGCACAATAGAAATAATGCACAACCGCGCGGCCGCACTTTCGCCGCCTGGCGTTTGAATCAGGGTATACATTGCCGAAGGGATGGTACGCGTCTCACCAGGGATGTTCGACACGAAGGTTATCGTCGCGCCAAACTCACCGAGCGAGCGGGCAAAAGCCAGCACCGTGCCAACAATAATACCGGGTAACGTAAGCGGAAGTGTGATGGTGAAAAACACGCGCCAGCGTCCTGCACCTAATGTGCGTGCCGCTTGCTCAAGTTTGAGGTCAACCCCTTCCAGCGCCAGGCGGATCGCCCGGACCATCAGCGGGAATGACATGACTGCCGCAGCCAGCACAGCACCACGCCAGCTAAAGGCAAAGGTCAAACCAAACCAGTCATACAACCACTGGCCGATAAATCCGCGTCGCCCCATGGCGATCAATAATAAATAGCCGACCACAACCGGCGGTAATACGAGGGGAAGATGAAGCACACTGTCGAGCAGGGCTTTGCCTGGAAACTTACAACGAACCAGTAACCAGGCAAAAAAGATCCCGAAGGGCAAACTGAGTGCAACTGCCAGGGAAGAGACTTTAAGGCTCAGCAGCACGGCCTGCCATTCGGGATCGGTCAATATCATTAGTGAGTCGTAAATCCGTAACGTTTAAAGATTGCAGACGCCTGCGGCCCCTTCAGATAATCGTAGAAGGCGCTGACTGTCGCATTTTTATGTCCATCAACAATCGCCACAGGATATTCCACTTTCTTGTGGGAGTCTTCCGGGAACGTGCCAACCACTTTTACGCCTTTGCTGGCAACAGCATCAGAGCCGTAGACAATCCCCAGAGGTGCTTCGCTACGCTCAACCAGTGCCAGTGCGCCGCGTACATCTTCTGCTGGGGCCAGTTTCGGAGACAAGGTCTCCCACGCACCCAGTTTTTGCAGAGCTTCTTTGGCATAAATCCCGGCCGGGACGTGCTCAGGATCGCCAACCGCCAGACGGCCATCTTTCAACAGGCTGGCCCAGTTGGTCTCTTTATTAATAGTGATATCACCCTGCGCACTGGATTTTGGTGCAACCACGACAAGGCTGTTCCCCAGCAACGTTTCGCGGGTGGCCGTATCGATTGATTTTTTCTCAACCGCGTAATCCATCCACTTCTGGTCGGCAGAAATGAATAAATCAGCAGGTGCACCGGCTTCAATCTGACGCGCCAGGGTTGACGACGACGCAAAAGAGGAGACCACGTCGACGTTTTTCTCTTTCTTATATTCTGCTGCAATATCCTGCATCGCGTTAGTCAGTGATGCCGCTGCAAAAACCGTGATTTTACCTTCGTCTGCCAGCGCATGCCCGGTGAGAGAAAGTGTCAGTGTTGCCCCTGCGAAAAGGCGTACCCATGTACGTGCCATCTGTAACTCCTTTGAGTGTCGTTATATATGCGTAAATATAACGACAACTGTAGGGATATCCTAGCGTTAAATCGTACCGATTAATGAGTAAATAAACCCGATGCTGTGGATACTATCGGCGAAAAGAGAGGAAACTTGAGAGCAAAACGCCCGGACTGGCCGGGCGTTTTGAAGGGAATTAATGCTGCTTTTTAGGCTGGCCTTTATGGCCGATGTTCGAAAAGACGTTGAACACTTCACCCAGGCCGTAGATGGCACCGAGGATGATGGCCATCACCACTGGGACCATGATCACGGCGAATACCAGACTTTTCAACAACTCTAACATGGTTTTCTCCAGATATTGTGGACGGCTTATTCTACCCTGAAAAGTAAGAAAAACATCCCCTTTTGTGCGGTGCGCTTTGCGCTCAGGGGCATTTGGGTCACAATACACTTTTTGCCAGGACACTGTTATGCAGGCCGAAATTCTCCTCACCCTACGACTTCAGCAGAAGCTTTTCGCCGATCCGCGACGTATCGCCCTGCTTAAACAAATAGATCATACAGGTTCAATTAGCCAGGGAGCTAAAAACGCAGGCATCAGCTACAAAAGTGCGTGGGATGCAATCAATGAAATGAATACCCTGAGCGAACAGGCGCTGGTCGACCGGGCGACAGGCGGCAAAGGCGGCGGTGGCGCGGTGCTGACTCGCTACGGTCAGCGCCTGATCCAGCTTTACGATCTGCTGGCGCAAATTCAGCAAAAAGCCTTTGATGTGCTCAGCGATGACGATAATGTGCCGCTGGACAGTCTGCTGGCCGCCATCTCACGCTTCTCATTACAAACCAGTGCCCGTAACCAGTGGTTTGGTACAGTGACAGCCCGCGACAATTCGCAGGTGCAACAGCACATTGAGATCTTACTCGCCGATGGCTCCACTCGCCTGAAAGCCGCGATCACAGCACAAAGCGGGCAACGTCTTGGGCTGGATGAAGGCAAAGAGGTATTAATCCTGCTGAAAGCACCGTGGGTAAGCGTGACGCGCGATCCTGAGCTTGCAAAAGAGGCGGACAACCAGTTACACGGTGCAATCAGCCATATCGAACGCGGTGAGGAACAGTGCGAAGTACTGATGAGCCTGCCGGATGGACAAATCCTCTGCGCGACAGTGCCGGTCGCCGATGCCATTAATCTGGAAGAAGGTGCTGAGGTGACGGCATATTTCAATGCAGACCGGGTGATTATTGCCACGTTATGCTAAGCGCGTTGACATTCGCGCCAACTGTGAGTATCCCTGACATCTGTTGCTGCAAAAAATGGGATACATCATGTCATCATTGCATATTTCGCAAGGCACGTTTCGTCTTAGCGATACCCGGACGCTGACGCTTCCTGATTTAACACTGCAGGCCGGCGAAAGCTGGGCCTTTGTCGGCACAAACGGAAGCGGTAAATCCGCACTGGCGCGTGCCCTGGCGGGAGAGCTTACCCAACTTAAAGGTGAACGCCGGAACCGCTTTACGCGTGTGACCCGTCTCTCGTTTGAGCAATTACAAAAGCTGGTGAGCGATGAGTGGCAGCGTAACAACACCGATTTGCTCAGCCCCGGTGAAGAAGATACGGGCCGTACCACAGCACAGATAATCCAGGACGAGATCAAAGACTGCGCACGTTGCCAGCAACTGGCAGAGCAGTTTGGCATAGCCGCCCTGTTGGATCGGCGCTTCAAATATCTTTCGACCGGCGAGACGCGCAAAACGCTGCTGTGTCAGGCGCTGATGAGCGAACCGGACTTGCTGATTCTGGATGAACCCTTCGATGGGCTCGATGTGCAATCACGCGCCCAACTGGCGGCACTTCTGGAAACGCTCAATCAGCAGGGTTACACCCTCGTGCTGGTACTCAACCGGTTTGATGAAATCCCGGATTTTGTGCAATACGCGGGAGTGTTAGCGGATTGCAGCCTGATGGAAACAGGACCAAAAGAGGCGCTGCTCCGGCAAGCGCTTATCGCCCAACTGGCGCACAGCGAGAAACTCGATGGTATTACCCTCCCGGAACCCGATGCCCCTTCGGCTCGACACGGTTTAGATCCTCATCAGCCAAGGATCGTCCTGCATAATGGCGTTGTGTCTTACGACGATCGCCCTATCCTTAATCAACTGAGCTGGACGGTGAATCCTGGCGATCACTGGCAAATCACTGGCCCAAACGGCGCGGGAAAATCGACCCTGCTCAGCCTGATCACCGGCGATCACCCTCAGGGCTACAGTAACGATCTGACGCTGTTTGGGCGTCGTCGTGGCAGCGGTGAAACCATCTGGGACATTAAGAAGCATATTGGTTACGTCAGCAGTAGCCTGCATCTGGACTACCGGGTCAGCACCACGGTGCGTAATGTGATTCTGTCCGGCTACTTCGACTCCATTGGCATTTATCAGGCCGTGTCTGATAAACAGCACAAACTCGCGCAGCAGTGGCTGGAAATCCTGGGAATGGACAACCGCGTTGCTGATTCGCCGTTCCACAGCCTCTCGTGGGGACAACAGCGCCTGGCATTGATTGCCCGCGCGCTGGTCAAACACCCTACGCTGTTGATTCTGGACGAACCGCTTCAGGGGCTGGACCCGTTAAACCGCCAGTTGATCCGCCGATTTGTTGATGTGTTGATTGGTGAAGGTGAAACTCAGTTGCTGTTTGTTTCACACCATGCCGAAGACGCCCCTTCCTGCATCACTCATCGCCTGGAGTTTATCCCTGATGGGACAGGCTATCGCTACCTTTTGAGCAAAATAGATTAACCTGCAGGGGGGCTGCCCCCTCTTTTCGGATAAGCTGCATCATTACAACGCTATCTCTTTGATCTAGAATGCCCAAAGCCATGTAAAAATCAGGTTTGATAATCAGTGTAAACGATTCCACTAATTTATCCCATGTCACACTTTTCGCGTCTCTGTTATGCTATGGTTAATACATACCATAAGCCCAATGGAGCGAAATATGCGAGTTCTGGTAACAGGTGGTAGCGGTTACATAGGCAGTCACACCTGCGTACAACTGCTACAAAGCGGTCATGATGTCATCATCCTCGACAACCTGTGCAATAGTAAGCGCAGCGTGCTGCCCGTGATTGAGCGTCTTGGCGGCAAACAGCCAACCTTCGTGGAAGGTGACATTCGTAACGAAGCGTTGATGACTGAAATTCTTCACGACCACGCCATTGAAACCGTGATCCATTTTGCGGGTCTGAAAGCGGTCGGTGAATCCGTCGCGAAACCGCTTGAGTACTACGACAATAACGTCAACGGCACGCTGCGTTTGATCTCCGCCATGCGTGCGGCGAACGTGAAAAACGTCATCTTCAGCTCTTCCGCCACCGTCTACGGCGATCAGCCCAAAATCCCTTATGTAGAAAGTTTCCCGACCGGTACGCCGCAAAGCCCTTACGGCAAAAGCAAACTGATGGTGGAACAGATTCTGACTGACCTGCAAAAAGCACAACCAGAGTGGAGCATCGCCCTGCTGCGCTATTTCAACCCGGTTGGCGCACATCCATCAGGAGATATGGGTGAAGATCCGCAAGGTATTCCCAATAACCTGATGCCGTACATTGCACAGGTCGCGGTAGGCCGTCGCGACTCACTGGCTATTTTTGGTAACGACTATCCAACCGAAGACGGTACGGGCGTGCGCGATTATATCCACGTCATGGACCTGGCCGATGGTCACGTTGCCGCCATGCAACAGCTGGCAAACAAGCAAGGTGTGCATATTTATAACCTCGGTGCAGGCGTCGGCAGCAGTGTGCTGGATGTGGTTAATGCCTTCAGTAAAGCCTGTGGTAAAGCGGTGAGCTATCACTTCGCACCGCGCCGTGACGGCGATCTTCCCGCTTACTGGGCAGATGCAACAAAAGCTGATAAAGAGCTGAACTGGCGTGTCACCCGCACGCTTGACGAAATGGCACAAGATACCTGGCACTGGCAGTCACGCCATCCGCAAGGTTATCCGGACTAAGGATCCGTCATGACACAATTCAATCCCGTCGATCACCCGCATCGTCGCTTTAACCCGTTAACCGGGCAATGGATTTTGGTTTCTCCGCACCGCGCTAAGCGCCCCTGGCAGGGGGCGCAAGAAACGCCTGCAAAACAGACGCTGCCACAGCATGATCCTGACTGTTTTTTGTGTCCAGGCAACACTCGTGTGACAGGGGATAAAAACCCTGATTACACAGGAACTTACGTTTTTACGAACGATTTTGCCGCCCTGATGACGGACACCCCTGCCGCGCCTGAAAGCCAGGATCCGCTGATGCGTTGTGAAAGCGCACGCGGTACAAGCCGTGTTATCTGCTTCTCTCCGGATCACAGCAAGACGCTGCCAGAGCTGAGCGTGGATGCGCTAAAAGAAGTCGTCAGTACCTGGCAGGAACAGACCGCTGAGTTAGGCCAAACTTATCCCTGGGTGCAGGTGTTTGAAAATAAAGGCGCAGCAATGGGCTGTTCCAACCCGCATCCGCATGGCCAGGTGTGGGCAAACAGCTTCCTGCCGAACGAGGCCGAGCGTGAAGATCGCCTGCAAAAAGCCTATTACGCGGAAAATCACACGCCAATGCTGGTGGACTACGTTCAGCGTGAACAGGCAGATGGCAGCCGTACTGTGGTCGAAACTGAACACTGGCTGGCCGTTGTACCTTACTGGGCCGCCTGGCCGTTCGAAACGCTGCTGTTGCCAAAGGCACACGTACAACGCATTACCGATCTCAGCGATGCGCAACGGGATGACCTTGCCCTGGCGCTGAAAAAACTGACCAGCCGCTACGATAATCTGTTCCAGTGCTCTTTCCCGTATTCGATGGGCTGGCATGGTGCACCGTTCAACGGTGAAGAGAATCAACACTGGCAGTTGCATGCCCATTTCTATCCGCCGCTGCTGCGTTCCGCGACGGTGCGTAAATTTATGGTGGGCTATGAAATGCTGGCAGAAACCCAGCGTGATCTGACGGCAGAACAAGCGGCAGAGCGTCTGCGCGCAGTGAGCGACGTCCATTACCGCGAATCAGGAGTCTAAAAAATGAGTCTGAAAGATAAAACACAATCCCTGTTTGCTGAAAAATTCGGCTACCCTGCCACCCACGTTATTCAGGCGCCTGGTCGCGTTAATCTGATTGGCGAGCACACCGACTATAACGATGGTTTCGTGCTGCCTTGCGCGATCGACTACCAGACCGTAATCAGTTGCGCCAAACGCGATGACCGCAACATCCGCGTAATTGCAGCAGATTACGGCAACCAGAGCGATGAATTTTCTCTCGATGCGCCCATCGTGACGCACGACAGCCAGCAATGGTCTAACTATGTGCGCGGCGTCGTTAAACACCTGCAAAAACGTAACAAAAACTTCGGCGGCGCGGACCTGGTCATCAGCGGCAACGTGCCACAAGGTGCAGGGTTAAGTTCTTCAGCCTCGCTTGAGGTAGCCGTTGGGACGGTATTCCAGCAGCTTTACCATTTACCGCTTGATGGTGCGCAAATTGCGCTGAATGGCCAGGAAGCTGAGAACCAGTTCGTGGGGTGTAATTGCGGCATTATGGACCAGCTCATCTCCGCTTTGGGTAAAAAAGAGCATGCGCTGCTGATTGACTGCCGGACACTGGGCACGAAAGCCGTTTCACTGCCAAAAGGTGCAGCGGTGGTGATCATCAACAGCAACTTCAAACGGACCCTGGTGGGCAGCGAGTACAACACCCGTCGCGAACAGTGCGAGACAGGTGCGCGTTTCTTCCAGCAACCCGCCCTGCGTGACGTTTCAATCAATGAATTCAACAAAGTGGCTCACGAGCTGGATCCTGTTGTCGCTAAACGTGTGCGCCATGTTCTGACCGAAAATGCCCGTACCGTTGAAGCGGCTGATGCACTGGCAAAAGGTGATTTAAAGCGCATGGGCGAGCTGATGGCTGAATCTCATGCCTCTATGCGGGATGACTTCGAAATTACCGTTCCGCAAATCGACACACTGGTCGAAATTGTCAAAGCCGCAATTGGTGATAAAGGCGGTGTGCGTATGACCGGGGGAGGATTTGGGGGTTGTATCGTGGCCCTGGTTCCGGAAGACCTGGTTTCGGCGGTTCAGGATGCGGTCGCGAAACAATACGAAGCGAAAACCGGCATCAAAGAAACCTTCTATGTCTGCAAAGCATCGCAAGGAGCGGGACAGTGCTAAACGAAACGCCAACCCTCGCCCCTGATGGTCTGCCGTATCGCCTGTTAACCCTGCGCAACCACGCAGGGATGGTGGTTACGCTGATGGACTGGGGTGCAACATTACTCTCTGCACGCGTTCCCATGCCGGATGGTGGCGTGCGCGAAACGCTTCTGGGCTGTGCGTCACCGGAGCAGTATGTGAATCAGGCGGCCTATCTCGGCGCATCGGTGGGCCGCTACGCCAATCGTATCGCCAAAAGCTGCTTTGAACTCGATGGTGTGCGCTATCCCCTTCTCTCAAGCCAGGGTGAAAACCAGTTACACGGTGGCCCGGAAGGATTTGATAAACGTCGCTGGCAAATTGCCCAGCAGAACGACAGAGAAGTATTACTTACGCTGGACTCCAGTGATGGCGATCAGGGCTTCCCTGGCACTCTCTCTGCGTCAGCCCACTTCTCCCTGACCGACGATAACCGTGTTGCCATTGAGTATCGCGCAACGGTTGATAAGCCGTGTCCGGTCAACATGACGAACCACGCTTATTTCAATCTCGACGGTCATCAGTGCGACGTGCGCCAGCATAAACTACAAATTCTGGCGGACGAATATCTGCCGGTAGATGAGATGGGTATCCCACAACAGGGTCTGAAGCCCGTTAGCGGTAACAGCTTTGACTTCCGTAACGTGAAGACCATTGCCCGGGATTTTCTGAGCGATGACGATCAGCGCAAAGTGAAAGGCTATGATCACGCCTTCCTGCTACAGGCAAAAGGCGATATTCATCAGCCTGCCGCACAAGTCTGGTCCGCCGATGAAAAGCTGCAAATGACGGTTTATACCACTGCCCCGGCCCTGCAATTCTATTCTGGTAACTATCTTGGCGGTACACCGGCACGGGAACATGACGAGTACCGCGACTGGCAAGGTCTGGCACTGGAAAGTGAGTTTCTCCCGGACAGCCCCAACCATCCAGAATGGCCGCAGCCAGACTGTATTCTGCGACCAGGTGAAGAGTACATGAGCCTGACGGAATATCACTTTATTCCCCATTAACGTCCAGCCCTCCTTCCGGAGGGCTTTTTTTGCCCATACTGCTGAAAATAGCGCCGATCACAGACAAAATCATAACCCTGGATTCACAAGCATCTTACACTCAGAGACTATTTTCGCTATGGTTAGGGTTAAGCGTTGCCGCTGGCGCAGTCACGGCAATATAATGAGAATTGTTATCATTCAAAATGCTTGAGGAGTAAGATATGGCTGTAACTAAGCTGGTACTGGTGCGCCACGGCGAAAGCCAATGGAACAACGAAAACCGCTTTACCGGTTGGTACGATGTTGATCTGTCCGAGAAAGGCGTAAGCGAAGCAAAAGCAGCAGGTAAACTGCTGAAGGAAGAAGGCTTCAGCTTTGATTTTGCTTACACCTCTGTGCTGAAACGTGCCATCCACACGCTGTGGAACGTTCTGGACGAACTGGATCAAGCCTGGCTGCCTGTTGAAAAATCCTGGAAACTGAACGAGCGTCATTACGGTGCGTTGCAGGGTCTGAACAAAGCTGAAACCGCTGAGAAATACGGTGACGAGCAAGTTAAACAGTGGCGTCGTGGTTTTGCAGTAACACCACCAGAGCTGACCAAAGATGATGAGCGCTACCCAGGCCACGATCCGCGCTACGCGAAACTGACCGATGCAGAACTGCCACAAACCGAAAGCCTGGCGCTGACCATCGATCGCGTTGTGCCATACTGGAATGAAACCATTCTGCCACGCCTGAAAAGCGGTGAGCGCGTGATCATCGCCGCTCACGGTAACTCCCTGCGTGCACTGGTGAAATACCTGGACAACATGGGTGAAGATGAGATCCTCGAACTGAACATCCCAACCGGCGTCCCGCTGGTGTATGAGTTCGATGAGAACTTCAAACCAATCAAACATTACTATCTGGGCAACGCTGACGAAATCGCTGCAAAAGCAGCGGCAGTCGCAAACCAGGGTAAAGCGAAGTAATTTTCGCCAGAGACAAAAAAAGCCTGGCATGAATCGCCAGGCTTTTTTATTGTCACCCTTAAACCACCTCCTGGGGAGGTGGTGATTGCTCCTGTAAGGCTATAGCCTGAAGAATGCCCATGCCGGAATATCTCTGCTTACTCACCACAAGTAAAAGGAGACAAACCGACATGGGGCTTTACAGGAGTTCATCACATGTATATTGGCGTTGCAAATACCACATAGTCTGGACGCCGAAGTACCGTTTCAGGCTCCTGAAAGATAAGCTGGGCAAGGAACTTTACAGGACTATCTACATTCTTTGCGGGATAAAAGATTGTGAAGTTCTGGAGTTAAATGTTCAGCCAGATCATGTACATCTTGTAGTAATCGTTCCGCCGAAGCTCTCAATATCAACCCTGATGGGTCATCTGAAAGGGCGCAGCGCTATCAGGCTCTACAACCGTTTTCCACATATCAGAAAGAAGCTATGGGGCAACCATTTTTGGTCCCGTGGTTACTTTGTCGATATGGTAGGAGTGAATGAAGAAATTATCAGACGATACGTGAGGCATCAGGAGAAAACGGAACAAACGCATGAACAGCAGATGGAATTGCTAGAGTAGTAAACGGAAAGTGACAATAGCCCCCCTTACAGGGGGCATTCTCAAAAGCCACCTTCTAAGAAGGTGGTCTTTTACTTGCCCAGCCGTATCAGCCGCGGCGGGCTTTAACCGCTTCAGCCAACTGACGCAGAAGCGTATCGGTGTCATCCCAGCCAATGCAGGCATCCGTCACGCTCTTGCCGTAGACCAGCGGTTCACTGCCTTCCAGATTCTGATTACCTTCAACCAGATGACTTTCGATCATCACACCCATCACGGATTTCTCACCGCCTGCAATCTGCTGGCAGACATCCGCACCAACTTCCATCTGCTTTTTAAACTGCTTGCTGGAGTTCGCATGGCTGAAGTCAATCATCACATTTGGAGACAAGCCTGCTTTTTCGAGACCGGTTTTCACTTCTGCCACGTGTTTTGCACTGTAGTTCGGCTCTTTGCCACCGCGCAGGATAATATGGCAGTCTCCGTTCCCACTGGTATTCACGATCGCAGAGTGACCCCATTTGGTTACGGACAAGAAACAGTGAGGCGCACCCGCAGCGTTGATCGCGTCAATCGCCACTTTGATCGTGCCATCTGTGCCATTTTTGAAGCCAACCGGGCAGGAAAGACCGGACGCCAGCTCACGGTGTACCTGAGATTCTGTGGTACGCGCACCAATTGCGCCCCAGCTCATCAGGTCTGCGAGGTATTGCGGCGTAATCATGTCGAGGAATTCGCCAGCGGCAGGCAGGCCACTGTCGTTGATTTCCAGAAGCAACTTGCGTGCAATGCGCAGACCATCGTTAATCTGGAAGCTGTTATCCATGTGCGGATCGTTAATCAGCCCTTTCCAGCCTACCGTCGTGCGCGGCTTTTCAAAATAAACGCGCATCACGATTTCCAGCTCACCTTTCAGCTCATCACGCAGTTTAATCAGGCGTGAGGCGTACTCTTTAGCCGCAGCAGGATCGTGAATAGAACATGGACCAATCACGACCAGAAGACGATCATCATTACCTTTCAGGATCTTATGGATCGCTTTACGGGCATGAGAAACCGTGTTTGCGGCATTTTCAGTGGCGGGGAATTTTTCAAGGAGTGCTACAGGAGGTAATAACTCATTGATCTCTTTAATACGTAAATCGTCGTTCTGATAATTCATTTTCTTTCCAGCTCTGCCATAACTCTAGTGTTGAATGCAATCCTTTCAATCTATCTTGCAAGTCGCTTAGTGTAAACCACCTTTTACACCCTCTTGGGAAATTGCGGTGACAGAACGAAAAAGACATTTGTGTAACACATTAAAAATTCTACACTTAGCTTAAAATCGAACCAGGAAAATTGACATGGCGCATTCTCACTCGCATCCCCCAAGAGACGAAAACGCGAAACGCCTGATGCTGGCTTTTTCCGTCACCGCGATATTCATGATTATCGAGGTTATTGGCGGGATTATTTCAGGCTCGTTGGCGTTACTGGCAGATGCAGGACACATGCTGACTGATGCCGCAGCCCTGCTCTTTGCACTACTGGCCGTGCAGTTTGCACAACGCCCTCCTAATGGCCGTCATACCTTTGGCTGGTTGCGGCTCACAACTCTTGCAGCGTTCGTGAATGCCATCGCTCTGGTGGTGATTACCATTTTGATCGTCTGGGAGGCCTTTCAGCGCTTCAGGCATCCTCAGCCTGTCGCAGGGGCGACGATGATGGTTATTGCTGTAGCCGGGCTGCTCGCGAATGTGCTGGCATTCTGGATTTTGCATCGCGGCGGCAGTGAAGAGAAAAACCTGAATGTGCGTGCTGCGGCGCTGCATGTGTTGGGAGATTTACTCGGATCAATAGGGGCCATTGTCGCCGCCCTTGTGATTATCTATACCGGATGGACACCCATCGACCCTATTCTGTCCGTTCTGGTCTCTTGTCTGGTTCTTCACAGCGCCTGGCAGTTACTGAAAGAGAGTGTGAACGAATTACTGGAAGGTGCTCCCGCGTCGCTGGATATCGCTGCACTCAAACGCAACCTGCGCCAATCTATTCCCGAAGTAAGAAATGTTCACCATGTTCACGTCTGGATGGTAGGTGAGAAACCGCTGATGACATTGCATGTTCAGGTAATCCCACCGCATGATCATGACGCTCTGCTTGAACGCATTCAGCACTTTCTTGAACATCACTATGAGATTGCGCATGCCACCATACAGATGGAGTACCAGCCGTGTAACGGACCAGACTGCCACCTGAACGAAGCGCAGTCCGGCCATTCACATCATCACCATCACTGACTGGACAGTGCGTGAGAGCCTCGCTCACGCGCGCTGTTAATCCACATACGACTACCGTTCAATGCAATAAAGGTCAGCAGCAGATATTCCAGCGACATCGCGTACACACCTTGCAATGCGAAAATGACCACGCTGATCACGTTAATAATGACCCACAACAGCCAGTTCTCAACGTATTTACGGGTCATCAGGATCATCGCGGCAATCGACAGAACCATCATGCAGGAATCCCAGAACGGGAAAGCATCGGGTTGTAATTCAGGCATTGTGACATTCAACCCTAGTGCGGACATCACTGACACCGCAATCTGTGTGAGGAACGCAAATACCGGGTTGATATAAACCGTCATAACACCGATGGCAACAACGCACGCCACAAACCAGGCGATAGCTTTTGATAAAGGCAACCAGCGGATCTGTAGCTCCGCTTCCTGTTGGCTGTTCTGCCGCGACCAGGCATACCAGCCATAAATGTTCGCCGCGAAGAAAAACAACTGTAACAGCAGGCTGGCATACAGTTGGATCTGGAAAAAGATAATGGCGAACAGGGTCACGTTGATGAGCCCGAACGCATAATTGCTGATCTTCTCAAGACTGGCGAGCCATATACAGAGCAGACCCGCCAGTGTACCAATCGCTTCGATCCATGACAGGTCATAGCCACCCGCCCCAATCGGTATATGAACCAGGATATTCTGTGTGCTAAAAAAATCCATCTTTTCCCCAGAGCGTGTTGAATTAAGTACGTAGTGTAGCCGCAAACTCAAGCATACGGTTAAGCGGAATTAACGCACCTTCACGCAGGGCGGCATCAACATGAATTTCGTGTTCTATCCCACCGGCTTCCAGTCCTTCAGCAATCGCTTTCAGGCCATTCATCGCCATCCACGGGCAGTGAGCGCAGCTACGACAGGTCGCTCCTTCTCCCGCAGTAGGTGCTTCAAGCAGCTCTTTTCCCGGTACGGCCTGCTGCATCTTATAAAATATACCGCGATCGGTTGCCACGATAAGTTGCTGATGCGGCAGAGTTCTCGCGGCATTAATAAGCTGACTGGTTGAGCCAACAGCATCTGCCATGTCAACAATCGACTGTGGCGATTCAGGGTGAACGAGGATAGCCGCGTCCGGGTACAATCCTTTCATGCGCGCCAGCGCTTGTGTTTTGAATTCGTCGTGGACAATACATGCGCCCTGCCAGCAAAGGACATCCGCCCCGGTTTGTTTTTGCACATAATTTCCCAGATGGCGGTCGGGGGCCCAGATAATTTTCTGTCCAAGGCTGTCCAGGTGTTCAATAAGTTCAACAGCAATACTGGATGTTACCACCCAGTCTGCGCGAGCTTTTACCGCCGCAGACGTGTTGGCGTAGACCACAACGGTTCGATCAGGATGCGCATCGCAAAAGGCGCTGAATTCGTCGATTGGGCAGCCGAGGTCAAGCGAACATTCGGCATGTAACGTCGGCATCAGGATAGTTTTTTCAGGACTCAGAATTTTGGCGGTTTCCCCCATAAAACGGACACCCGCAACCAGCAGTGTGGATGCCGGATGCTTTGCGCCAAAACGCGCCATCTCCAGAGAATCAGAGATACAACCGCCTGTCTCTTCAGCCAGTTGCTGGATCTCCGGATCGGTGTAGTAGTGCGCAACCATCACCGCGTCACGTTCCTTGAGCAGGCGTTTGATCTTCTCACGATAAAAGTGTTTTTCATCCCGGTTTAACGGAACAGGTTTCGGTGGGAAAGGATAGATTGCGGCTTCTGGATCAAACATCACGCTCATTATGGCTTCTCGTTTTACTGGCTTAACAATATTGCCTTTCTTTTGCATGACATAGCAAAACGGATGACAATCATGTTTTATATACTAAACAAGATAGCGAATTTGAGGTGAAAAGTCACCGGAAATGGTGAGCGAAAAAGCGGCTTTAAATATGAGTGGATCGTGCTGGATGATTTGCTTCGTCCGACTCTCACCTGCAGCAACTTCGAATTGTGTAAATTACAGATAGCAAAAAAGCGCCTTTAGGGCGCTTTTTTACATTGGTGGGTCGTGCAGGATGACTCGGCTACGCCTCGCCCTTCGGGCCGTTGCTAAGGCAACGTTATCCTTCACATTTAACATCTGAGTCAGATATTAAAATTGGTGGGTCGTGCAGGATTCGAACCTGCGACCAATTGATTAAAAGTCAACTGCTCTACCAACTGAGCTAACGACCCCTTTCGGGATGTACTTTATATCTATTCAGGCTGGTGGGTCGTGCAGGATTCGAACCTGCGACCAATTGATTAAAAGTCAACTGCTCTACCAACTGAGCTAACGACCCATACGGGTGTTGCCTGAATTTTTACTCGGAACCAATAAAATTGGTGGGTCGTGCAGGATTCGAACCTGCGACCAATTGATTAAAAGTCAACTGCTCTACCAACTGAGCTAACGACCCGAGTGGTGGGTGATGACGGGCTCGAACCGCCGACCCCCTCCGTGTAAAGGAGATGCTCTACCAACTGAGCTAATCACCCACTCTGTACTTCAGGAACTGCTTTAAGTGGTGGGTCGTGCAGGATGACTCGGCTTCGCCTCGCCCTAACGGGCCGTTGCTGACGCAACGTTATCCTTCACGCTTAAGTACTGCTTCCACCATTTTATTGGTGGGTCGTGCAGGATTCGAACCTGCGACCAATTGATTAAAAGTCAACTGCTCTACCAACTGAGCTAACGACCCACTTTTGCGTTGCTTTTACGTTGTTTGATATCCCGTGGCAACGGCGGCATATATTACTGATTTAAGAATTCAGCGCAACAAAAATTTCGATGAAGATCACCTAACTGCTTACGAATCATGCTGCACGACCAGAAATAACACGATTTCTGGTCATGCGGTAATCATCCCATCGAACTCAGACGTTTTTGCGCCTGTTTGGCACCTTCCGTACCAGGGAACTTCGTTACCACCTGCTGATACACTGCCTTGGCTTTTGCAGTATCACCTTTGTCTTGCATGATCACGCCGACCTTGAACATGGCATCAGGTGCTTTTGGCGATTTTGGGTAATTTTTCACCACAGAGGCAAAATAAAACGCCGCATCGTCCTTCTTACCCTTATTGTAATTCAGCTGACCCAGCCAGTAATTCGCGTTCGGCTGGTACGTGGAATCAGGGTATTTCTTAACGAAGTTCTGAAATGCAGCGATAGCATCGTCCTGACGCGATTTGTCCTGTACCAGGGCAATAGCTGCATTGTAATCCGTATTCGCGTCACCGCTCTGTACAGGCGCGCCTGTGGAGGCGGATGTATCAGTTGATGGCGCAGGTGTTGCTGTCGCAGCACCGTTCTGATCGCCTGCAGCGGGTTGTGCTGCTGCACCACCACCATTGCTCAGGCTATCCATCTGAAGCAAAATCTGCTTTTGACGTTCAACAACCTGATTAAGCTGATACTGACTTTCCTGGATCTGACCACGTAGAGAATCAATATCGTTTTGGTTATCAGAAAGCTGTTGCTGGAGTTGGGTTAAAAGCTGGCTGTGAGCATTAGAAATACGCTCGAGTTGAGTGACACGGTCTTCGACCGAGCCTGAGCCGACACTACTGATTGGTGCCTGAGCAAAAGCGGCCCAGGGGGCCGCTATACCAACCAGTAACGACAGACTCAATACATGATGTCTGAAGTTACTGCTCATGCAATTCTCTTAGTAAACCAGTACGGCACGACGGTTTTTGGAGTAAGCCGCTTCGTCGTGACCCAGTACTGCAGGTTTTTCTTTACCGTAAGAAACGATGGAGATCTGGTCTGCAGAAACGCCTTTACCTTGCAGGTACATTTTCACAGCGTTAGCACGACGTTCGCCCAGGGAGATGTTGTACTCTGGAGTACCACGTTCGTCAGCATGACCTTCTACGGTGACTTTGTAAGACGGGTTGCTACGCAGGAAGTTAGCGTGAGCGTCCAGCATCGCAGCGAAGTCAGAACGGATGTCGTACTTATCCAGATCAAAGTAAACGATGTTGTTCTGCTGCAGCTGCTGCATCTGAAGACGCGCTTGCTCTTCAGAAGACATGTTGCCGTTGCCGTTAGCGTCCATACCAGTGCCGGCACCCATCATGCCTTCGCCGCTCTGGTCATTGCTTGCGTTCTTGTTGGAAGAACACGCTGCGATTGCCATTACAGGCAGAGCGATCATCAGCCCCTTCAGCACTTTGTTCAGTTGCATTTCTAAGATTCCTTTAGTAATCAATTAATTATTATTTACAGATACGGCGACCAGGCAGGTGATTTTACCTGTCCATCAGTTGCCGGAATACGCGCTTTGAAACGCCCATCTGTAGAAACCAGATTCAGCACAGATCCCATCCCCTGAGAAGAGCTGTAGATTACCATAGTGCCGTTAGGTGCCAGACTTGGCGTTTCATCCAGGAACGTTGACGACAAAACTTGTACGCCACCCGTTACCAGATCTTGTTTGGCAATGTGCTGCTGACCACCTGCAGAACTTACCATTACCATAAATTTACCGTCGCTGCTGACATCAGAGTCCTGGTTTTGTGAACCTTCCCAGGTAATACGCTGTGGTGCACCGCCGTTGATATTGACTTTATAAACCTGTGGACGACCCGCCTGATCAGAAGTGAACGCCAGATTTTGGCTGTCCGGGAACCAGGTCGGTTCAGTGTTGTTGCTGCGTCCATCAGTCACCTGACGGATCTGGCCAGAACCAATATCCATCACGTAGAGGTTCAGGCTACCGGTTTTTGACAGTGCAAAGGCCAGTTTAGAACCGTCCGGAGAAAACGCTGGCGCACCGTTGTGACGTGGGAACGACGCAACCTGACGCACCGCACCGTTAGACAGTGTTTGAATGACCAACGCAGAACGACCACTTTCGAAGGTCACGTAGGCCAGTTTAGCACCATCTGGAGACCACGCCGGCGACATCAACGGTTGTGGAGAACGGTGAACGGTGAACTGGTTGTAACCATCGTAGTCAGAAACGCGCAGCTCATAAGGGAACTGACCGCCATTGGTCTGCACAACATATGCGATACGAGTACGGAATGCCCCTTTAATACCGGTCAGCTTCTCGAACACCTCGTCACTCGCAGTATGGCCCGCATAACGGAGCCACTGCTTGTTAACTTTGTAGGAGTTCTGCGCCAGAACAGTACCTGGAGCACCACCGGTATCGACCAGTTGGTAAGCCACTGTGTAGCCACCATCTGGACTAGGTGTAACCTGGCCCACAACGACCGCATCAATACCCAGTGCAGACCATGCTGCAGGCTGAACGTCTTGCGCGCTACCCGGCTGCTGTGGCAGACGAGAGCGATCTAATGGATTGAATTTGCCGCTGTTGCGCAGATCAGCAGCAACAATGCCGCCGATATCTTCAGGTGCAGCGCCTGGGCCTGCCCACTGGAACGGAACAACGCCGATTGGGCGCGCCGAGTCCACCCCCTGGGTGATCTCGATACGTACCTCTGCGTGCAGCACAGCTGCCCACAGCATTAAGAAACCAAATGCTACACGTAATGCCTGCTTCATCATATCTCCCTTATCTGGGTAACCTTACCCACGATAATTTAGCAGAATGTTAACAAACTCAAATAGACAAAACTACCAGAACCCTGAGACTAAACCTGGTCTATTTTCCCCCGTTTTCACGGGGAAAAATGTAACTTAAGGTTTGAAGTCCAGTGGTGCATTTTTAAAGACTTCGTAGACTGCCTGTGAAGGCGGTTTTGGCATCTTAGCCTGACGTGCCGCAGCTAAAGCTGCAGTACATAAGGCTGGGTCGCCACCTTCAGACTGAATATCAAGTAACATACCATCCGGCGCGAGCTTGATACGTAACGTACACGTTTTGCCTGTGTAGGAAGACGCATCATAGAATCGGCTCTCGATAGCAGACTTTATCTGCGAGGCATAGCCATTGATTTCAGCACCTGAAGCACCGTTGTTCTTAGTGTTACCACTTCCAGCAGGTGAGGCGTTACTTCCTTTCGCTCCCCCGCCCGCTTTCGGCGCATTCTTACCCGAACTCAAGTCACCCAGCAAATCATCCACCCCTGCGGCGGCGGCAGCTTTCTCTGCTGCAGCCTTTTTAGCCGCAGCTTTATCGGCAGCTGCTTTTTCTGCCGCAGCAGCTTTCTTATCTGCAGCCGCTTTTGCAGCAGTTGCAGCTTTCTCGGCAGCAGCCTTTTCAGCAGCAGCCTTTTCAGCAGCAGCCTTTTCAGCAGCAGCGGCTTTCTCAGCTGCGGCAGCTTTCTTCGCCGCATCGGCAGCCGCTTTTTTCTCTGCTTCCTGAGCCGCTTTTTTAGCAGCATCCGCTTCAGCTTTCTTCTGGGCATCCGCTGCGGCTTTCTTCGCCGCTTCGGCTTCAGCTTTTTTCTGAGCATCAGCCGCCGCTTTCTTCGCCGCTTCTTCAGCCTGTTTCTGAGCATCGGCAGCCGCTTTCTTCGCCGCGTCCGCTGCCAGTTTTACTTGTGCATCAGCCTTCGCTTTGGCATCTGCAGCAGCTTTTGCAGCTGCCTCTTCTGCCTGCTTCTGCTGTTCCTGTGCTTTCTTCGCCGCCGCTTCCGCTTGCTTTTGCTGTTCCGCCTGCTCTTTCGCGGCTTCCTGCGCCTGCAAACGTTCTTTCTCAAGCTGCTTCAAACGCTCCTGTTCCGCGGCCTGCTTTTCACGCAGTTCCTCGGCTTGCTGTTGCGCCTGTTTATCTCGCTGCTCTTCAGCTCGTTTTGCACTCGCCTGCTGCTGCTGCTGACGATTATAGTTTTGCACTACCGCACCAGGATCGACCATGACAGCGTCAATGGAGGATCCTCCACCACCACCGGCTGATGCATCTATATGCTCGTCGAACGAACTCCAGATCAGTGCTGCAAAAAGAATCACATGCAACACCGCCGAAATAATTATCGCTCGCTTAAGCTTATCGTTTTGTTCGGTTGCCTTTGACACTATCGGTTCCCAAAAACTCGTATCCCACTGCTAGCAGGTGATCAAATAGGCTGCGTCATTAAGCCAACTGACTTAACACCCGCGCTATGTAGCAAGTTCAGCGCTTTAATAATTTCATCGTAGGGTACGTCTTTCGCACCACCGATTAAAAAGACCGTCTTCGGATTGGATTCCAGACGACGTTGCGCTTCAGCAATGACTTGCTCAGGCGGCAACTGATCCATACGATCTTTCTCTACCACCACGCTATATTGCCCCACACCGGAAACCTCAATGATGACCGGAGGATCGTCATTAGTGCTTACCGCTTGTGATTCTGTCGCATCCGGCAGATCAACTTCTACGCTTTGGGTAATGATCGGCGCTGTTGCCATAAAAATAAGCAACAGTACTAACAGAACGTCAAGCAGCGGAACAATATTGATTTCGGACTTGAGTTCGCGACGACCTCGTCCACGCGTTCTGGCCATGGTTTACCCCTTGTTACTCTCGGTGCTGGTAAACGCCTGACGGTGCAGAATCGCAGTGAACTCTTCCATAAAGTTGTCGTAGTTCAGTTCCAGTTTGTTCACGCGCTGGTTCAGACGGTTGTAAGCCATTACAGCAGGGATTGCAGCGAACAGACCGATAGCCGTTGCGATAAGTGCTTCCGCGATACCCGGAGCAACCATTTGCAGCGTTGCCTGTTTTACCGCACCCAGTGCGATAAACGCGTGCATGATCCCCCAAACCGTACCAAACAGACCAATATATGGGCTAATGGAACCTACAGTACCAAGGAAAGGAATATGTGTTTCGAGTGTTTCCAGTTCACGGTTCATCGAAATACGCATCGCACGCGATGCACCTTCAACCACCGCTTCTGGCGCGTGATTGTTAGCTCGATGTAGACGGGCAAACTCTTTGAAACCGCTATAGAAAATTTGTTCGGAGCCTGAGAGATTATCACGGCGTCCCTGGCTTTCCTGATACAGACGGGAAAGTTCGATACCAGACCAGAACTTGTCTTCAAACGCTTCAGCTTCACGGCCTGCTGCATTAAGAATACGCGTTCTCTGGATGATGATAGCCCAGGAGGCGATTGAAAAACCAATCAAAATCAACATGATAAGTTTAACCAGAAGGCTTGCCTTCAGGAACAAATCAAGGATATTCATGTCAGTCACTGCTTAAACTCCGCGACAATAGACTTAGGAAGCGCACGAGGCTTCATGATGAGTGGATCAACACAGACAATCAGTACTTCAGCTTCGTTCAGTACGGTGTTCTCTGCATTGACAATCCGCTGCGTGAAAACCAGTGAGGTTCCACGCATTGATGTTATTTCTGTTTGGACTTCGAGCATATCGTCGAGTCTGGCAGGCGCAAAATACTCTAGCGTCATCTTGCGAACCACAAAGGCAACTCGCTCAGCCAACAGCACCTGTTGACTAAAGTGATGATGGCGCAGCATCTCTGTGCGTGCCCGTTCATAAAAAGCAACGTAGCTGGCATGGTAAACCACACCACCGGCATCGGTATCTTCGTAATAGACACGAACCGGCCATCGAAACAGCGTTGTATTCACTTTACATCCCGGTAATGCAACAAAAGTTATAGCTTTTAAACTTCGCTACTATACGCGCGGGAAAGATGGTTTGGAATGGGGGAAAGTAAACGGAGAGTAAATTTTTATGGGCTTAGGCAAGCCCATAAGGTTAACGGACATTTCTTATTCAGAAGAAGAAGAAAATCAACCCAGCGAGGAGCACCAGGTCAGCGATGAGAGGGCAAAAAACACCTTGCCAGTGCACAGCCTTCGGACGAAAACCCACACCATGAATCACACCTGCACACACCGCCCACATAATGAAGAGGCCGTGCCAGATCTCAAGCTCGCTGGTCTTCGCCGCAAAACGCGAAGGGTCCCAGAAGATGCAACCTGCCAGCAGCAGTGCCATCACTAAGGAAAGCGCCCTTAACGGGCGCTTGTCCATTACCGCATATAACGTTGCGATAATATTCATCATTAGTGTTTTTCTTCACTCGTTTTAGCTGCTTCAACGTGCTCAAGCGCCAGGGCAGTAATGATGCCGAAAGCACAGGCAAGAAGCGTCCCCAAAATCCATGCGAAGTACCACATATTCAGCTCCTTACTTAGTACAGGGAATGAGTGTTGCTTTCGATATCTTCTTTCGTGATACGACCGAACATTTTCCAGTAACACCACGTGGTGTAGAGCAAGATAATCGGTACGAACACGCACGCAACATACGTCATCAGATTCAGTGTCAGCTGGCTAGAGGTCGCATCCCACATAGTCAGGCTTGCATTCATCATAGTGCTGGATGGCATGACGAATGGGAACATCGCGATACCCGCCGTCAGAATGATGCACGCCAGCGTCAGAGAAGAGAACACGAAAGCCAGTGCACCCTTTTCAAGACGAGATGTCAAAACTGTAAGCAGCGGCAGCAGTACACCCAGCGCCGGGATAACCCACAGTACAGGCATATTGTTGAAGTTCACAAGCCATGCACCAGCCTGACGCGCCACTTCTTTGGTCAGTGGGTTTGAAGGCGCTACATGGTTGATAGCAGATGTCACCACGTAGCCATCAATACCGTAGACAACCCAAACGCCTGCCAGTGCGAAGCATACCAACGTAACCAGTGCAGCAACCTGAGCTGTCGCACGTGAACGCAGGTGCAGTTCACCCACAGTACGCATCTGCAAATAAGTTGCGCCTTGTGTAATGATCATCGCCACGCTCACTACACCGGCCAGCAGACCAAACGGATTCAACAACTGGAAGAAGTTACCGGTGTAATAAAGACGCATGTACTCATCAATGTGGAACGGAACACCCTGCAACAGGTTGCCGAATGCCACACCGATCACCAGCGGTGGTACGAAGCTACCAATGAAAATGCCCCAGTCCCACATATTGCGCCAGCGAGTGTCTTCAATCTTAGAGCGGTAGTCAAAACCGACTGGACGGAAGAACAATGATGCCAGCACCAGAATCATCGCCACATAGAAGCCGGAAAACGCCGCTGCGTAGACCATTGGCCAGGCAGCAAACAGTGCGCCACCAGCAGTGATCAACCAAACCTGGTTACCGTCCCAGTGTGGGGCGATGGAGTTAATCATAATTCGACGCTCGGTGTCATTACGACCGAGGAATCGGGTGAGCATGCCCACCCCCATGTCGAAACCGTCGGTGACAGCAAAACCAATCAGCAAAATGCCAACCAGCAGCCACCAGATAAAACGCAATACTTCATAATCGATCATTTGACGACTCCTGTCTTAGCGTGCCGGCTGAGAAGCCACATTGGACTGCTCGTAGTGATAGCGACCGGTTTTCAGGCTGCTTGGGCCAAGGCGTGCGAACTTGAACATCAGGAACAGTTCAGCCACCAGGAACAGGGTATACAAACCGCAGATCAGCAGCATGGAGAAGATAAGATCGCCTGCCGTCAGAGAGGAGTTTGCTACTGCTGTTGGCAGTACCTCACCAATCGCCCACGGTTGACGGCCATATTCCGCCACGAACCAACCGGACTCGATAGCAATCCATGGCAGCGGGATCCCGTACATTGCGGTACGCAACAGCCATTTTTTCTGGCCGATACGGTTGCGAATCACTGACCAGAAGGACGCCGCAATAATCAGTAGCATCAGGATGCCGCAGCCGACCATGATACGGAAAGCAAAGTACAGTGGCGCAACGCGAGGAATGGAGTCTTTCGTCGCTTGCTGAATCTGTGCTTCCGTCGCGTCAGAGACGTTCGGGGTATAGCGCTTCAGCAACAGACCATAACCCAGGTCTTTCTTCACATTGTTGAATTGATCGCGAACAGCCTGATCGGTGGAACCACCACGCAGTTGTTCCAGAAGAGCATAGGCTTTCATACCATTACGGATACGGCCTTCATGCTGCACCATCAGATCCTTCAGGCCCGTCACCTGCTTGTCGACAGAACGTGTCGCGATGATGCCCAGTGCGTAAGGGATCTGAATAGCGAAACGGTTTTCCTGTGCATCCTGGTCAGGCACACCAAACAGGGTGAAGGCGGCTGGTGCTGGCTGGGTTTCCCACTCAGCTTCAATCGCGGCCAGTTTGGTTTTCTGTACGTCGCCCATTTCATAACCGGATTCATCACCCAGAACAATAACGGAAAGGATAGCGGCCATACCGAAGCTTGCAGCGATCGCAAAAGAACGTTTAGCAAATGCGAAGTCTCGGCCACGCAGCATGTAGTAGGAACTGATACCTAAAACGAACATCGCGCCACACACATAGCCAGACGCTACAGTGTGAACAAATTTAACCTGAGCGACCGGGTTCAGCACCAGCTCCGCAAAGCTGACCATCTCCATACGCATGGTTTCGAAGTTGAAATCAGACGCGATAGGGTTCTGCATCCAGCCGTTCGCCACCAGGATCCACAGTGCGGACAGGTTAGAACCTAACGCCACCAGCCAGGTTACCGCCATATGCTGGACTTTACCCAGACGGTCCCAACCGAAGAAGAACAGACCTACAAAGGTGGATTCGAGGAAGAAGGCCATCAGACCTTCAATGGCCAGCGGCGCACCGAAAATATCCCCTACATAATGGGAATAGTAAGACCAGTTAGTCCCGAACTGGAACTCCATAGTCAGACCGGTTGCCACGCCCAGCGCAAAGTTGATACCAAACAACTTGCCCCAGAACTTGGTCATATCTTTATAAATCTGTTTGCCGGAGAGGACGTAAACCGTTTCCATGATGGCCAGCAAGAACGCCATACCGAGCGTCAGTGGCACAAACAGGAAGTGGTACATCGCGGTCAAGGCAAACTGTAAGCGCGACAGTTCGACTATATCTAACATCATGACTCCTTGCTCATCGCATGAAGACTCCGAGAGTGAACCCCGTTAGATAAGGATTCACACACATGCCCCAATACAAAGTTATCTGCGCCCGTTCTTCGTTGCTTATTCTCAACAGGAGGTAAAAGCAGTGATGAAAGGTTACAAATACGTTAATAAAAAACCCAAATTGATCCCGCAAATATATTACGCCGTAAAATCCTTACAATAAACAGGTTTTTATTGAATCAGTTTTGCGTTTTACGACGGTGATCAATATATAGCGAATTTACCACTTTTGAGCCAGTTTGATCTGGCACAATTTAGCGCCTTTTGATGTCTTTTACCAAATATTAAACATTGATTTAAATCAACAATATTGATTTTTGTTAATTGTGTTTATACCTGGTAAACACAGTAAAAACCTTGTTAAATATATGTGTAAAAACAGATATTCATAGTTATCGAGTAGCGATAATAATAGAGATGAAAGTGATTTTTATTAACTAAACAGCGGGAGGAGATTCCGGAACTGATAAACTATTAATCATAGCCCCTTACTCATAATTTTCCATTTTTGTTCCTCATTAATAATTAACAACAATTCATTCACCTTTAAGCCTCTGTAAATTAACACCTCATTGTGACTATTTCATGAAGTAGCCCGCAACTGGCTATACCGAGCGAGGAGTGTTTGCCCAATTTTCAAACAGGAAAACAACATCCCGTGACGAGAAGTCAGAATAAACACCATAAAAAAGGCCGCTTTTCAGCGGCCAACCATGTCGAAACGGACATTTTTATATCACTACTCCCCTTTCAGGCAGCAGAGTGGTTTTACTTAATGATGGATTGCAGCGCATTACCGATATCAGCCAGGCTGCGCACGGTTTTCACGCCAGCGGCTTCCAGCGCGGCGAATTTCTCATCCGCAGTACCTTTACCACCCGCGATAATTGCCCCTGCGTGGCCCATACGCTTGCCTTTCGGCGCGGTGACACCGGCAATGTAGCCAACAACCGGTTTGGTGACGTGATCTTTGATATACGCCGCCGCTTCTTCTTCTGCACTACCACCGATTTCACCAATCATGACGATGGCTTCAGTCTGTGGATCTTCCTGGAACAGTTTCAGGATGTCGATGAAGTTTGAACCAGGGATTGGGTCACCGCCGATGCCCACACAGGTGGACTGGCCGAAACCGTAGTCAGTGGTCTGCTTGACCGCTTCATAAGTCAGCGTACCCGAGCGGGAAACGATACCCACTTTTCCTGGCTTGTGAATATGACCAGGCATGATGCCGATTTTACATTCGCCTGGGGTGATAACACCTGGGCAGTTCGGGCCAATCATGCGCACGCCTGCTTCATCCAGCTTCACTTTCACGGTCAGCATATCCAGTGTCGGGATACCTTCGGTGATGGTGATGATCAGTTTGATACCTGCGTCGATCGCTTCCAGAATGGAATCTTTGCAGAATGGCGCCGGAACATAGATGACGGTCGCTGTTGCGCCCGTGGCTTCGACGGCTTCGCGCACAGTATTGAATACTGGCATACCGAGGTGCGTTGTACCGCCTTTACCTGGCGTTACGCCACCTACCATCTGCGTGCCATAAGCAATGGCTTGTTCGGAGTGGAAAGTCCCCTGGCTACCGGTGAAGCCCTGGCAAATTACTTTTGTATTTTTATCGATCAAAACAGACATTATTTCCCCTCCACTGCGGCAACAACCTGCTGAGCTGCATCCGTCAGACTTTTCGCTGCAATAATATTCAGGCCGCTGTCAGCCAGTTTTTTCGCGCCGAGTTCAGCGTTGTTACCTTCCAGACGCACAACAACCGGGACGTTAACGCCCACTTCAGCCACCGCACCAATGATACCGTCGGCGATCAGGTCACAACGCACGATACCACCGAAGATGTTCACCAGAACGGCTTTCACATTATCGTCGGAGAGAATGATTTTGAATGCTTCGGTCACACGCTCTTTTGTCGCACCACCGCCTACATCCAGGAAGTTTGCCGGTTCGCCGCCGTGCAGTTTAACGATGTCCATGGTTCCCATCGCCAGACCCGCACCGTTGACCATGCAGCCAATGTTGCCATCCAGTGCGACGTAGTTCAGTTCCCACTGTGCAGCCTGAGCTTCACGCGGATCTTCCTGAGACTGATCACGCATTTCACGCAGATCGGCCTGGCGGAACAGTGCGTTACCATCAGCGCCCAGTTTGCCATCGAGGCAGATCAAGTCACCCTGAGTGGTAATCACCAGTGGGTTAATCTCGATCAGCGCCAGATCGCGCTCCAGGAAGATCGTCGCCAGACCCATGAAGATTTTGGTGAACTGTTGAACCAGTTTACCTTCCAGACCCAGTTTGAACGCCAGTTCGCGTCCCTGGTATGGCATTGGACCTGCCAGCGGATCGATAGCCACTTTATGAATCAGGTGCGGGGTTTCTTCCGCCACTTTCTCAATTTCCACGCCGCCTTCGGTAGACGCCATGAACACAACACGACGTGAGCTACGGTCAACAACAGCACCGAGATACAGCTCTTTTGCGATATCAGTCGCCGCTTCAACCAGGATTTGGTTAACCGGCTGGCCATTCGCATCTGTCTGATAGGTCACCAGACGCTTACCCAGCCAGTGTTCAGCAAACGCGCGGATCTCTTCTTTGGTTTTAACCACTTTCACACCGCCCGCTTTACCGCGGCCGCCAGCGTGAACCTGACATTTAACTACCCAAGGGCCGGAACCGATTTTAGATGCGGCTTCTTCTGCTTCACGTGGGGTAGTACAGGCGTAACCCACCGGAGCCGGTAAACCTGACCTGGCAAACAGCTGTTTAGCCTGATATTCATGTAAGTTCATGTGTTCTATCCATCCTTCAGGTAATCGTTATCTTCAAACCTGTAGGCCGACGCGGTCTTCATCCGGCCTACAGGGCAGGTGATGCTAAAAAACTACTAGACGTCCAGCAGCAGACGCGTCGGATCTTCCAGCAGCTCTTTAATAGCAACCAGGAAGCCCACGGACTCACGACCATCAATCAGGCGGTGATCGTAAGAGAGTGCCAGATACATCATCGGCAGGATCTCAACTTTACCGTCTACGGCCATTGGACGATCTTTAATGGCATGCATACCCAGGATCGCGCTCTGCGGCGGGTTAATGATCGGGGTAGACATCAGCGAGCCGAATACGCCGCCGTTGGTAATGGTGAAATTACCGCCGGTCAGATCGTCTACGGTCAGCTTGCCGTCACGGCCTTTTACGGCCAGTTCTTTAATATTTTTCTCGATATCAGCCATACCCAGGGTATCCACATCACGCAGAACCGGAGTCACCAGGCCGCGTGGCGTTGACACCGCCATGCTTACATCGAAATAGTTGTGGTAAACCACGTCATCGCCGTCGATAGACGCGTTGACTTCCGGGTAGCGTTTCAACGCTTCAACCACCGCTTTCACATAGAAAGACATAAAGCCCAGACGGATACCATGACGTTTTTCAAACGCGTCACCGTACTGCTTACGCAGGTCCATGATAGGTTTCATGTTCACTTCGTTGAAGGTGGTCAGCATCGCGGTGGAGTTTTTCGCCTCCAGCAGACGCTCAGCCACGCGTTTACGCAGGCGAGTCATTGGTACACGTTTCTCGCTGCGAGCACCCAGAGCAGGCTGTGCTGCAGATGCTGCCACAGGGGCTTTGGCTTCTGCTTTCGCAGGGGCTTTCGCCAGGTGCTTATCAATGTCTTCGCGCGTCAGACGGCCACCGACACCTGTGCCTTTAATGGCTGCGGCATCCAGGTTGTGCTCAGCCAGCAGACGGCGGATCGCCGGGCTAAGTGCATCATTACTTTGTTCTTCAAGAGATGCCTGTTGGCGCTGAGCCGGAGTAGACTCTTTTGCTTCAGACTTCGCACTGGATTCTTTACCAGAGCTATTGCCTTCACGCAGGCGACCCAGGATCTGGCGAGAGGTTACCGTTGTACCTTCATCTTCCAGCACTGCATCCAGAATGCCATCCGCCGAAGCCGGTACTTCCAGTACCACTTTGTCAGTTTCGATTTCTACCAGCACTTCGTCGCGCTGGACGGTATCGCCCGGTTTTTTATGCCAGGTCGCAACAGTCGCATCTGCTACAGACTCAGGCAGGTCGGGAACAAGAATATCTACGCTACTCATTATGTATCCTTTAATTAATCGACGTTCAGCGCGTCATTCACCAGATCTTGCTGTTGCTTCTGGTGAACGGACATATACCCTACCGCCGGAGAGGCGGAGGCCGGACGACCTGCATAACGCAGACCCGCCCCAAATGGAATCACATCACGGAAATGATGCTGGCTGCAGTACCATGCGCCCTGGTTGAGCGGCTCTTCCTGACACCAGACAAAATCATGTACGTGGGCATACGGTTTCAACGCTTCCTGCACCGCCTGGTGCGGGAATGGATAAAGCTGCTCGACACGCACGATGGCGACATCTTTCTGGCCATTCTTACGGCGCTGTTCCAGCAGATCGTAATAAACCTTACCAGAACACATTACGACACGCTTCACGGCTTTCGGATCCAGCTCGTCAATCTCGCCAATCGCTGGCTGGAAGGCTCCATTCGCCAGCTCATCAAGGCTTGAGACCGCTAACGGGTGACGCAGCAGCGATTTGGGTGACATCACCACCAACGGACGGCGCATACCGCGCAACGCCTGGCGACGTAGCATGTGGTACACCTGAGCCGGAGTCGACGGCACACAAACCTGCATGTTTTGCTCAGCACAAAGTTGCAGATAGCGTTCCAGACGTGCGGAAGAGTGCTCCGGACCCTGCCCTTCATAGCCGTGCGGTAACAGCATCACCAAGCCACACATACGGCCCCATTTCTGCTCACCGGAGGAGATGAACTGGTCGATAACCACCTGAGCACCGTTGGCGAAGTCACCAAACTGCGCTTCCCAGATGGTCAGAGTGCGCGGCTCTGCGGTCGCATAACCATATTCGAATGCCAGCACCGCTTCTTCAGACAATACGGAGTCCCAGACCTTGAACTGGCCCTGTCCATTGTGAACATGCTGCAATGGGGTATAAGTGGAGCCGTTAGTCTGGTTGTGAATAACCGCGTGGCGGTGGAAGAAGGTTCCGCGTCCCGCATCTTCACCAGACAGACGAACCGGAATACCTTCGTCCACTAGCGTGGCGTAAGCCAGGTTTTCTGCACCACCCCAGTCGAACATCTTCTCACCTGACGCCATAGATTGACGGTCAGAGTAGATTTTCTGTACACGGGACTGCATTTCGATCGCGTCAGGCACGCTGCTGATACGTTTTGCCAGCTCTTGCAGACGTTTCATCTCTACCTTATTCGGGTAGCTCTCATCCCACTCGTGGTTAAGGTACGGCGACCAGGTAAAGGAGTGCATGTTCATTGGACGCAGCTCTTTCACCACACACTCGCCAGCATCCAACGCATCGCGGTAAAGATTGACCATTTCGGTCGCATCTTCGAGCGTCGTTACCTTTTCAGCTTCCAGTTTGTCGGCATAGATCTTACGCGGCGTCGGATGCTTTTTGATTTTCTGATACATCAGCGGCTGCGTTGCACTTGGCTCATCGGCTTCGTTGTGGCCGTGGCGGCGGTAGCAGAACAGGTCGATGAAGACATCACGTTTAAAGGTGTTACGGAAATCCAGAGCCAGACGGGTCACGAACGCGACGGCTTCAGGATCATCCGCATTAACGTGGAAAATAGGCGCCTGAACCATTTTACCGATATCAGTACAGTAAGGAGTGGAGCGCGCATCCAGCGGGTTAGACGTAGTAAAGCCCACCTGGTTGTTGATCACGATGCGAACTGTACCACCCACTTCATAACCACGCGCTTTAGACATGTTCAGGGTTTCCTGAACCACGCCCTGCCCTGTTACCGCGGCATCACCATGAATGGTAATTGGCAGAACTTTATTGCTGCTTGGCTCATCCAGTCTGTCCAGACGGGCACGCACAGAACCGATAACCACCGGGCTGACGATTTCAAGGTGCGATGGGTTAAACGCCAGCGCCAGGTGAACCAGGCCGCCTTTCGTTTCGATATCCGACGAGAAGCCCATGTGGTACTTCACGTCGCCTGTGCCAAGGTGTTCTTTATGTTTACCTGCAAACTCATCAAACAGGTCCTGAGGTTTTTTACCCAGAACGTTGACCAGGACGTTCAGACGACCGCGGTGGGCCATGCCCAGTACAACTTCACGCGTGCCGCTGTTGCCTGCATGACGAATCAGCTCTTTAAGCATAGGGACTAGCGCATCACCACCTTCCAGTGAGAAGCGTTTAGCGCCAGGGAATTTAGCCCCCAGATAACGTTCAAGACCTTCCGCTGCGGTCAGTTCGCTAAGGAAACGCTTTTTCTCATCAGTAGAGAACGTCGCGTGACCGGCCACAGATTCGATACGCTGTTGGATCCAGCGTTTTTCTTCTGTGGAAGTGATGTGCATATATTCCGCGCCGATGGAGCCACAGTAGGTTTGCTTGAGCGCGTCAATCAGATCGCCCAGCTTCATCGTATCTTTACCGATGGCGAAAGAACCTACGTTATAGCTTTCCTGGAAATCGGCCTCGGTCAGATCGTGGTAAGCCGGATCGAGATCCGCTACACGTTCTTGCTGCCACAGTCCCAGCGGATCAAGATTCGCGTGCTGGTGACCACGGAAGCGGTAGGCGTTAATCAACTGCAGGACTTTAACCTGCTTAACATTGGTATCAGGGTCGGAAATCGAGGAAGTATAACGTGAGGCATCCTTCGCCAGACGACGGAAATAATCACGCGTTTTGGAATGGAATTGATCCGGTTTGACCCCAGTTCCAGGTAATTGCTGGAACATGGAACGCCAGTTTGCGTCCACTGAGTCAGGATCGGTTAAGAAGTCTTCATAGAGCTGTTCTATCCAGCTCTGGTTCGCACCGGAGAGGTAAGAAGAGTCCAGCCAGGCTTTCATTGCGCCGTTCTGCATCGTGATCCCTTAAGCATTTTTATGCTTATTTCGCCGTAGAAACTACCACGTACACCACGTGTACGTGCCGGGGTTCACCTGCGAGCTCTTATTGGCTCGCGAAGGAACCTTTAAAAACTGCCATTAATCTTCTTCGTTCAGGCTGCGACATCGCTGGCTGCCTTCACTTACCCCTGTCACATAGTGAACTATGCTCCCGGGGATGCGCTCAGTTGCCGCCTTATCTCGCTCTGAACGCCTCGATTACTGGATGTGCCATTGTGGCGGTTTTTAAAGATTTCCTGCATTCAGTCCCCTCTCTGACAGAGAGGGGACTGACGCTTACTTACGCACTGCGCTGCAGCAGCATCGACTTAATGTGGCCGATGGCGCGCGTCGGGTTAAGTCCCTTAGGACACACACTGACGCAGTTCATAATGCTATGGCAGCGGAATACACTGAAAGCATCACTCAGCCCTTCCAGACGATTATCGGTTTCGGTATCGCGGCTGTCGATCAGGAAGCGATAGGCAGCCAGCAGGCCCGCCGGGCCGATAAACTTGTCAGGATTCCACCAGAACGATGGGCAGGACGTCGAGCAACATGCACAAAGAATACACTCGTACAGACCATCGAGTTTTTCACGCTGCTCTGGCGACTGCAAATGCTCGCGAGCGGGTGGATTTTGCCCATTATTCAACAGGTAAGGCTTAATCTTCTCATATTGTGCATAGAATTGCCCCATGTCCACCACCAAATCGCGCACGACAGGCAGCCCAGGCAAAGGACGAATAACAATTTTCTGTCCAGGACGTTGCAGCGCCGAAATGGGCGTGATGCAGGCCAGGCCATTTTTGCCGTTCATGTTCACACCGTCCGAGCCACAGACCCCTTCACGACAAGAGCGACGGAACGACAGTGTCGGATCTTTTTCTTTGAGCTGCATTAACGCATCCAGCAGCATCATGTCACGGCCTTCTTCCGCTTCCAGGGTGTAATCCTGCATATGCGGAGCATCATCTACATCCGGGTTATAACGATAAACTGAGAATTCGAGTTTCATTGTCCTGTCTCCGCATTAATAAGTACGAATCTTCGGCGGGAACGCCGGACGCAGTTTCGGTTCCATATTGACGCTGCGACGCGTCATGGATTCCGACTCTGGCAGATACAGGGAATGGCACAGCCAGTTTTCGTCATCACGATCCGGGAAGTCAAAGCGGCTGTGTGCGCCACGACTTTCGGTACGGAAGTTTGCAGAAACTGCTGTTGCATAGGCAGTTTCCATCAGGTTATCCAGCTCCAGGCACTCAACGCGCTGAGTGTTGAACTCGCTGGAGGTATCATCCAAACGAGCGTTTTTCAGGCGTTCACGGATCGCTTTCAGTTGCTCAAGGCCTTTTGCCATCGCATCACCTTCACGGAATACCGAGAAGTTGTGCTGCATGCATTCCTGGAGTGCTTTGCGGATTTCCACAGGATCTTCGCCGTTACGGTTGCCGTTCCAGCGGTTAAGGCGTTCGAGAGAAGCATCAATTTCTGCCTCAGTTGCATCACGCAGTACGCCCTGCTCGGCAATCGACTCTTGCAGATGCAAGCCCACTGCGCGGCCAAACACCACCAGGTCGAGCAGAGAGTTACCGCCAAGACGGTTTGCACCGTGTACGGAGACACACGCGATTTCCCCCACCGCAAACAAACCAGGAATGACCACATCTTCACCCTGCTCATTCACGGTCAATGCCTGACCAGTCACTTTGGTCGGAATACCGCCCATCATATAGTGACAAGTTGGGATAACCGGAATTGGTTCTTTAACCGGGTCAACGTGCGCGAAGGTACGAGACAGCTCCAGAATACCCGGCAGGCGAGACTCCAGAACCTCTTTACCCAGATGATCAAGTTTCAGTTTAGCGTGCGGGCCCCACGGGCCATCACAACCGCGGCCTTCACGGATTTCGATCATGATGGAACGCGCCACCACGTCACGACCCGCCAGGTCTTTCGCATTCGGGGCATAACGCTCCATGAAGCGTTCACCGTGTTTGTTCAGCAGGTAGCCACCTTCACCACGACAGCCTTCTGTCACCAGAACACCCGCGCCGGCAATTCCGGTTGGGTGGAACTGCCACATCTCCATATCCTGCACCGGAACGCCAGCACGAATAGCCATGCCAACGCCATCACCCGTGTTGATGTGGGCGTTAGTGGTGGACTGATAAATACGGCCTGCACCACCGGTTGCCAGCACAGTTGCGCGGGCTTTGAAGTAAACCACTTCACCGGTTTCGATACACAGCGCAGTACACCCGACAACAGCACCATCGGCGTTTTTGACCAGATCCAGCGCGTACCACTCAGAGAAGATAGTGGTGTGGTTTTTCAGGTTCTGCTGGTACAGAGTGTGCAGCAGCGCGTGGCCGGTACGGTCAGCCGCTGCCGCAGTACGTGCCGCCTGCTCGCCGCCAAAGTTTTTTGACTGCCCGCCAAACGGACGCTGATAAATAGTGCCGTCATCAAGACGGGAGAACGGCAGCCCCATGTGGTCAAGCTCAAGAATCGCTTCCGGGCCTGTTTTACACATATATTCAATGGCGTCCTGGTCACCGATATAGTCGGAACCTTTTACCGTGTCATACATATGCCATTCCCAGTTATCGTCATGAGTATTACCGAGCGCAACAGTGATACCACCCTGTGCTGATACGGTATGGGAACGGGTTGGGAATACTTTAGAGAGCAGCGCACAGGTTTGGCCGCTCTGGGAAATTTGCAGCGCTGCGCGCATACCTGCGCCACCAGCACCAATCACAACAGCATCAAATTCTCTGACTGGCAGTTTCATCACACACCCCACACCACAACGAATCCATAAATAACGTAAACCACCAGGGCAACCACAATAACCAGTTGCAGTGGCAAACGAATTGCCAGTGGCTTAACGTAATCGGTCAACACCTGCCACATGCCAATCCAGGCATGAATAAGGATGGAGAACAGCGCCAGCAGGGTGAACACTTTGGTGAAGGCCGATCCGAAGAAACCACTCCAGATTTCCCACGTCAGGTCGCCGCTGGTCGCGAAGAAGCCGATCATGTAGATGATGTAAAGTGTGAGGACGATGGCGGTAGCGCGGACCAGAATGAAGTCATGTACGCCGTTGCGTCCTAATGCGGAGGCGTTGCTTACCATACGAGAACTCCTGCGAGAAGTGAAAGCACGACAGTGATCACAAATGAAATATTCGCTGAGCGTTTCCCTGCTTCGAAAGTCTCTTCCAGGTAACCAAAGTCCATCAGCATATGGCGAACACCTACCACAACGTGGTACGCCAGCGCAGTCAGAATGCCCCACATGATGAATTTCACGAAGAAGCTATTCATGATGGCAGAGGCCTGGAGGAATCCTTCAGGAGAAGAGAGGCTAGTCCCCAGCAACCACAGCAGAATGCCCACCGCCACAAATGTAATCACACCGGATACACGGTGGAGAATGGACGCTATTGCTGTTACAGGGAACCGGATCGTTTTGAGATCCAGATTGACAGGTCTTTGTTTTTTCACATTTCTTATCATGAATAACGCCCACATGCTGTTCTTATTATTCCATCCTCCGGGCTGCGATGCGGGTCAGACAGCGTTCCTTTTCTATAACTGCGCGTCATGCAAAACATTGCTTCCAAATGCTAAAACGACACGTTACAACGCTGGTTGGCTCGGGATTGCAGGGTGTTCCGGAGACCTGGCGGCAGTATAGGATGTTCACAAAATCATTACAATTAACCTACATACAGTTTGTCGGGTTTTATGCGGAACAGTGATCAGAGTCACGATAACAACATCTTTTTAAATTTTAATCATCTGATTTGACAAATGTTAAACAATATTGTTACAAACATCAGCAGAAAAGGCATATAATGCGCAAAAGTTATGAGGTCTCTCTTTCACCTGACAATTAGTTATGTAACAGTGTGATGGTATTGACCGAAGTTATCAGGACAGTTATTAGTGATATACAGGTTTGAATAATTCGGACTGCGAAGACACTGATTTGCTGTTGTTTCTCTGATTTTTCATCCGTTTACCTGCAAGGCGCCATAGCTCTGTACCCTGGTTTCTCCTCGTGAGCTGAGCGGTAAGCCAAATAACAAACTGGTAACGGTGATTAACAGCTGAATGCAAATCCAAACACTGGTGTTTTAGCAGTCTTAAGCAATAAGGCGCTAAGGAGACCGTAAATGGCTGATACAAAGGCAAAGATCACCTTAAATGGTGACACTGCTGTTGAACTGGATGTGCTAAAAGGCACGCTCGGTCAAGATGTTATTGATATCCGTACGCTGGGTTCAAAAGGTGTATTTACCTTTGACCCAGGTTTCACCTCCACCGCATCTTGCGAATCCAAAATCACCTTCATTGACGGTGACGAAGGCATCCTGCTGCACCGCGGTTTCCCCATCGATCAGTTAGCCACTGAATCCAACTATCTGGAAGTGTGCTACATCCTGCTGAACGGTGAAAAACCGACGCAGGAACAATACGATGAGTTCAGAACGACCGTCACGCGCCACACTATGATTCATGAGCAGATTACCCGTCTGTTCCATGCATTCCGTCGTGACTCACATCCGATGGCCGTGATGTGTGGAATTACCGGTGCGCTGGCAGCGTTTTATCACGATTCTCTGGACGTGAATAACCAACGTCATCGTGATATCGCAGCATTCCGTCTGCTCTCCAAAATGCCAACCATGGCAGCGATGTGTTACAAGTACTCTATCGGCCAACCATTTGTTTACCCGCGCAATGACCTTTCCTACGCTGGAAACTTCCTGCGTATGATGTTCTCCACGCCGTGTGAAGAGTACGTCGTCAACCCTGTTCTGGAACGTGCAATGGACCGTATTCTGATCCTGCACGCCGACCATGAGCAAAACGCCTCGACCTCCACTGTCCGTACCGCAGGCTCCTCAGGCGCAAACCCGTTCGCCTGTATCGCCGCGGGTATCGCCTCCCTGTGGGGGCCAGCACACGGTGGCGCGAACGAAGCGGCACTGAAGATGCTGGAAGAGATCAGCTCCGTTGAGCACATTCCGGAATTCGTGCGTCGCGCGAAAGACAAGAATGACTCCTTCCGTCTGATGGGCTTTGGTCACCGTGTTTACAAAAACTATGACCCACGCGCCACTGTAATGCGTGAAACCTGCCACGAAGTACTGAAAGAGCTGGGCACAAAAGATGATCTGCTGGAAGTGGCGATGGAGCTGGAACATATCGCGCTGAACGACCCGTACTTCATCGAGAAGAAACTCTACCCGAACGTCGATTTCTACTCTGGCATTATTCTGAAAGCGATGGGCATTCCGTCATCCATGTTCACCGTCATCTTCGCGATGGCCCGAACTGTAGGCTGGATTGCGCACTGGAACGAAATGCACACCGACGGCATGAAAATCGCGCGTCCTCGTCAGCTGTATACCGGCTACGAACAGCGTGATTTCAAGTCTGATATCAAGCGCTAAAAGATGTTGGGTGTGGCCTGATGCCTCGCCCGCTCCTCTCCCGTGAGAGAGGGTGAAAACATTACAAACGGTAACCCTCGGGTTACCGTTTTGCTTTTACCTCGCCACCCGACTTTTTTATGTCTGACAATGTGGACACCAGTAAAATGGTCTTGATGAGAGCATTGTCTTTTCAATCATCCCGCCGCATCGCTCACACGCGTCGCCATCGCGATGAAACACCTTGAACCGGAACAATGCACCATGATGTTTATTGTCATCCACCACGCCTCGCGTGTTGTAGGACAAGCGCGGGATCGCCAGCAGTGCGCGAGACAGGGCATCAAGCTGGCCATCGCTAAGCTCAGAGGCTTTATGCTGCGCCGCCAGCCCCACTTCCCAGAGGATCTCCACGCGCAGATAGTTTCCCAGTCCGGCCAAAAATGCCTGATCGAGCAACAGACCCGAAAACTGTCTATTACGAAATTTTCGGGATAATAATCTGGCTTTAACATCACTCGCCGTCAGGCGCAAATCCAGTACATCCGGGCCCACTCGCTGAAGAAATGGGTGAGTAAGCAGTTGCTCCGGCGTTAACATCTCAATATCCGATGCACTGTAGAGCAGAATAGCTTTATCAGCCGTTTGCAACCTGACCCGCAATACCCGTGTAGTTTGTAAATGCTCACCTGCATTAACAACTCGCCAGACACCATAAAGCTGGTTATGGCTATATAACGTGAGGTTATGGGAAAAATGCGTGAGCAGCGCCTTGCCCCGCGTTTCAATATGAGTCACCGTCTGTCCGACTAATTCCGGTTCAAACGGTTTCAACTGAGGAAAAGCAAACCAGACATCCGTCAGTGGCTTACCTTTTATCGCCGCCTCCAGGCTATCCGCAGCACGGCGGATCTCCGGACCTTCTGGCATCTCATTATCCTTTTTCGTTACTTTCAGGCGCTGATGAGAATGTGGTGTGCAGTGAATGCATCCCGCAATCGACGTGCAAACAGCAGCGCATGCTCACCATCACCGTGCAAACACACCGTTTCAGCCTGTACCTTTGCCTGGCCACCGTCAACGGTATTGACCCGGCCATCACGCACCATGACCAGCGTCTGCGCCAGTGCCTGCTGTTCATCCGTAATCAATGCCCCCGGTTGCGTGCGGGGGACCAGACTACCGTCACGCAGATACCCCCTGTCGGCAAACACTTCTTGTCGGGTGGCTAATCCCAGACGCTGCCCCGCCCGGATAAGCTCACTTCCAGCCAGGCCAACCAGAATAAGGTGCGGATTGCAGTCCCGTACCGCACGGGCGATGGCGTCGGCCAGTTCAGGCTCCTTCGCCGCCTGGTTATAGAGCATGCCGTGAGGTTTCACATGACGCATCACGCCCTGCTGCGAATGGACAATCGCCGCCAGTGCGCCAATCTGATACAGCGTCTGGGCATAAACGGTCTCCGGAGGTAAATTCATTGCGGTTCGCCCAACGTTTTCCCTGTCCGGGAACCCCGGGTGCGCACCAATCGCCACCCCATTCCTGAGGGCCTCACGCACGCTCACCAGCATGGTTTGCGCATCGCCTGCATGAAAACCGCAGGCAATATTGACCGATGAGACCAGCGTCATCAGTTCAGCATCGACGTTTCCGCCCTCGCCGAGATCGGCATTTAAGTCAATCTTTACCATCGAGTCGCCATGCCAGTTGTTCCAGGTAGCGCTGCTGGTCCTGCCGCGCTTTTAGCGCCTCTTCCAGCGAACACTGCACAAAGTGAATCGGTTGTCCCAAGGGAATTTGCGCCAGATGGTAACGATCCGCTTCAATAATGCAGGCAATACGCGGATAGCCACCGGTCGTCTGGGCATCATTCATCAGCACGATAGGTTGCCCGTTGTGTGGAACCTGCACCACGCCCGGCAACAAGCCGTGCGATACCAGTTCTCTGTCGGTTGTTCGCACCAGAGGTTGTCCCTGCAACCGATAGCCCATGCGGTTACTTTGCGGGCTGATGTGCCACGGAGAACGCCAGAAACTCTCCTGGGAAACCTCGTCGAATTCCTGATATTCAGGCCCCGGTAAAGCGCGGATACGGTTTCCCCAGAGCAGTTGCTTCACACCCTGAGTGGTCGAAAAATGGCGTGAAGAGGGATGAACGGCAAGACAGTCGCCGTCACGCAACAACCGTCCCTCGTGCCCGCCAATCCCTGCTTTCGTGTCGGTGCTGGACGATCCCATAACGTCAGGGACATCAATTCCTCCGGCGACAGCCAGGTAGCTACGAACGCCATGTCGTGGCCGTTTAAGGCTTAACTGTTGACCGGCTTTCGCGCGCAAACGCCAGCCCGTCCAGACCGCTTTTCCATCCAGCGTGGCTTCACAGCCTGCTCCGGTCAGAGCAAACCAGGTCTCCTGGCTGAACTCGATAATACATTGTCCGAGTGTGATCTCCAGAGCGGCTGAATTTGCAGGATTCCCCACCAGCACATTCGCAATCTCAAGCGCAGGTCGATCAAGTGCACCGCAGTAACTCACCCCGGCCTGGCGCAAGCCAAACCGCCCGGCATCCTGGACGGAGGTATATAAACCTGCACGGATAAGCTTCAACATACCCCCTCCTTTTGCGGGATAAAGCGCAAAGTATCGCCCGGTTGAAGCAGAATGGGCGAGTCGCGTCCGGGTTCAAACAGCGGGACGGAGGTGTGTCCGATAAGCTGCCAGCCCCCCGGAGAGGCAAGTGGATAGATGCCGGTTTGCCCCCCCCCAATAGCGACAGTGCCCGCCGGGACGCTCACGCGAGGTTCAGCCCGACGTGGCGTATGCAGCTCTGGCGACAGGCCCCCAAGATAGGGAAAACCTGGCTGGAACCCCACAAACCAGACAACGTAATCCACCGAAGCATGACGCTCCACAACCTGCTTTTCCGTTAAACCACAGTGTTGCGCCACAACGGATAAATCAGGCCCCCCCCTACCGCCATAGACAACCGGAATATCAATTGCCCGGGAATCTGGCTCCAGGGCTTCACTCTCCTCCCACCAGCGTTGTAAACGCTCGATAGCATCCAGCGCCAGCGAATGTGGATTGCGAAGCACCACCGTGATGTTATTCATGCCCGGAATGGCTTCCACCACTTCCGGGATATCTGCCAGTCGCTGGGTCAGCCGCCAGATACGCTTTTGCGTCGCCAACGTAACCGGAGGTTCAAGTTCAAGAACCACCGCTGTTTCACCGAGTAGATAACAACGCGCTCGCTGCACTTAAGCACCTCTCATCAGGCAGGGTTGGGAATATCAACAAAGGTGACATCCAGATCGGTATTCTCTGTCAGCCACTCGCTCAAGGCGCGAATACCGCCGCGCTCTGTCGCGTGGTGACCTGCGGCATAAAAATGAAGCCCCTGTTCACGGGCAGAGTGAATGGTTTGCTCAGACACTTCACCTGTAATAAACGCATCAACGCCAAAACGGGCCGCACTATCAATAAAGCCTTGTCCACCGCCGGTACACCAGGCGATACGTTTTACGGTATCCGGCCCGGTATCACCGCTCCACAGAGGGCGACGCCCCAGACGCGCTTCGATCCAGGACGCCAGCTCCAGTCCCGGTACAGGCATGGACAACTCACCCCACGGCACAAGCGGTTCAATTTCACCCATCACCGTTATGCCCAGCAACGCCGCCAGTTGCACGTTATTGCCCAACTCCGGGTGCGCATCCAGTGGCAAATGCCAGCCATACAGGTTGATGTCATTTGCCAGCAGTGTTTTCAGACGGTTGCGCTTCATGCCACGGATAATCGGCGACTCATTTTTCCAGAAATAACCGTGGTGAACGATAACCGCATCCGCCTGCTGGCGAACGGCTTCATCCAGCAACGCCTGGCTTGCCGTCACACCAGTCACAATTTTCTGCACCGTTTCACGCCCTTCGACCTGCAAACCATTCGGCCCGTAATCGCTGAAGGAGGCGCTGTTGAGTTTTTCGTTAATCAGGCTTTCCAGTTCACTGTTTTTCATCATCAGTCTCTTAAGCTTTGCGGGCGACTTCATACGCCGCCAGCGTGGCGACTCGCGCCTGTTTATGGTCAACGATGGGACGAGGATAATCGAGCGTTATGCCTTGTTTATCCGCCCACACCCAGGGTTCATGAATCGCCTTTGCGGGAACATCAGACAACGCTGGCAGCCAGCGACGAATAAATTCACCATCGGCGTCAAACCGCTGTCCCTGAGTCGTTGGGTTAAAAATGCGAAAATAAGGCGCGGCATCGGTTCCGGTTGAGGCCGCCCATTGCCAGCCGCCGTTATTCGCGGCGAAGTCACCATCGATCAACTGAGACATAAAATAGCGCTCACCCGCACGCCAGTCGATAAGCAGATCTTTCACCAGAAAACTGGCCGTAATCATTCGCAGGCGGTTGTGCATCCATCCGGTTTCATTGAGCTGACGCATGGCTGCATCGACAATGGGATATCCCGTCAATCCGTTTTGCCAGGCCTGTAATTTCTCGTCATTCGGCTGCCATTTTACGTTTTCAGTCCAGCGAATGAAGGGACGATGTTTACATAGATCAGGATGATAGGTCATCAGATGACGGTAGAACTCCCGCCAGATAAGCTCATTCAACCACACCGATCCAGGCCCGCCGTCCAGTGCCTGGGGTTGTTCCGCCAGAAGTCGATGCAAACACTGGCGCGGAGAGAGTGCGCCCAGCGCTAAACAGGCTGACAGGCGGCTGGTTCCTTCAACTGAGGGCAGGTCCCTGCGCGTACCGTATTCCGCCGCGCCCTGTTTGCAAAAATGGCGCAATTGCGCAATGGCTGCCTTCTCATTCGCAGGAAACAGCGCGTCGTCAAACGCCTTTTGAGGATAGTTAAACGCCAGATCAGGTAAATCCGTTAACACCTCTCCCCGGACGGCAGGCGCGGTTACACATTCCGGCAACGCCTCTTTCAGGCGCTTGATAAAGGCATTCTTGAACGGCGTAAAGACTTTATACATCTCATGGTTGCCAGTCATCACGCTACCTGGCGGCAGTATAACGCTGTCATCAAATCCCTGACACACAACATCTTTTACGAGGCTTTCAAGCTGGCGATCCCGCTGCTGCTCATTAAATTCGTACTGGTAATTGTAGAAAAGATGGGTGACATCGTGCTGCTGACAAATTTCCCGCACCGTCTGGAGCTGTGCAGAAAAGTCCACCACCTCTTTACAAATCAGTGGGATGCCTTTTTCCGCGAGCGAATGTTGCAAACCATTCAGATGCGACGCTAAACAGGCAGCTTGCCGCGGCGCCATGTTGTGTTGTTGCCACTGTCCAGGTGTGGCGATAAACAGGGCCAGCACGCTGGCATGTTGAGAGCGGCAGGCAGCCGCCAGCGCGATGTTGTCATGTACGCGCATATCCGCGCGAAACCAAACCAGATGGGTGGGCATAAAACTCCAGGCAAATATCCATTATGTCCGTAAGGCCATGCGACCAAAGAGAAAAGGAGGCACGCATTGAACTACTTTGCCATGAAGTGTAGACGCGATGAAATAAAAAAGGCCGCCGGGAGCGGCCTTAACGGTGAGAAGTCGATGGATACAACCCCGGGAGGATGCATGAAAGCCTGCCCAACGGTTCACTGTTCCCGGAAACAAAAAACCGCCACATTGCTGTAGGCGGTTTCTTATTGCTGTGCGTCGTCGTCTCAGTAGAAATCGCAGGTCGCTTTTTCAGCCTGATCCATCCATACCGGTTTCTCGCTGGTTTTCGCCCAGACGCGGTGCAGATAGCTATAAAAACGTGCACGATCTTTCCAGAAAAGCATCACCGGCAGGGCCAGCACACCAGCCACCACGGCGAAAGTACGACGCATAAAAATGATATGAGCCGGATACTCTTTATAAAGATCCATATTTTCTCCCCTATAGTTGGCCGGAAACGTCATCCGGAAAATTCAAATTCTGTGACCTGGCTAAAATAATATCGCTTTGTTTGTAATTTTACTACTCATCCGACCACTTATTTTCATCCATTTAGTGAATATTTACATTCACCCTGTAATTAAGTTACACAAAAGTTAACAGAATACTTATCAATAGTTAAATTGTGGCTTTTGCCATTTTTATACTTTTTTTACACCCCTCCTCCTGATTTTTGCGAAATCTTTGCGCCATAAATCCTACCGTTAGCACAAATACAAACGTCACCTGGAGGTGGATTGTGAGTGCAGGTCTGATTGCCGGCATCGTGCTGGTTTTCCTGTTATTGGGTTATCTGGTCTACGCCCTGATCAATGCGGAGGCATTCTGATGGCAGCTCAGGCGTTTTTACTGATTGCCAGTTTTTTGCTGGTCCTTTTTGCGCTCGCCAGACCACTCGGAACCGTGCTGGCGCGGATGATCAACAACGTGGCATTACCGGTCGCAGGAACGATAGAAAAAGGGGTATGGCGCATACTGGGGGTCAACGAGCAGGAGATGAACTGGCGACAGTATCTGCTCGCCATCCTGCTGTTAAACATCGTGGGTTTGTTCGCGCTGTTTGCCATGTTGATGTTACAAGGCATTCTGCCTCTGAATCCGCAACAGTTACCGGGTTTATCCTGGCATCTGGCGCTGAACACAGCGGTCAGTTTTGTCAGTAACACCAACTGGCAATCGTATGCCGGTGAAACCACGCTGAGCTATTTCAGCCAGATGGCAGGCCTTACCGTGCAGAACTTCCTTTCTGCGGCCACCGGGATTGCAGTAATTTTTGCGCTGACACGCGCCTTTGCCCGCCAGAATATCAGCACACTCGGTAACGCCTGGGTCGACCTGACACGCATTACCTTGTGGGTTCTGCTCCCTCTTTCACTCATCATTGCGGTGTTCTTTATCCAGCAAGGCACACTACAAAACGTCCTCCCTTACATGCCATACACCTCGCTCGAAGGGGCAAAACAGCTCCTGCCAATGGGTCCGGTGGCGTCACAGGAAGCGATCAAGATGCTGGGGACAAACGGTGGCGGGTTCTTCAACGCCAACTCTTCCCACCCCTTTGAAAACCCCACGGCGCTGACCAACGTTGTGCAGATGCTGGCGATCTTCCTGATCCCTGCCGCATTGTGCTTCGCCTTTGGTGATGTTGTTAACGATCGTCGCCAGGGACGCACTCTTCTCTGGGCAATGACCCTCATTTTCATTGTGTGTGCCGCACTGGTGATGTGGGCGGAATGGCACGGTAATCCGCATTTCATGCAGTTGGGTGCAGACAGCAACATCAACATGGAAGGGAAAGAGAGCCGTTTCGGCATTCTGACCAGCAGCCTTTATGCCGTGGTCACCACGGCGGCGTCTTGTGGCGCAGTTAACGCGATGCACGATTCCTTTACCGCGCTGGGCGGGATGATCCCGTTGTGGCTGATGCAAATTGGCGAAGTGGTGTTTGGCGGTGTGGGTTCAGGGCTATACGGCATGCTGCTGTTTGTTCTGCTGGCGGTCTTTATCGCCGGGCTGATGATTGGCCGTACGCCGGAGTATCTGGGCAAGAAAATTGACGTCCGCGAAATGAAATTAACCGCACTGGCGATTCTGGTTACGCCTGCGTTGGTTCTGCTGGGCACTGCACTGGCGCTGATGACCGATGCCGGACGCAGCGGCATCTTCAATCCGGGGATCCATGGTTTCAGCGAAGTGCTGTACGCCGTCTCTTCTGCGGCGAACAACAACGGCAGTGCTTTTGCCGGCTTAAGTGCGAACTCACCGTTCTGGAACTGCCTGCTGGCATTTTGCATGTTCGTGGGGCGTTTTGGGGTCATTGTGCCGGTCATGGCTATCGCAGGCTCGCTGGTGAATAAAAAAATACAACCCGCCACAACCGGAACCTTACCCACCCACGGCGCACTGTTTATTGGCCTGCTGATTGGCACAGTACTGCTGGTCGGTGCGTTGACCTTTATCCCCGCCCTCGCATTAGGCCCGGTCGCGGAATATCTCTCTTTACGCTGATTTTGCGGAGACATTGTCATGAGTCGTAAACAACTGGCCCTGTTCGAACCGTCGTTAGTTCGTCAGGCGCTAATGGATGCGGTGAAAAAATTAAGCCCGCGTGTGCAGTGGCACAACCCGGTGATGTTTATCGTCTGGATAGGTAGCCTGCTCACCACGGCGCTGGCGATTGCGATGGGAACAGGCCATCTTGCAGGCAATACGCTGTTTACCGGAGCAATCAGCCTGTGGCTATGGTTTACCGTTCTGTTCGCAAACTTCGCCGAAGCGCTGGCCGAAGGCCGCAGCAAGGCACAGGCTAATAGCCTGAAAGGCGTTAAAAAGACCGCGTTTGCGCGCAAATTACGTGAGCCCAAATATGGCGCTCAAATGGACCACGTTCCGTCAGATGAACTGCGTAAAGGTGATGTTGTATTGGTCGAGGCCGGTGACATTATTCCTTGCGACGGTGAAGTCATTGAAGGGGGTGCATCGGTAGACGAAAGCGCCATCACCGGGGAGTCCGCGCCGGTGATCCGCGAGTCTGGTGGTGATTTTGCCTCCGTGACAGGCGGGACGCGTATTCTCTCTGACTGGCTGGTGATCCAGTGCAGTGTGAACCCTGGCGAAACGTTCCTCGACCGCATGATCGCCATGGTCGAAGGGGCTCAGCGTCGTAAAACGCCGAACGAAATTGCGCTGACGATTTTGCTGGTCGCCCTGACCATCGTCTTCCTGCTGGCAACCGCCACTCTGTGGCCTTTCTCGGCGTATGGCGGTACAGCGGTAAGCATCACTGTTCTGGTCGCTCTGCTGGTTTGCCTGATCCCAACCACTATCGGGGGTCTGCTCTCAGCGATTGGCGTTGCCGGAATGAGCCGCATGTTGGGTGCAAACGTAATCGCCACCAGCGGACGAGCCGTCGAAGCGGCTGGTGACGTGGACGTACTGCTGCTGGATAAAACCGGGACCATCACACTCGGTAACCGCCAGGCATCGGATTTCTTACCCGCGCCAGGCATCGATGAAAAAACGCTGGCTGACGCCGCGCAGCTCTCGTCTCTGGCGGATGAAACACCAGAAGGCCGTAGCATTGTGATTCTGGCAAAACAGCGCTTCAACCTGCGCCAGCGTGACGTACAGAGTCTTCATGCCACCTTTGTTCCGTTCACGGCACAAACTCGCATGAGCGGCATTAATATTCAGGATCGGATGATCCGCAAAGGCTCCGTTGATGCCATCCGCCGTCATATTGAAGCCAATGAGGGTCACTTCCCGCCAGAAGTAGACAAACTGGTCGAGAATGTCGCTCGCCAGGGCGCAACTCCACTGGTCGTGGCAGAAGGGGCTAAAGTACTGGGGGTTATTGCCCTGAAAGACATCGTCAAAGGCGGGATCAAAGAGCGTTTTGCCCAGCTACGCAAAATGGGGATCAAAACGGTGATGATCACCGGAGACAACCGCCTGACGGCAGCTGCGATTGCCGCTGAAGCCGGTGTGGATGATTTCCTGTCAGAAGCCACGCCGGAGGCCAAACTGGCGCTTATTCGTCAGTATCAGGCTGAGGGCCGTCTGGTGGCGATGACTGGCGACGGTACAAACGACGCCCCGGCTTTGGCACAAGCAGACGTTGCGGTGGCCATGAACTCCGGTACGCAGGCGGCAAAAGAGGCGGGGAACATGGTCGATCTCGACTCCAACCCAACCAAGCTGATCGAAGTGGTCCATATCGGTAAACAGATGCTGATGACGCGTGGTTCACTCACCACCTTCAGCATTGCCAACGACGTGGCGAAATATTTCGCCATTATTCCGGCAGCCTTTGCCGCGACCTATCCGCAGCTGAATGCGTTGAACGTTATGCACCTGCACTCCCCTGCCTCTGCCATTCTCAGTGCAGTGATTTTTAACGCCCTGATCATTGTGTTTCTGATCCCGCTGGCACTGAAAGGGGTGAGTTACAAACCGCTGACCGCTGCCGCCATGTTGCGTCGCAATCTGTGGATTTATGGGCTGGGCGGGCTATTGGTTCCCTTTATCGGGATCAAGGTTATCGACCTGCTGCTCACACTGTTTGGGCTGGTTTAAAAGGTGAATCAAATGACTATGTTACGCCCCGCTATACTTCTGTTTATTCTGCTGTCCCTGATCACCGGCGGGCTTTATCCACTGGTGACCACTGCTCTTGGGCAATGGTGGTTTACGGACCAGGCCAACGGTTCGCTTATTATTCAGGAGGGAGAAAACCGGGGCTCGCGCCTGATTGGTCAGAACTTTACGGATGCCCGTTACTTCCAGGGACGTCCTTCCGCCACTGCGGAAAGCCCGTATAATCCGATGGCGTCCGGTGGCAGTAACCTGGCAGGCAGCAACCCGGATCTGGATAAAGCGGTAACGGAACGCATCACCGCCTTGCGCGCTGCAAACCCTCAGGCCAGCCGTGACGTGCCCGTTGAACTGGTCACAACTTCCGCCAGCGGGCTGGATTATAGCCTGACGCCGGAGTCCGTTGCCTGGCAAATTCCGCGTGTGGCCGCAGCACGCCAGTTAAGCACCGAACAGGTCAGTAAACTGGTGGCTGAACACACGCAAAAACCACTGGTCAGCTTCCTTGGCATGCCGGTCGTGAACATTGTTGAGCTTAATCTGGCGCTGGATGCGCTAAGGAAAAACTAAATGACTGACGAGCCCATGCGCCCGGACCCGGACAGGTTGCTCGAACAAACTGCCGAGGCCCACCGCGGCAAACTGAAAATTTTCTTCGGCGCCTGTGCAGGCGTCGGGAAAACCTTCGCCATGCTGACGGAAGCACAGCGCTTACGGGCGCAGGGGCTCGATATTCTTATCGGCGTCGTGGAAACTCACGGTCGCAAAGAGACGGCAGCATTGTTGACCGGGCTGGCAACCCAGCCTCCCCGGCGTATCAGCCACCGTGGAAGGCTCGTGACCGAATTCGATCTCGATGCCGCCCTCGCCCGCCGCCCTGCCCTTATCCTGATGGACGAACTGGCGCACAGTAACGCGCCGGGTTCACGCCATCCAAAGCGCTGGCAGGATGTTGAAGAGCTTCTTGAAGCCGGAATCGACGTCTTTACCACCGTCAACGTTCAACATCTGGAAAGCCTGAACGATGTGGTCAGCGGCGTGACCGGCATCCAGGTACGGGAAACGGTTCCCGATCCATTTTTCGATTCCGCCGATGAAGTGGTGCTGGTCGACCTGCCGCCGGACGATCTGCGCCAGCGTCTGCACGAAGGGAAAGTCTATATTTCTGGTCAGGCGGAGCGCGCCATCGAGCATTTCTTCCGCAAAGGCAATTTGATTGCCCTGCGAGAACTGGCGCTGCGCCGGACCGCTGATCGAGTTGACGACCAGATGCGCGCCTGGCGCGATCTGCAAGGGCAAGAGCGAGTCTGGCATACGCGGGATGCCATCCTGCTGTGCATTGGTCACGGCAGTGGCAATGAGAAGCTGATCCGCACCGCCGCGCGACTCGCGGCAAAATTTGGTAGCGTCTGGCACGCGGTCTATGTCGAAACACCCCAGCTGCACGCCCTGCCTGAAAATCAGCGTCGTGCGATCCTCGGCTCACTGCGGCTGGCACAGGAGCTGGGCGCAGAAACGGCCACCCTTTCCGATCCGGCAGAAGATAAAGCCATCCTGCGCTACGCGCGTGAACACAATCTGGGCAAGATTGTCATTGGCAGACGCCACCACCGCCGCTGGTTTAGCCGGGAATCTTTTGCCGATAAGCTGGCCCGGCGTGCGCCTGACCTGGATCTGGTGATCGTTGCACTGGACGACAAACCTACGCCCCTGCCCAGCCGCCAGCCAGATGCCCGCACGTTTAGCGAGAAATGGCGAATTCAGCTCCGTGGCTGCCTGGTCGCCGTCATACTTTGCGCGCTGATCACCGTGATCGCCAGCCAGTGGCTGATTGCTTTCGATGCTGCCAACCTGGTGATGATCTACCTGCTGGGCGTTGTGGTCGTGGCGCTGTTTTACGGGCGCTGGCCTTCTGTCCTGGCCACCGTCATTAACGTGGTCAGCTTCGATCTCTTTTTTATCGCCCCACGCGGTACGCTTGCCGTTTCCGACGTGCAGTACATTCTCACTTTCGGCGTGATGCTCACCGTCGGATTGGTGATTGGGAACCTGACGGCAGGGGTCCGTTACCAGGCGCGTATTGCCCGCTACCGTGAGCAGCGTACGCGGCATTTATACGAAATGTCCAAATCGCTGGCTGTTGGTCGTACCCCGCTGGATATTGTCCAGACCAGCGAACAATTTATCCGCTCCACGTTCCACGCCAGCAACCTGATTTTACTGCCTGATGAACACGGGAAGCTGCGCCCGCTAACGTCCGCCTCCGGCATGACGCCCTGGGATGAAGCCATCGCGCGCTGGAGTTTCGACAAGAGTTTACCTGCCGGCGCCGGGACGGACACGCTCCCGGGCGTGCCTTATCAAATTCTGCCTCTGCGCAGTGCGGATAAAAATCAGGGACTGGTGATTGTTGAGCCGGCCAACCTTCGTCAACTGATGATCCCTGAGCAGCAACGCCTGCTGGAGACATTCACTTTGCTGGTGGCAAATGCCCTTGAACGACTTGCGCTCACCGCCAGCGAAGAGCAGGCTCGGCTGGCCAGCGAGCGGGAGAGTATTCGTAACTCCCTGTTGGCCGCACTGTCTCACGATTTGCGTACCCCGCTTACGGTGCTGTTTGGTCAGTCTGAGATCCTGACGCTGGATCTTGCCGCCGAAGGTTCACGCCACGCTCTTCAGGCCAGCGAAATCCGCCAGCATGTACTGAACACCACCAGGCTTGTGAATAATCTTCTGGATATGGCGCGCATTCAGTCAGGAGGTTTTAACCTGAAAAAAGAGTGGCTTACCCTTGAAGAAGTGGTGGGCAGTGCCTTAAAGATGCTGGAGCCGGGTCTGGGTGACCGTCACATTGATTTGAGCATGCCGGAACCCCTCACCCTGATTCATGTCGATGGACCACTGTTTGAACGCGTCCTGATCAATCTGCTGGAAAATGCCGCCAAATATGCAGGCGCAAAAGCGCAAATTGGGATTAACGCCACGGTGGAAGAACAGGCTCTGCACCTGGATGTCTGGGATACGGGGCCAGGTATACCCGGAGGACAGGAACAGGCCATCTTCGAAAAGTTCGCCCGGGGTAATAAAGAGTCGGCTATACCCGGTGTTGGGCTTGGTCTGGCGATTTGTCAGGCCATTATCGACGTGCATGGCGGGACGATCTCCGCCGAGAACCGCCCGGAAGGGGGAGCACGTTTTTGTGTTACACTTCCACTGGATACCCCGCCAGAACTTGATGAATTACCAGAGGATTTGTGATTAGCGTACTGATTGTTGAAGATGAACTCGCCATTAGTCGCTTTCTGCGCGCTGCGCTGGAAAGCGATGGTTTGCGTGTTCATGATGCCGCTACGCTGCAACGTGGTCTGATCGAAGCGGCTACGCGCAAGCCGGACCTGGTGATCCTCGATCTGGGACTACCCGATGGCGATGGCATCGATTTTATTCGTGAAGTGCGCCAGTGGAGCCAGATGCCCATCCTGGTTTTGTCTGCACGTACTGAAGAGACAGACAAAATCGCCGCGCTGGATGCAGGTGCTGATGACTACCTGATTAAACCTTTTGGCATCGGAGAGTTACAGGCGCGTCTGCGCGTGGCACTTCGTCGTCACAGTACAGCCACACCCTCTGATCCGGTGTATACCTTCTCCAACATCCAGGTTGACCTTGCCGCACGGCGTATTCTTCGCGGCGAAGAGGAGATCCATCTCACCCCGATTGAGTTTCGCCTTCTGGCTATCCTGCTTAACAACCACGGTAAAGTCCTCACGCAACGCCAGCTCTTAAACCAGGTCTGGGGACCCAATGCTGTTGAACATAGTCACTATTTACGCATTTATATGGGACACCTTCGCCAGAAACTTGAAGTCGATCCCGCACGCCCTCGCCATTTATTAACTGAAACCGGTATCGGTTATCGGTTTATGATCTGAATAACTATTCAATTTAATTCAAATAATAAACAAAAAACTCCCTTTTATATTTTTATAAATAAATAAAAGTGTATTTTTGTTTATTTAAATCATAATTAAACAACATTAAAACCATTCATTAACATAACACTCACAAAACAGCATGTTGATCTGAGATATTCATCAAAAACGAATATTTATTTCTGATTTGATCGATTAATGTTGATCACCTTCACAGTTTACAGCCTTTTCCTGGATAAAATGACCATGCTTTCAATTACTGAAAGGAAAATAAGCATGGAAAACAATAATCGTTTAATGCCCCATATAAGGCGGACAACTCATATCATGATGTTTGCCCACCGTAACTGCTTCGACTTTCATCTCTTCAATGCCCGGTAGTCCTTCGACTTCTGGTGCGCTTGCTTACAGGTTGCTTTAAAAAAGCTTACTTTACAGGTAACTACCTGTGAACCTGTGCATCTATTCCTCTTGATCCAGACACATCCGTAACCGGACGGACTGGATTTAATTCTGCAAAAAGCAATTAACTGATTATTTATCAGCGGCCAGACTTTGCTTTTTTTTCCGGAAAATATCGATTTCTTTATTGCAAGAAATCGAGGGACCCATATTGTCTAAAATAAAGAGATAAAGATGAAAACCTTAAAAATTGCAGCCAGCCGTGCATGCCCCGATTGCTTTACCACTCGCCGTGAGATGGTAGACGTAAGTTCCTCTGATTATATTGATGTCGCCGCCGTTGTTCTGGCCGTCAGTGATATTTTCAGCGGTGCGATAGAAGAAATAGAAGCAACGGGATTCGGTATTCCTGTATTTATTGCGACACATAAAGAAGAGATTGTTCCGGCAGAATATCTGTCGCGTATTCATGGCGTTTTTGAATGTTCTGACACCAGCAATGATTTCTACGGACGTCAACTGGAGGCCGCTGCGCAGAAGTACGAAACCCAGTTGCGTCCGCCGTTCTTCCGCGCACTGGTCGATTACGTTAAGCAAGGCAATAGCGCATTCGACTGCCCAGGGCATCAGGGGGGGCAGTTCTTCCGCCGCCACCCTGCCGGTAATCAGTTTGTCGATTTCTTTGGCGAGACATTGTTCCGCTCAGATCTGTGTAACGCCGATGTAGCAATGGGCGACCTGCTGATTCACGAAGGCGCACCATGTATTGCCCAGCAACACGCAGCAAAAGTCTTCAACGCAGATAAAACCTACTTCGTTCTGAATGGTACGTCCTCCTCAAACAAAGTGGTGCTTAATGCCCTGCTGACCCCCGGTGATTTGGTCCTGTTCGATCGTAACAACCACAAATCCAACCACCACGGCGCACTGTTACAAGCCGGCGCGACACCGGTCTACCTGGAAACTGCGCGTAACCCGTACGGCTTTATCGGCGGTATTGACGCACATTGCTTCGAGGAGAGTTATCTGCGCGAGCAGGTATCAGAAGTGGCTCCAGGCCGCGCTCGTGACGCACGTCCGTTCCGTCTGGCAGTGATCCAACTGGGCACATATGACGGTACAATTTATAACGCCCGCCAGGTCGTGGATAAAATCGGCCATCTGTGTGATTACATCCTGTTTGACTCTGCATGGGTGGGTTACGAGCAGTTTATTCCGATGATGGCTGACTGTTCGCCACTGCTGCTGGAACTGAACGAGAATGACCCCGGTATTCTGGTCACTCAATCCGTACATAAACAGCAGGCAGGGTTCTCACAAACCTCGCAGATCCACAAAAAAGACCGCCACATTAAAGGCCAGCAGCGTTATGTCCCGCATAAACGTCTTAACAACGCCTTTATGATGCATGCCTCCACCAGCCCGTTTTATCCGCTGTTTGCCGCGCTTGATATTAACGCCCGTATGCATGAGGGACAAAGCGGCCGCAACATGTGGATGGACTGCGTAGTGAACGGCATCGAAGCGCGCAAACTGATTCTGCAAAACTGTCAGTTTATTCGCCCGTTTGTTCCTGAAACTGTGGATGAGCGCCCGTGGGAAAGCTGGGATACCGCAGATATTGCTTCTGACCTGCGCTTTTTCCACTTTGTGCCAGGTGAACGCTGGCACGCCTTCGACGGTTACGCTGAGCATCAGTATTTTATCGACCCGTGCAAATTGCTGCTGACCACACCAGGCATCAATGCCCGTACGGGTGAGTACGAGGATTTCGGCGTTCCCGCCACCATTCTCGCTAACTTCCTGCGAGAAAATGGCATTGTTCCGGAAAAATGCGATCTCAACTCGATCCTGTTCCTGCTAACCCCGGCAGAAGACATGGGCAAACTGCAGCAACTTGTCGCCCAGTTAGTACGCTTTGAAAAACTGCTCCAGACCGATGCTCCACTCAAAGAGGTACTGCCGTCTATTTGTAAACAGCATCCGGAACGCTATGCAGACTACACCCTGCGTCAGATATGCCAGGAAATGCACAACCTCTATGCCCGCCATAACGTGAAACAGCTGCAAAAAGAGATGTTCCGTAAATCACATTTCCCGCGCGTGATGATGAACCCACAGGAGGCGAACTATGCCTATCTGCGTGGTGAGGTAGAACTGGTTTCTCTGCGTGATGCGGAAGGCCGTATCGCAGCCGAAGGCGCTCTCCCTTACCCACCGGGCGTGCTGTGCGTTGTCCCAGGTGAAATCTGGGGGGGGTCCGTACTGCGTTATTTCACTGCACTTGAAGAGGGGATCAATCTTCTGCCCGGCTTCGCACCTGAGTTGCAGGGCGTGTATGTCGAAGAGTGCGACGGACGGAAACAGGTTCGCTGTTACGTCATCAAACAACCTGCCGCTCAGCTATCGCTGCTGAAAGGAGAAAAAATATGAGTAAGTCCAACAAAATGGGCGTCGTGCAGCTCACGATCCTCACCATGGTAAACATGATGGGATCAGGCATAATCATGCTGCCGACCAAGCTCGCGGAAGTGGGTACGATCTCTATTATCTCCTGGTTAGTGACTGCCGTAGGTTCGATGGCGCTCGCATGGGCCTTTGCCAAATGTGGCATGTTCAGCCGGAAGTCTGGTGGGATGGGCGGTTATGCGGAGTACGCATTCGGTAAGTCAGGCAACTTTATGGCCAACTATACCTATGGCGTCTCCCTCCTGATTGCCAACGTAGCCATTGCCATTTCAGCCGTCGGCTACGGTACGGAGCTGTTTGGTGCGACGCTAAGCCCGGTGCAGATTGGGCTGGCGACCATCGGCGTGCTGTGGATCTGCACCGTTGCAAACTTCGGTGGTGCGCGGATAACCGGACAGCTCAGCAGCATCACCGTCTGGGGGGTAATCATCCCGGTTGTGGGGCTGTGTATCATCGGCTGGTTCTGGTTTAGCCCAACGCTGTACGCAAACTCCTGGAACCCACATCATGTGCCGTTCTTTACTGCTGTCGGCTCTTCCATCGCCATGACGCTGTGGGCCTTCCTCGGTCTGGAATCTGCCTGTGCGAATGCTGAAGTGGTAGAAAATCCGGAAAAAAACGTCCCGATTGCGGTACTGGGCGGGACCCTGGGCGCAGCGGTGATCTATATCGTTTCGACCAACGTGATTGCCGGGATTGTACCAAACGCGGATTTAGCCAACTCTACCGCACCGTTTGGCGTGGCCTTCGCACAGATGTTTACTCCGGAAGTTGGGAAAGTGATCATGGGTCTGATGGTAATGTCATGCTGCGGTTCACTTCTCGGCTGGCAATTCACCATCGCCCAGGTGTTTAAATCATCGGCTGACGAAGGTTACTTCCCGAAAATTTTCTCCCGCGTCACCAAATCCGACGCTCCGGTGCAGGGCATGCTGGCGATTGTCATTTTCCAGAGTGGTCTGTCCTTGATGACCATAAGCCCGTCACTCAATAGCCAGTTCAACGTACTGGTGAATCTGGCGGTAGTGACCAACATCATTCCGTATATTCTGTCGATGGCGGCACTGGTGATCATTCAGAAAGTGGCGAAAGTCGAACCAGGCAAAGCAAGAGCCGCAAACGCCGTGGCGCTGATTGGGGCCATCTACAGCTTCTATGCGCTTTACTCTTCCGGCCAGGAAGCGATGCTCTATGGAGCCATGGTGACCTTTATGGGCTGGACGCTCTACGGTCTGGTATCTCCGAGGTTTGAGCTGAAAAATAAACACGGTTAAATCGGGACACAAAAAAGCCCGGTGGCGCTAACGCTTACCGGGCCCAGGAGGTCTTAACGCAAAACGGCAACCCACGGGTTAATGCTGGTCACTTAAGGTGACCAGCAACCTTTTTATCCGGATATTTTCTGGTCTTTACCCTGAGTTCCCGCGGGTAACTTCGCTCCCTTCTCCCCGGTAATATCAGCCATTTCGCTTGTTCATACAGCGTTCTCATTTCGCCCGGCATTTTTCCCGGTGAGGCCCACGGCTGGGTTATCAGTAGCCGGATTATTTCGCTTATCGCTCCACTGAAGCTAAGCTGGTTAGGCAAATCATCTCCCTTCAGATGGAACACCATCTGCACCATCTGATATCGCACCAGCTTATACGCCAGCAGACCCCCCCACAGCTCCTGCCTCACCAGTTCCGGCAGGCGACTGCGTAACGTCCATCGACTGTCCAGCATACTCTGCCTGGCTTCCCGGTAACCCAGCTCTGTTTCCCGGCGGTGGCGATATAACTCACTGATGTCATTGCCTGGATAACGATTCGGGTCTGTCAGTGATGTCAGCACCTGCCTCTCTTTTCCGTCCACCCTGCGGGTCAGCAGTCTTCCCACTATTTCTTCCGGGACCCCTGGCCAGTGCTTCCGGGCTCGCGGGCTGGTTTTCAGGCCGACCAGTTCATCTCCGCGGCCCAGACGGCGAACCACCCGATACTGTGTATTCTTTTTCAACGGCAACAACCAGTGCCGGTTTTCTCCTGATGTCTGCCAGTGATGGAGCAGGCCCATCGGGTAAAATCCCTTATCGAACAGGGTAATACTGTTATCCGGCGCTTTCTCTGTCAGTTGCTCAGCCCTGACTGGTGTGTTTACTGAAGGAGGCTCTGTTTTCCGGTGTATCTGCGGTACACAAGACCACGCCATCGACAGCAAAGAGGTTCAGTCCGTGCCATTGTGGATGCACTGCCTGTTTGCCGGGTGATATCAAAAAGCTCCCGCACAGCGTTCTCCCCCAGTGTTTTACGGCGCTGAATGACAGCACTCCGGGCGGAAAAAGGGGGGCCAGTACGGTCAGTGATATCCATCAGATTTACGATTTCTGTCATTGGACGGTCGCAGAAAATGGACATCCCTACGACAAGCCAAATCATCGATCCGGGAGGGAGTTTGCGTTTACGCAAAGTGACGGTATCGGTCAGCGTGAGTGCCTGCTGAATAAGCGCCGGGGGAATGAGGTCGGCGAGATTACGGGCACGCTCTGGAGTGCGTGGCGTTGATAATGCCAGGTGCCTGATAAAGTTCCATTTAAAAAGGGCTCCATAATGAACATGGAACCCTTTTTACACCATCCACCGGATCGGTCAATCGATCCTTAACTGATCGGCATTAGCCCGAAGGTTGCCGTTTTTAGTGTTTTCTCCCTCATTCTGTGGGAGAAGGCTGGAGTGAAAACATCAGCCCACACCAGAACTACACTTACGCGTTTTTCAGCACTTCGCTGACAATCTCTACCGCTTCTTTCTCGATCAGCTTACGGTGCTCATCACCGAGGAAGCTTTCGCAGTAGATTTTGTACGCGTCTTCCGTACCAGACGGACGCGCGGCAAACCAGCCATTCTCGGTCATGACTTTCAGGCCGCCAATGGACGCACCATTACCTGGCGCAGCAGTCAGACGCGCAGTAATCGGATCGCCTGCCAGCGTATTGGCGCTGACCATTTCAGGGGAGAGTTTAGACAGAGCGGCTTTCTGCGCAGATGTCGCTGCCGCCTGAATGCGGTTGTAGCTTGGCGCACCAAAACGTGCGGCCAGCTCATTGTAGTGTTCCTGCGGGTTTTTCCCGGTAACGGCGGTAATTTCAGCCGCCAGCAGACACATAATGATGCCATCTTTGTCAGTCGACCACGGTGTACCGTCGAAGCGCAGGAAAGATGCCCCTGCACTCTCTTCGCCGCCAAAGCCGAAGCTACCGTCATGCAGACCGTCAACAAACCATTTGAAGCCCACCGGGACTTCCACCAGCTTACGGCCAAGTGCATCGACCACACGGTCGATCATCGCAGAAGAGACCAGTGTTTTACCGACAGCGACCTCTTTGCCCCACTGTGGACGATGCTGGAACAGATAGTTGATCGCGACCGCCAGATAGTGGTTCGGGTTCATCAGACCTGCCGGGGTGACGATACCGTGACGGTCGTAATCCGGGTCGTTTGCAAACGCCAGATCGAATTTATCACGCAGCGCCAGCAGACCTGCCATAGCACACTCTGAGGAGCAGTCCATGCGGATTGCGCCGTCTTTATCGAGATGCATAAAGCGGAAGGTTTGATCAACGTGATCGTTCACGATGGTCAGATCCAGTTTGTAGAATTCGGCGATACGTTTCCAGTACTCGATCCCGGAACCGCCAAGTGGATCAACGCCCAGTTTCAGACCTGCTTTCTGGATCGCAGCGATATCAACGATATCAGCCAACCCTTCGATAAACGGCTGGACCAGATCCAACGCTTTCACGTGACCTGAGGCCATTGCCGCATCCAGAGAGATGCGCTTTACACCTTTCAGATCGTCCGCCAACAGGGCATTAGCGCGGTCTTCTACCACTTTAGTGACGTTGGTATCTGCCGGGCCGCCGTTAGGTGGGTTGTATTTGATACCACCATCATCTGGCGGGTTGTGGGATGGTGTAATAACGATACCATCAGCCAGCGCACCACCTTTTTTGTTGTGCACAAGGATCGCGTTAGAGACCGCAGGCGTCGGGGTAAAACCGTTATTTTCCTGGACAATAACGTCCACGCCGTTAGCGGCCAGCACTTCCAGTACGGAGATGAAAGCTGGCTCAGATAAAGCGTGCGTATCCTTCCCTACATAGCACGGACCCGTCACGCCATTTTTCGCGCGTTCTTCCGCGATGGCCTGGGCAATGGCCAGAATATGCGGTTCGTTAAAGCTATGGCGACCCGCGCTACCGCGGTGGCCAGACGTACCAAACTTCACTGCGTGTTCTGCGTTACCCACAACCGGTTTCAGTACGTAGTACTGCGCGGTCAGTTGGGCGACGTTAATCAAATCGCTTTGTTGTGCAGGTTGGCCTGCACGGTTGTGATTTGCCATTGCCGGGTCCTTCTTATGCAAGGGTTAGATTGTACCGCAAACCTTTTCGATCAATTCCGCCGGGAACTGCATGGACTGCATGATGTGTTCAACCATGCTGCACTTGCGGCCCGTGTTGGTATTGGTAATCACCCAGTATGGCGTACCAGGGACATGTTTAGGTTTGGTTTGATTGCCGTTTTGTAGCAACGTCTGCTCGTCACCCGCAAAATACACGCGCGTACGACCGTGCAGCGACTCGGTCGCTTCAGCAAACGCTTTGTTATCCAGTGAATAGAGTGTAGACAGCACCAACATAAAGCGGTTAACCGCCTTTTTCTGCTCTGCGTATTCATCAGAAAGCAGCAGTTCGCGCATCGCACGCACTTTATCTTTGACCGGCGTTTGTGCCGGTTTAACTTGCGCAGCTACACTCGGCTGAAGCACAACATCTTTAGTAACAGGAGTGACAGGCTGTGAGGCGGCGGAAAATTTCAGCATGCGCCGTAAAATGTCGGACGCGCTCTCCCCGATATGCCGCGTTTGGCTGGCGATATACTGATAGAGCTCATCATCAACTTCGATTGTTTTCATCTTAATCCAGTGCGATATCTTATCTGAATACAAGTCGTTGGGATTATAAAGTCAAATCCCAACAGCGGATAGCGTCAAGCCAGGTTGGCGGCAAAAGTCAGAATAAACTGGATCCTTGCAGCCGGGCGGCAGAATGGTCAACATAATACCCTAACCTGACATACGTAAAAAAAGAACTTTGCCATGAAATTGAATACCCGAGCGCAATCTGCACAATCGCCGAACAATAATTCCCCCATCGTACTGGTTCACGGCCTGTTTGGCAGCCTTGATAATCTGGGTGTACTGGCGCGCGATCTGGTTACCGATCACGACATTTTGCAGGTCGATATGCGAAACCATGGCCTTTCCGGTCGATCGCCGGACATGAACTACACGGCAATGGCACAGGATCTGCTGGAGACACTTGACGTTAATAACCTCGAAAAAGTCACGCTGATTGGGCATTCAATGGGCGGCAAAGCCGTTATGGCGCTGACCGCGCTCGCACCTGAGCGTATCAATGGGCTGATTGTTATTGATGTTGCCCCGGTAGATTACGACGTTCGTCGCCATGATGAAATTTTTGCGGCAATTAATGCCGTGACAGACGCCGGTGTATCTACCCGCCAACAGGCGGCAGCCATTATGCGCGAGCACCTTGATGAAGAGGGGGTTGTGCAATTTTTGCTGAAATCTTTCGTCGAAGGTCAGTGGCGTTTCAACGTTCCGGTGCTGTGGGATCAGTACCGTCATATTGTCGGCTGGGAACCCGTGCCTGCCTGGTCACACCCTGCTCTCTTTATCCGTGGCGGCAATTCACCGTATGTTACTGAAGCGTACCGCGATGCGATTCTGGCGCAGTTCCCTCAGACACGAGCCCACGTGATTGCCGGAGCTGGGCATTGGGTGCACGCAGAAAAACCAGAAGCTGTACTTCGCGCTATCCGCCGTTATCTCGCTGACATTGAAAATTGATTAAAAAGACAGCGACCGGAAGGCTACAGGCTTCCAGTCGTTGGCGTGCCGTTTTCCGTGATGTATGATTGCGCGCTTATCGCCTGGGCATTAGCAGGGCGGCGTGTTTCCCCCGAAGTCTCAAAATCATGGCCAAAGAACAAACGGACCGCACGACAATAGATCTGTTCGCGAATGAGCGTCGCCCGGGACGACCCAAGACCAATCCGCTTTCACGCGACGAACAGCTGCGTATTAATAAACGCAATCAGCTTAAACGCGATAAAAATCGTGGGCTTAAGCGTGTCGAGCTAAAGCTCAATGCTGATGCCGTCGATGCACTTAACGAACTTGCTGATGCACGCAATATCAGCCGTAGTGAGCTGATTGAAGAGATGTTGATCGCGCAACTCGAAAAATCACACAGCAAGGTGTAAGTCGGATAATTCCCTTTCTCACCCTTTTCATGTAGCACAGAGTGCAGTCCTGCGCGATAGCAGTTCCCGCAGGGTTGTCAGTTCTGCTATTATTGCCCCTATCCGTGGACAAATCGCGCCACCATACCATTAAGTTTCAAGAGGTTATTTTACTCATGGCAATCATCGGCATTTTTTTCGGCAGTGACACCGGCAATACCGAAAATATCGCAAAAAATATTCAAAAACAGCTCGGTAAAGATGTTGCCGATGTGCATGACATTGCCAAGAGCAGCAAAGAAGATCTCGAAGGCTATGACATCCTGTTGCTCGGCATTCCAACCTGGTACTACGGTGAAGCACAGTGTGACTGGGACGATTTCTTCCCAACGCTGGAAGAAGTTGACTTCAACGGTAAACTGGTTGCCCTGTTCGGCTGTGGCGATCAGGAAGATTACGCAGAGTACTTCTGTGACGCACTGGGAACAATTCGCGATATCATTGAACCACGCGGCGCGGCGATTGTAGGCCACTGGCCAACAGCGGGTTACCACTTTGAGGCCTCTAAAGGTCTGGCTGATGACGATCACTTTGTCGGTCTGGCCATTGATGAAGATCGCCAACCGGAGCTGACCGCTGAGCGTGTTGAAAAATGGGTGAAACAGATCCGCGAAGAGCTGAATCTGGACGACATCCTTAACGCTTAATGATTGATGCGGCGCAGCATTTGTGTTGCGTCGCAGTATCAGGTCGTACCAATTAAATTAATTGCTACAAACTTTTAACTTTTGCGCTCATACCTGTACAATAACTGTCTGGTAAAGGGGTCGCTTTCTAACAAGTTTGTTGGCGATACCACGTTTTTATAAGCATACTTTGCTTGAGACTTGCAGTTTTCATTTAGGCATGGCAGTTCTATAATGAGACGCATTATCCCAAGTGCATTTTCTGTCACTTCTTCTTTAGAAGTGAATCGTTTAGCAACAGGACAGATTCCGCATGACTGACAACAATACCGCATTAAAGAAGGCTGGCCTGAAAGTTACGCTTCCTCGTTTGAAAATCCTGGAAGTGTTGCAAGGACCGGATAACCATCACGTCAGTGCGGAAGATCTTTACAAACGTCTGATCGACATGGGCGAAGAGATTGGGCTGGCGACCGTATACCGTGTTCTGAACCAGTTTGATGATGCCGGAATTGTCACCCGTCACAACTTCGAAGGCGGTAAATCCGTGTTCGAACTGACGCAACAGCATCATCACGATCACTTGATTTGCCTCGATTGCGGCAAAGTGATTGAGTTTAGCGATGATTCCATCGAAGCGCGTCAGCGTGAAATCGCAGCACGTCATGGCATCCGCCTGACTAACCACAGCCTGTACCTGTATGGTCACTGTGCAGAAGGCGATTGTCGTGAAGACGATCACGCGCACGACGCGAAATAAGCTCGCTTTCGTACTCTGAGCCAACCTTACGGTTGGCTTTTTTTTGCCTGAAATATCAATAAAAAAGCCCGGAGATGCATTGCTTACTGTATTGACAGTAAACGAGCGTCTCCGGGCGTGGCAAACAGCTTACTATTTGGTGTTATTGCTACGAATTTCCTGCCAGATTTTGTCGCAACGTTTTGCCACTTCCTGATCGTTACCGGTTTTACGCGCCTGAATACAGGCCTGGTAATCCATCACTCTGACATTTTCCTGCGTCGCGAATTGCTCATGTGCTTTCTCTTTCTTCAGCACAGTCAGCCCACTTTGGCAAGCTTCAATTTTTTCCGGCGAGCCTTCAGCCGTATTAATGCAGGCGCTGTAAGCCTCTTTCAGGCGAGAATCTTCTTTCGGGGCCTGAGGTTGCGCACAGGCTGTAAGCCCGGCAGCCATGACGGCAATAAGCACGATTTTTTTCATCATTTCAGTCTCCTTTCCGGCGGGACTCAGCCCGCCGGAGGGTTCATCAGAAAATAGTGAACGGCGCGATAACCATAAATTTCACGTCTCGCTCATCCTGGAAGATGTTGCCGTAACCGCCCGCATAGCTCGGGATATCGGAATGGTTGTCATACTGAGTGAAGTGAAGCTTGAACATCGTGCCTTTTGCGCGGCCATCCTGCAGTGTGTAAATCGCATCCAGGCTGTAAGAGGACTCTTTCAGACGGTAGTTAGGGTCGTAGTAAGCATCCGGGGTGGCCATATCGGCAGGCTTCGCATCCCAGGCGTAAGCATAAGATGCACCCACTGCCCAACCCGGGAGGTTCCAGTTCTTCAGGTCATACATCGCGCCGAAGAAGACGGCTTTTTCGCCATCGGCGTTAAAGTCAGAACGGTTATCCCACCAAATATCCAGACGACCGTTTGAAGAGGCATAGGTTGGTGTCATACGTTGCAGGAAGTAGCCTTGCTGGCCTTCAGCTTTCACCCAGGTCCCTTCCAGACGTAAATCAACCTGACCGACTTTGTAGCCAAACGTCAGCGCCTGCAACCATGCTGTGCCAGCATAAATATCGTTAACCGTTCCATTGCTGGCTTTGTCACGCGTACCATAGAACTGGTAGCTGGTGCTCAGAGGACCACCAATGATGTCGAATTTGTAGCTGGCTTTCGCAAAATACTGATCGATATACCCTTCAGCCTGACCAAATGCGGCTTCAAGAACCAGATCGTTTTTGAAATCGTACTTCGCACCGAGTGAGTGGAGATATTCTACTTTGGTTTTTCTGTCGTTCTGATAGAACTTGTCCATCTCAATATGCCACGGCGCTTTGTACTCGTTGGTCCACATATAGGAGAAGCTCAACGCGCCCGCATCACCGTAGTCAAAATTAGCTCCGGCTTCTGCGCCCTGATAAGTACCTGGCATAAAGCTCCAGTGCGGTGCTAACAGGGTTTGTCCGGTTGGCTGAATATAACCTGCTCGCGCCCATACAGGACCGTATTTGAATTTTGCAGCCGCTTTATACAGGCTGACCCCGCTTTTATCGCCAGACCAGTCTTCTTTGTACGCTTTATTACTGGAAGAGAAGGCAATTTCGTTCGGGTGGCCGCTATCGCCATTTTCTGCCATTTCAATTGCGGTAAATGCTGCAATATCAAGACCGAACATATCGGCTGCATAACCAGACTGGAAATCCAGGTTGGCGTTCCAGGTGGAGTGAGAAAGGTTGGTTTTATATTTGTCTTCGGTAACATCTTTACGATCACGCTCACGCTGCCAGTAATAGACACCGCCTGTTAACGTGGAATCATCGACAAATCCTGCTGCATGAACTTCTGGGGAGACAACCCAACCAGACATTGCTGTGACACCGGCAATAGCCAGCGCCAGCGCACTACGTTTGCCACTGAACGTACGCATAGATAAATCCTCTTTGACGAATTAAAACGCCTAAACGGCGAAAAATATAAAAGACCTGATGGTCTGGGGTAGTTAGAAATACCCTCGAATTAACTACCGCCTTTAGGTTATTTTTCGCGACACGAATTATCAATGCTTTTTAGTAGGCAAAAGTCAGGATTATGACGAAGTGCACATAATTGGTAGTGATTTGTAACACTTCCGCCAATTCGAGGTTTTACGCGGAAAATCAGTTAGTTTAAGCAAGGAAGAACTATTTTTGTCGACGATTTATCTCAGTCCATTGGTGGACAAATACTTCGAACTTTTTTCGAGAAAAATAAGTAGCAGCTCATTGACCTGATATTTTGACATCGCCATGACATACCTTTCATTAACGGTATGATCATAAAATAAAAAAAACGCCGCAGTTAGCGGCGTTGTTTCTCATTGACCTACGAAGCGTTATTATTCGCCTGCTTTGGCCCAGGTATCACGCAAACCCACAGTGCGGTTAAACACGGGCTTTTCCGCCGTACTGTGACGGCTGTCCAGACAGAAATATCCCTCACGTTCAAACTGGAACGCTTTACCGGTTTCAGCCTGTTTCAGAGACGGTTCTGCATAACCCTGCCTGATGACCAGAGAGTCGGGGTTAATAGTCGCCAGGAAATCGTCCGCTGCACCTGGATTTGGTACGCTGAACAGACGATCGTAGAGACGAATTTCAATCGGCAGCGCGTGGGCAGCGCTAACCCAGTGGATCACGCCTTTCACTTTGCGACCATCCGCAGGATCTTTGCTCAGAGTATCCGCATCATAAGTACAGAAAATCGTGGTGATATTGCCTTCCGCGTCTTTTTCAACACGTTCAGCTTTTATCACATACGCATTACGCAGACGAACTTCTTTACCCATCACCAGGCGCTTGTACTGTTTGTTGGCTTCTTCACGGAAGTCAGCACGATCGATCCAGATCTCACCGCTAAACGGCACTTCACGGCTGCCCATCTCTGGTTTGCTCGGATGGTTAGGCATCGTGACGAGTTCACTTTCGCCCTGAGGATAATTTTCGATAACCAGCTTAACGGGGTCAATAACGGCCATCGCGCGCGGTGCATTTTCGTTTAAATCTTCACGAATACAAGATTCCAGAGACGCCATTTCGATGGTGTTATCTTGCTTGGTCACACCGATACGTTTGATGAACTCGCGAATGGATGCAGACGTGTAACCACGACGGCGCAGACCGGAGATGGTCGGCATGCGTGGGTCGTCCCAGCCTTCAACATGTTTGTCAGTCACCAGCAGATTCAGCTTACGCTTGGACATCACGGTGTATTCCAGATTCAGACGAGAGAACTCGTACTGGCGCGGATGCACCGGAATAGTGATGTTATCCAGCACCCAGTCGTACAGACGACGGTTGTCCTGGAATTCCAGCGTACACAGCGAATGCGTGATGCCTTCCAGCGCATCGCTAATGCAGTGGGTAAAGTCATACATCGGGTAGATGCACCACTTATTGCCGGTCTGGTGATGCTCTGCAAACTTGATACGGTACAACACCGGATCGCGCATCACGATGAACGGAGACGCCATATCGATTTTGGCACGCAGACAAGCCTTGCCTTCTTCGAAGCCACCCGCACGCATTTTTTCGAACAGCGCGAGATTCTCTTCAACGCTGCGATCGCGGAATGGGCTGTTTTTTCCCGGCGCAGTCAACGAGCCGCGGTATTCACGGATTTCGTCAGCAGACAGCTCATCAACATAAGCCAAACCTTTGTTAATCAGCTCAACTGCGTAGGCAAAGAGTTGATCAAAATAATCTGAGGAGTAGCAAATATCGCCAGACCAGTTGAAACCGAGCCATTGCACGTCGTTCTTAATTGACTCAACGTATTCGATGTCTTCTTTTACAGGGTTCGTGTCATCGAAACGCAGATTGCACTGACCCTTGTAGTCTTGCGCAATGCCAAAGTTCAGACAGATAGATTTCGCATGGCCAATATGCAGGTAACCATTCGGTTCCGGCGGAAAACGGGTATGGATTGTGGTGTGCTTACCACTGGCCAGATCTTCATCGATGATCTGACGAATAAAGTTACTCGGGCGGGCTTCAGCCTCACTCATCGTAGATTCCTCAAAGCGTAAACAACGTATAACGGCATATGATCTTATAAGCCGGACGTAGTGACAACCTTTAGTTATGCAAAAAACGGCGTTGAGGTGAATATTGGGGGCATTTGCTGCAAAAAAAAGCGGCGGAGGATCTCCCCCGCCGCTTAAGGCACGCACTCTACTCAGGAGCGATTACTTGCCTTTAATCTCATACAGTGGTGTTTGACCCGCAACAACCTGACCTTTTGCCTGCAGAACCAGGCCGCTGAAGTCGTCGATGTTGCTACAAACAACCGGGCTTATCATGGAGCGCGCATTCGCGTTCAGGAAGTCCAGATCCATTTCCAGAATCGGCTGGCCTGCAACCACTTCAGCCCCCTCTTCTACCAGACGGGTAAAGCCTTTACCGTTCAGCGCGACGGTATCGATGCCCATGTGGACGACGATTTCCGCGCCTTTTTCGGTTTCAAGGCAGAACGCGTGGTTGGTGTTGAAGATCTTCACAATCGTACCGGCTGCCGGAGATACCACGGTTTTTTCCGTTGGTTTCACCGCCACACCGTCACCGACAGCTTTGCTGGCGAAGGCTTCGTCAGGAACCTGCTCAATGGCAACCACTTCACCGGTCACTGGGGAAACCAGTGCAGCAATGGTAGTTGCGTTTGGTACAGCCTGAGGTTTTGCTGCTGGAGTTTCAGCCACTGGCGCACTGTCAGTCGAGGACGCGGCTACCGGTCCACGGGCAACCACTTTTTTCATTTCGTCGCCGATAGATTCAGCTTTTGCCCCCACAATCACCTGGATGGTTTGTTTGTTCAGTTTTACCACGCCCGATGCACCCAGACGTTTGCACATAGCATCGCTGACACGCGCAGAGTCGCCCACGGTCAAACGCAGACGGGTAATACAGGCATCAATAGCTTTCAGGTTATCAGTACCGCCGACTGCGGCAATATAGCTGGTTGCCAACTGGGCCAAGCCTTCTTCGGTATTGCTATTTGCTTCACCAGTAACGACATCCTCATTCGTCTCTTCACGGCCCGGCGTTTTCAGATTAAACATACGAATAACCGCGCTGAACAGAAGGAAGTAGACAACAAAGAAGACCAGGCCCATCACTACCAGCATCCAGACGTTCTTACTTGCCGCTGGCAGGTTGTACATCAACACATAGTCAATCGCGCCTGCTGAGAAGGAGAAACCAGCATGGATACCCAGAAGGGTGGCAACAAACAGGCTGATACCGGTCAGCACCGCGTGCATCAGATACAGCAGCGGAGCCAGGAACATGAACAGGAATTCCAGCGGCTCTGTCACACCGGTCAGGAAGGCCGTTACCGCAACGGACAGCAGCATACCGCCAACCATTGGGCGACGCGCTTTCGGCGCAGCCAGGTACATTGCCAGCGCAGCACCCGGCAGACCAAACATCATGATTGGGAAGAAACCAGACATGAACATGCCCGCAGTGCCGTCACCTGCATAGAAACGGTTGATATCACCGTGGAATACTGCGCCAGCAGCGTTAGTGAACTCACCAATCTGGAACCAAGCGATGGTATTCAGCACTTGATGCAGGCCGGTTGGGATCAGCAGACGGTTGATAAAGCCGAAAATACCTGCACCCATTGCGCCGGCAGAAACGATCCACTCGCCGCCCGCATGGATAGCGTGCTGCACTGGCGGCCAAACGTAGCCAAATATGGCGGCCAGTACCAGACAGAAGAAGCCTGTCGCGATCGGCACGAAACGTTTGCCCCCAAAGAAGCTCAGGAAGTCTGGCAGCTTAATGTTCGCCCAGCGGTTATAGACTGCACCACCGACCAGACCAGTAATAATACCTGCCAGTACGCCCATGTTAATTTCCGGGTTAATCGTTACCATCGCTTTCGTTAGGATGAAGTAACCGACTGCCCCAGCCAGGGCTGCTGCACCCGCACTGTCTTTTGACCAGCTTGATGCCACACCGATGGCGAAAATCAGCGCCAGGTTGTCAAAAATCGCACCGCCTGCCTGAGCAATAAACGGTACGTTAAGAAGATCAGGTTGCCCGAATCGCAGCAGCAACGCAGCAACCGGTAGCACGGCGATAGGGAGCTGCAAAGCTCTACCGAGGCGCTGGAAAAAACCTAAAATATTCATCCTATTCCCCCTACGAGACCCCATGAAAGGCTCGTGCTTAATCTGTGTTTTTATTGTGTCATTAACTTATACATACAGTTGATGATTCACTGGCCTTCTGAGTGTGTGAAAAATTAATTCGTATCGCAAATTAAATGCATACTTTTTGTGATTTTTGTCACCAAATATCGTTAATAACCCTCCCTTTCTCTGGCTAACAATGAAAACTTATTTTATCATTCAAAAAATCAAGACGGATTCATGCTGCCCGACGTGATCCAGGTTACGCTTAGTTCAGGTCCAGGCATGTTATCTGCACACTTTTATTACGTTAACTCTAGAGGTGAACAATGAGACTGATTCCCCTGGCTACAGCTGAACAAGTCGGTAAATGGGCTGCTCGTCATATCGTTAACCGCATTAATGCGTTCAAACCCACTGCCGACCGTCCTTTCGTTCTTGGTCTGCCAACAGGTGGTACACCGCTGACAGCCTATAAGGCCCTGGTTGAAATGCACAAAGCGGGCCAGGTTAGCTTCAAACATGTCGTCACCTTCAACATGGACGAATATGTTGGCTTACCAAAGGACCATCCGGAAAGCTATCACAGCTTTATGCACCGTAATTTCTTTGATCACGTTGATATCCCTGCTGAAAATATTAACCTGCTGAATGGAAATGCGCCTGATATTGACGCAGAATGTCGTCAGTATGAAGAAAAAATCCGTTCTTACGGTAAAATCAATTTGTTCATGGGCGGCGTTGGTAACGATGGTCATATCGCCTTTAACGAACCCGCATCTTCTCTGGCGTCTCGTACCCGCATTAAAACGCTGACCCATGACACCCGCGTGGCAAACTCACGTTTCTTTGACGGCGATGTTAACCAGGTTCCAAAATATGCGCTGACCGTCGGCGTGGGCACACTGCTGGATGCCGAAGAAGTGATGATTCTGGTGCTGGGCGGCGTGAAAGCGCAGGCGCTTCAGGCTGCTGTTGAAGGCAACGTGAACCACATGTGGACGATCAGCTGTCTGCAACTGCATCCGAAATCAGTCATCGTGTGTGACGAGCCGTCCACAATGGAACTGAAAGTAAAAACATTGAAATACTTCAATGAATTAGAAGCTGAAAATATCAAAGGTCTTTAAGTAAATTACCGTCTCTTTATAAAGAGACGGTCGCTTTTTTAAACCGGGGGTCGTTATGTACGCTTTAACCCACGGTCGGATTTATACCGGCCATGAAATTCTGGATGACCACGCGATTGTGATCGCGAATGGCCTGATTGAACGTGTTTGCCCGCATGCGGAGTTGCCGCCGGAGATTGAACAACGCTCACTCAATGGAGCAATTATCTCCCCCGGTTTCATCGACGTTCAGTTGAACGGCTGCGGCGGTGTGCAGTTTAATGACACGGCTGAAGCGGTTAGCGTGGAAACGCTGGAAATCATGCAAAAAGCCAATGAGAAATCTGGCTGCACCAGCTATCTTCCTACGCTCATCACCACCAGCGATGAACTGATGAAACAAGGCATCCACGTCATGCGTGAATACCTGGCGAAACATCCTCATCAGGCTCTGGGTCTGCATCTGGAAGGACCCTGGCTGAACATGGTCAAGAAAGGAACACACAATCCAGACTTCGTCCGTAAACCAGATGCAGAACTGGTTGATTTCATGTGTGCTAATGCCGATGTGATTACCAAAGTGACGCTGGCCCCCGAAATGACCGGGACTGACGTTATCAGCAAACTGGCTGCAGCCGGAATTGTGGTTTCAGCAGGCCACTCAAACGCCACGCAGAAAGAGGCGAAAGCAGGTTTCCGCGCTGGCATTACCTTCGCAACCCATCTTTATAATGCCATGCCGTACATTACGGGCCGTGAACCGGGCCTGGTTGGTGCGATTCTGGATGAGCCAGACGTCTACTGCGGTATCATCGCGGATGGATTACATGTGGATTACACCAATATTCGCAATGCTAAACGTCTGAAAGGCGATAAGTTGTGCCTGGTAACCGATGCCACAGCGCCAGCAGGGGCAAATATTGAGCAGTTCATTTTTGCTGGTAAAACAATATACTACCGCAATGGACTGTGTGTGGATGAAAACGGTACGTTAAGCGGCTCTGCACTGACGATGATCGAAGGGGTTCGTAACCTGGTTGAACATTGCGGCATTGCTCTTGATGAGGCGCTGCGCATGGCAACGCTTTACCCGGCGCGTGCAATCGGTGTTGCAAAACAACTGGGTGGCATTGCACCGGGCATGGTTGCTAACCTGACAGCTTTCACACGCGATTTTAAAATTACTAAGACCATCGTTAATGGTAACGAGGTCGTCACTGAGTAAGTAAAAGTATGACACCTGGCGGACAAGCTCAAATCGGTAATGTCGATCTCGTTAAACAACTTAACAGCGCGGCAGTGTATCGCCTGATTGACCAACATGGGCCAATCTCACGTATTCAAATAGCCGAACAGAGCCAGCTTGCTCCCGCCAGCGTGACAAAAATTACCCGCCAGCTTATTGAGCGCGGCCTGATCAAAGAAGTCGATCAGCAGGCCTCCACAGGGGGTCGCCGCGCTATCTCTATAGTCACTGAAACCCGCAACTTCCAGGCCATTGGCGTACGTCTTGGTCGCCATGACACCACCCTCACGCTCTACGATCTGAGCAGCAAGGCCATCGCTGAAGAGCATTATCCTCTGCCTGAACGCACTCAGGAAACGCTGGAACATGCGCTGCTTAATACCATCGAGAAATTCATCGAAACCTGCCAGCGTAAAATCCGTGAGCTGATTGCTATCTCCGTGATTCTGCCAGGCCTGGTTGACCCTGAAAGCGGCGTTATCCGCTATATGCCGCATATTCAGGTGGAAAACTGGGGATTGGTCGATGCACTGGAAAAGCAATTTAAAGTGACCTGCTTTGTTGGACATGATATTCGCAGTCTGGCACTGGCGGAGCACTATTTTGGTGCGAGCCAGGATTGTGAAGACTCTATTCTGGTGCGTGTTCACCGGGGGACAGGGGCAGGAATCATCTCTAATGGCCGGATTTTTATTGGCCGCAACGGAAATGTCGGCGAGATAGGCCACATTCAGGTTGAGCCACTGGGTGAGCGCTGCCATTGCGGTAATTTTGGCTGTCTTGAAACCATTGCTGCGAATGCCGCCATCGAGCATCGCGTTCGTCACCTGCTGGAGCAGGGTTATCAAAGCCGCGTTACGCTGGATGACTGCAAAATCGGTCCGATTTGCAAAGCTGCAAATAAAGGTGATGCACTAGCCTGTGAAGTCATAGAGCAGGTCGGGCGTCACCTGGGTAAAACCATCGCTATTGCCATCAACCTGTTTAACCCGCAAAAAGTGGTGATCGCAGGCGAAATAGTTGAAGCTGAAAAAGTTTTGTTGCCTGCAATTGAAGGGTGCATCAACACCCAGGCCCTCAAGGCATTTCGCCAGAATTTGCCAGTTGTACGATCAACGCTTGATCACCGTTCCGCTATTGGCGCATTTGCTCTGGTAAAACGCGCCATGCTCAACGGTATTCTGCTGCAACATTTGCTGGAAAGTTGATCGGGTTTTATAGTAACGCCTTCTTTTTTTGATGTCGGAAAGTCCATGACCATTAAGAACGTAATTTGTGATATTGACGGCGTGCTGATGCACGACAACGTTGCTGTGCCGGGTGCTGCTGAGTTTCTTCACCGTGTCATGGACAAAGGAATGCCGCTGGTTCTCCTCACGAACTATCCTTCCCAAACCGGTCAGGACCTGGCAAATCGCTTTGCGACTGCCGGCGTCGACGTGCCGGATAGCGTGTTCTATACCTCCGCAATGGCTACGGCGGATTTCCTGAAGCGTCAGGAAGGAAAAAAAGCTTACGTCGTGGGTGAAGGCGCACTGATCCATGAACTGTATAAAGCCGGATTCACCATTACAGACGTGAACCCAGATTTTGTGATCGTGGGCGAAACACGATCCTTTAACTGGGAGATGATGCATAAAGCAGCGTACTTTGTCGCCAACGGCGCGCGCTTTATTGCAACTAATCCGGATACTCATGGGCGTGGTTTTTACCCGGCGTGTGGTGCGTTGTGTGCCGGCATCGAAAAAATCTCTGGCCGTAAGCCATTCGTCGTCGGAAAACCGAGCCCCTGGATAGTCCGTGCGGCGCTGAATAAGATGCAGGCGCACTCCGAACAAACCGTCATTGTCGGTGACAACCTGCGTACCGATATTCTGGCCGGGTTCCAGGCAGGCCTGGAGACTATCCTTGTACTTTCCGGGGTATCGACTCTGGACGACATTGATTCGATGCCTTTCCGGCCTAGCTGGATTTATCCTTCTGTCGCCGAGATCGACGTTATCTGATTCAAAACCACGCCCCAGGGCGTGGTTTTTCATTTTCCGCTCGGATAAACACAACTCCATCTAACAAAAATTACCATCCATTGAATAATCATCAATAAAACTGTTCACGACATACTCTTTTTTCAACATTCAGCAATCACCATTGCGTTATTTCCTTTTTACCCCGTAAAACCCTTGCGCGCCCTTCCCCTTTGCGGCATTTTCATAAGCAAGCGACATCACACTGCAACAGAGTTAACGGAGAAGGTTATGTGTTCAATTTTTGGCGTACTGGATATTAAAACTGACGCGGGCGAACTGCGTAAAAAAGCACTCGAACTGTCCCGCCTGATGCGCCATCGCGGCCCGGACTGGTCGGGCGTTTACGCCAGCGATAAAGCCATTCTGGCGCACGAACGTCTGTCCATTGTTGACGTCAACGCAGGTGCGCAGCCACTGTATAACGAGAAAAAAACACACGCGCTGGCTGTTAACGGTGAAATTTACAACCATCAGGCACTGCGCGCAGAGTACGGCGATCGCTATGCATTCCAGACAGGTTCTGACTGCGAAGTCATCCTGGCGTTGTACCAGGAGAAAGGGCCAGAGTTCCTGGATGACCTGCAGGGCATGTTTGCTTTCGCTCTGTACGACAGTGAAAAAGATGCCTACCTGATTGGCCGCGACCATATCGGCATTATCCCGCTGTACATGGGCCACGATGAGCACGGCAACTTCTATGTTGCGTCTGAAATGAAAGCCCTGGTTCCGGTTTGCCGCACCATTAAAGAGTTCCCGGCAGGTAGCTACCTGTGGAGCAAAGATGGTGAGATTCGTCAGTACTATCAGCGTGACTGGTTCGACTTTGACGCGGTAAAAGACAACGTGACAGATAAAGCCGAGCTGCGCCAGGCACTGGAAGATTCGGTAAAAAGCCACCTGATGTCAGACGTGCCTTATGGTGTACTGCTCTCCGGCGGCCTGGATTCTTCCGTCATCTCCGCGATCACCAAGAAATATGCCGCACGCCGTGTTGAAGATCAGGAACGCTCTGAAGCCTGGTGGCCGCAGTTGCACTCCTTCGCTGTTGGCCTGGAAGGTGCACCTGACCTGAAAGCCGCGCAGGAAGTAGCAAACCACCTTGGCACAGTACACCATGAGATTCACTTCACTGTGCAGGAAGGCCTGGATGCGATCCGCGATGTTATCTATCACATCGAAACTTATGATGTGACCACCATCCGTGCTTCCACTCCAATGTATCTGATGTCCCGTAAGATCAAAGCGATGGGCATCAAGATGGTGCTGTCAGGCGAAGGGTCTGACGAAGTATTTGGCGGCTACCTTTACTTCCACAAAGCGCCAAACGCCAAAGAATTGCATGAAGAAACTGTGCGCAAACTGCAGGCGCTGCATATGTTTGACTGTGCGCGAGCTAACAAAGCGATGTCCGCCTGGGGTGTGGAAGCCCGCGTTCCGTTCCTGGATAAGAAATTCCTCGACGTGGCTATGCGCATCAACCCGCAGGATAAAATGTGCGGCAACGGTAAAATGGAAAAACATGTCCTGCGTGAATGTTTTGAATCCTACCTGCCAGCAAGCGTTGCATGGCGTCAGAAAGAGCAGTTCTCTGATGGCGTAGGTTATAGCTGGATCGACACGCTGAAAGAAGTGGCTGCAAAACAGGTTTCTGATCAACAACTGGAAACCGCTAGCTTCCGCTTCCCATATAACACACCGGGATCCAAAGAAGCGTATCTGTACCGCGAAATCTTTGAAGAATTGTTCCCGGTTCCGAGTGCAGCCGAATGTGTGCCGGGTGGCCCATCCGTCGCGTGTTCTTCTGCAAAAGCGATTGAATGGGACGAATCGTTCAAGTCCATGAACGATCCATCAGGACGTGCGGTAGGCGTCCATCAGTCCGCGTACAAATGAACATTCTGATCGTTAACAGGCCCTTCGGGGCCTTTTTTTTACCCCGAACTTAACGGTTCAAAAGCGATTAATAACCGATAATTGCCGAATATTCGGTCACGCTGTTCGCAACCTAACCAAACAGTCACATTCCAGCCATTTTCGATGAAAAAGGTGTTGACGCTTCAAAGCTCAATACGCATAATGCGCCCCGCAACGCCGATAAGGTAACGCGAAAAAAAGATGGCTACGTAGCTCAGTTGGTTAGAGCACATCACTCATAATGATGGGGTCACAGGTTCGAATCCCGTCGTAGCCACCATCTTTTTTGCGGGAGTGGCGAAATTGGTAGACGCACCAGATTTAGGTTCTGGCGCCGCAAGGTGTGCGAGTTCAAGTCTCGCCTCCCGCACCATTCCCAAGTAAGCGTTGCACGGATGGGGTATCGCCAAGCGGTAAGGCACCGGTTTTTGATACCGGCATTCCCTGGTTCGAATCCAGGTACCCCAGCCATTTTTTCTTCGATTTGCGGTTCTCCGCGGTATTGGGGTATCGCCAAGCGGTAAGGCACCGGTTTTTGATACCGGCATTCCCTGGTTCGAATCCAGGTACCCCAGCCATCGAAGAATGCAGTAAAGTTGGCTACGTAGCTCAGTTGGTTAGAGCACATCACTCATAATGATGGGGTCACAGGTTCGAATCCCGTCGTAGCCACCATAATTTGATGTATTGCGGTAAGCGATATATCACAAAAGAAAAATTGGGGTATCGCCAAGCGGTAAGGCTCTGGTTTCTGATACCAGCATTCCGAGGTTCGAATCCTCGTACCCCAGCCAATTTTGAAGTAGTATTACAATCTGTTTGCAGTCCCTATTGGGGTATCGCCAAGCGGTAAGGCTCTGGTTTCTGATACCAGCATTCCGAGGTTCGAATCCTCGTACCCCAGCCACTTAAAAACAAAAAAGCCCGCTCTGCGGGCTTTTTTGTTTTTGTACATTAATAATGGCATAGCCAGATGCCTCTCCCACAAGGAGAGGCCGCAAAAATTAAAGGCCTAGCGCATATTTCAGTGCCTGCCTTTTCAGCACACCTGCACGCCCAGCAGCCATCAATCCAATATTACGCAGAATACGTACCGGACCTAAGTCATTGCTGAATCCGGCATAAAACAGATCCATCCCAGATTGCATGATGAAATTATCTGCCATCCGACGCGTCTGGTAACGCTTCAGTACCTGGTGGCTCGCCCATGCCTCGCCGTGGCTACGGGCATTACCCAACACATCAAGCAGCGCTTCCACATCACGATACCCCAGGTTAACTCCCTGCCCTGCCAGTGGATGGATGGTATGCGCCGCGTCCCCCACCAGCGCTAACCCTTCACGCACATACTGCAGAGCGTGGCGACGCGTTAAAGGAAATGCTCCCGCAGCGACGGGCGTCACGCGCCCCAGACGGTTCGGAAAATGGTGGATGATTTCGCGCTGAAGTTGCTCCATCGATAACCCCTGCAACTGACGAATATGCGCTGGTGTGTCGTACCACACCAGCGACGCCCAGTTATCGAACAACGGTAAAAAGGCGTGCGGACCGTCGGGGGTGAAATGCTGCCAGGTGCTCTCACCCGGTTCATTTTCACACTGTACGGTGATCAGCATGCACGATTGCTGATACTGCCAGGCATGAACGCCAATCCCCGCCATCTGCCTGACCTGCGAGTTCGCACCATCCGCCCCCACCACCAGCTTCACAGCCAGCTCATCACCATTATCCAGTGTCAGCAAATACCCGCCCTCATGGTGATGCAGAGCCTTGAGTGATGCCGGAACGCACAGTGTTACATCAGGATGGGCTTCCAGCGATTGCCAAAGCGCCTGCTGCAGAACATTGTTTTCCACCATATAGCCAAGACGAGGTAATTTTAGCTCGGCAGCATCGAACACCACGTGCGCGTTTTCCCACTCCCAGGTTTCGAGCCGGCTGTATGGATGAGCACGCATAGCCAGCACCGCATCCCACACTCCAAGCCCACGCAGCAGTTCAACCGATGCCGCACTGATAGCGGATATACGCACATCCGGTTTTGCCATTGCATCAAACACCGCTGGAGCCGCTTGTTCGATTACCGTAACGTCAAATCCTTGCTGCGCCAGTCCGAGCGCCAGTGCGCTGCCGACCATACCGCCGCCAACAACAGCAACCCCGGTTTTTTGGATAGTCATGGTCAATAATCCTTATTGGAGAATCCCTTAAGTTTACCGGATTTTTATCTCTTTGAGGTTGACAACCTTCATACTGGTCACAACCGCACCAAAGCATTACAATACGCGCCCTGCAATCCTGAGCATGAGCAAGTCGATGACAAAAAAACTCCATATTAAAACCTGGGGCTGTCAGATGAACGAATACGATTCATCAAAGATGGCCGATCTGCTGGATGCCACGCACGGGTATCAACTAACCGACAATGCTGACGAAGCCGATGTGTTGTTGTTGAATACCTGTTCAATCCGTGAGAAGGCGCAGGAGAAAGTATTCCATCAGTTAGGTCGCTGGAAGCTAATAAAACGAAAAAGACCTGACGTGATCATCGGTGTCGGCGGTTGCGTAGCCTCACAGGAAGGGAAACTGATTCGAAGCCGCGCTCACTATGTTGATATTATTTTTGGCCCGCAGACACTGCACCGCTTGCCAGAAATGATCAATGCCGTACGCGGTAATCGCAAACCTGTGGTTGACGTCAGTTTCCCTGAGATCGAAAAGTTCGACCGCCTGCCGGAACCGCGTGCCGATGGTCCGGCTGCGTATGTGTCGATCATGGAAGGCTGCAATAAATACTGTACCTATTGCGTCGTGCCTTATACCCGTGGTGAAGAAGTGAGCCGCCCGAGCGATGATATTCTCTTTGAGATCGCCCAGTTGGCTGCTCAAGGCGTACGCGAAGTTAACCTGCTGGGTCAAAACGTCAACGCCTGGCGCGGTGAAAACTATGACGGTAGCACCGGCAGTTTTGCTGAACTGCTACGTCTGGTCGCCGCTATTGATGGTATCGATCGTATTCGCTTCACCACCAGCCACCCGATCGAATTTACCGATGACATTATTGATGTTTATCGCGATACGCCGGAACTGGTGAGCTTCCTGCACCTGCCGATTCAGTGCGGATCGGACCGGGTTCTCAACCTGATGGGCCGTCCTCATACGGTGCTGGAATACAAATCAATTATCCGTAAGCTGCGCGAAGCACGTCCGGATATCCAGATAAGCTCTGACTTTATCGTGGGCTTCCCTGGCGAAACGACCGAAGATTTTGAGCGCACCATGAAACTCATCGGCGAAGTGAATTTCGACGTGAGCTACAGCTTCATCTTCTCTGCGCGCCCAGGCACACCTGCGGCCGATATGGTTGATGATGTACCTGATGAAGAGAAAAAGCAGCGTCTCTATATTTTGCAGGAGCGTATTAACCAGCAAGCCACCGCCTGGAGCCGTCGCATGCTCGGTACAACCCAGCGTATTCTTGTCGAAGGTACATCCCGTAAAAGCGTGATGGAACTGTCTGGCCGCACTGAAAATAACCGCGTGGTCAACTTTGAAGGCACACCAGATATGGTCGGTAAATTCGTTGACGTGGAAATTGTTGAAGTTTTGACAAACTCCCTGCGCGCGAAGCTGGTCCGTACCGAAGAAGAGATGGGCCTGCGCGTCGTTGAATCGCCAGAGTCTGTGATTTCACGTACCCGCAAAGAAAACGATTCAGGTGTCGGTATCTACCAGCCTTAATTCGTTCAGGCCTGCCTTTCTGGCAGGCCTTGTATTTCCTCTCTCCGTCCCCAATATCCATTGCAATGCTTGCGCCTTTATTCTATGGCGTGAATAATTTCGTTATGACGACGACTCGTCTGTGGCCGGATGTGCAAGTTGCCCTCCGGCAATACACATATTAAGAGGAACAGTTTGAACATAGACACGCGTGAAATTACCCTTGAGCCAGCAGACAACGCTCGCCTGCTGAGCCTGTGCGGGCCGTTTGATGACAACATCAAACAACTGGAGCGACGTCTGGGTATCGAAATCAATCGTCGCGATAATCATTTCAAACTCACTGGCCGCCCTATTTGCGTTAATGCCGCAGCCGATATTCTGCTCAGCCTGTATGTCGATACCGCCCCGATGCGCGGCCAAACGCAGGATATCGAGCCGGAACAGATCCATCTGGCGATCAAAGAAGCGCGAGTGCTTGAGCAAAGTGCTGACAGCGTGCCGGAGTACGGCAAAGCCATCAACATTAAAACCAAGCGTGGCGTCATCAAACCACGTACGCCAAATCAGGCACAGTACATCGCCAATATCCTCGATCACGACATCACTTTCGGTGTAGGCCCAGCAGGGACCGGGAAAACCTACCTGGCCGTAGCAGCAGCGGTAGATGCGCTGGAGCGACAGGATGTGCGCCGTATTCTGCTGACGCGTCCGGCGGTTGAAGCGGGTGAAAAACTCGGTTTCTTACCAGGCGACCTGAGCCAGAAAGTGGACCCTTATCTGCGCCCACTTTACGACGCACTGTTCGAAATGCTGGGCTTTGAGAAAGTTGAGAAACTCATCGAGCGTAATGTCATCGAAGTCGCACCACTGGCCTATATGCGCGGTCGTACGCTCAATGACGCATTTATCATTCTTGATGAAAGCCAGAACACCACCATCGAGCAGATGAAGATGTTCCTGACACGTATCGGTTTTAACTCGAAAGCCGTTATCACCGGTGACGTCACCCAGATCGACCTGCCGCGCAGCACCAAATCAGGCCTTCGTCATGCGATCGAAGTGCTGGCCGATGTCGATGAAATTAGCTTTAACTTCTTCCACAGCGAAGACGTTGTCCGTCACCCAGTGGTGGCACGTATCGTTAACGCCTATGAAGCATGGGAAGAAGCCGAACAAAAACGTAAAGCAGAACTGGCCGCGGAACGTAAACGCGAAGCCCAGGAGCAGGAGCAAAAATGAGTCAGGTGATCCTCGATTTACAGCTGGCCTGTGAAGACAATTCCGGTTTGCCGGAAGAGAGCCAGTTTCAGAAATGGCTGGATGCGGTTATCCCGCAATTTCAGGAAGAGTCAGAAGTCACGATTCGGCTGGTGGATGAAGCTGAAAGCCACGAGCTTAACCTGACCTACCGCGGGAAAGATAAGCCGACTAACGTGCTCTCGTTTCCGTTTGAAGCACCACCGGGTATTGAGATGCCGTTGCTGGGCGATCTGATCATCTGCCGCCAGGTCGTTGAGCAGGAAGCAAAAGAACAGCAGAAGCCACTTGATGCGCATTGGGCGCATATGGTCATACACGGTAGCCTCCATCTTCTGGGTTATGATCATATCGAAGACGACGAAGCAGAAGAGATGGAATCTCTCGAGACAGAGATAATGCTTGCTCTGGGCTATGAGGATCCGTACATTGCCGAGAAAGAATAGTCTGTCTGCTGACTGACTAATATGCTGCCGCGTGAGGACATTCCGCGGCAGTAAACGTTGAACAACCATGAGAACCCTTAACAAACGCCATGAGCGACGACAATTCACACAGTAGCGACACGACAAACAGTAAAAAGGGATTTTTCTCCCTTATCCTGAGCCAGCTTTTCCACGGTGAGCCCAAAAACCGCGATGAATTGCTGGAGCTGATTCGTGATTCCGGGCAAAACGATCTTATCGACGAAGATACACGTGAAATGCTCGAAGGCGTCATGGACATCGCAGACCAGCGAGTACGCGATATCATGATTCCCCGCTCGCAGATGATCACTCTGAAACGCAACCAGACGCTGGACGAATGCCTCGATGTTATCATCGAATCGGCTCACTCCCGTTTTCCGGTCATCAGCGAAGACAAAGATCACATTGAAGGGATTTTGATGGCCAAAGATCTGCTGCCGTTTATGCGCAGCGATGCCGAAGCCTTCAGCATGGAAAAAGTGTTACGCCAGGCGGTTGTGGTTCCGGAAAGTAAGCGTGTTGACCGCATGCTGAAAGAGTTCCGTTCTCAGCGCTATCATATGGCAATTGTTATTGATGAATTTGGCGGTGTTTCGGGTCTTGTCACCATCGAAGATATTCTTGAGCTGATCGTAGGTGAAATCGAAGACGAGTATGACGAAGAAGAAGATATCGACTTCCGTCAGTTAAGCCGTCACACCTGGACTATCCGCGCACTGGCCTCGATTGAAGACTTCAACGATGCCTTCGGTACTCACTTCAGCGATGAAGAGGTGGATACCATTGGGGGTCTGGTGATGCAGGCGTTTGGCCATCTGCCGGCTCGCGGCGAATCTGTTGACATTGATGGTTACCAATTCAAAGTCGCTATGGCTGACAGCCGACGTATTATTCAGGTTCACGTCAAAATGCCGGACGACTCCCCGGTTCCGAAACTGGAAGATTAATGTAAATGGCATTTGCCTCATTACTTGAACGCCAGCGCGTCCGTTTGCTGCTGGCGCTGTTACTTGGAGCCAGCGGTACGCTGGCTTTTTCTCCTTACGATATCTGGCCTGCGGCCATTATCTCTCTGATGGGGCTGCAAGGCCTGACCCTCAATCGTCGTCCATTACAGGCTGCAGCCATCGGTTATTTCTGGGGCCTGGGTCTGTTTGGGTCCGGTATTAACTGGGTTTATGTCAGTATCGCGCAGTTTGGCGGGATGCCAGGGCCCGTTAACGTTTTTCTGGTCGTTTTGCTGGCGGCTTATCTTTCGCTCTACACCGGTTTATTTGCGGGTATTCTTTCGCGCCTGTGGCCAAAAACCACCTGGCTGCGTGTCGCCATTGCCGCACCCGTGGTGTGGCAAATCACCGAGTTTCTGCGCGGTTGGGTTCTGACCGGCTTCCCGTGGCTGCAGTTCGGCTATAGCCAGATTGATGGTCCGTTGAAAGGTCTCGCACCAGTTATGGGCGTTGAGACAATTAACTTCCTCCTGATGGTGGTCAGTGGTTTGCTGGTGCTGGCGATGATCACACGCAACTGGCGACCACTGGTGACAGCAATCGTGCTCTTCACCCTTCCTTTCCCGCTTCGTTATATTCAGTGGTACACCCTTGAGCCTGAGCGTGCGATGCAAGTATCCATGGTGCAAGGCGACATACCGCAGGCGATGAAATGGGATGAGAAGCAACTGCTGAACACGCTCAAAATCTATGCCGACGCTACCGAGCAGGTGATGGGGAAATCACAGTTGATCATCTGGCCAGAATCCGCGATCCCTGACCTGGAAATTAACCAGCAACCTTTCCTGAACATGATGGATGATTTGCTGCGCGCCCGTGGCAGCACGCTGATAACCGGAATTGTCGATGCGCGTCTGAACCAGCAAAACAGGTATGACACGTACAACACGATCATTACGCTTGGTAAGGATAATCCGTACAGCTACAACTCCACTGACCGCTACAACAAAAACCATCTTGTCCCGTTTGGCGAGTTTGTTCCGCTGGAATCGATTCTGCGCCCGCTCGCGCCGTTCTTTGACTTGCCGATGTCATCATTTAGCCGTGGTCCGTATGTTCAGCCACAGTTGCATGCGCATGGTTTTGCACTGACCGCCGCCATTTGCTACGAAATTATCCTCGGTGAACAGGTGCGCGATAATTTCCGTCCGGATACCGATTATCTGCTGACCATCTCCAATGATGCATGGTTCGGTAAATCCATTGGCCCGTGGCAGCATTTCCAGATGGCACGCATGCGCTCCCTGGAATTAGCACGCCCGTTACTGCGCAGTACCAACAATGGTATTACCGCCGTGATTGGTCCGCAGGGTGAAATTCAGGCCATGATCCCGCAGTTCACCCGCGATGTACTGACTGCTAAAGTTACACCGACAACAGGCCTGACACCGTATGCCCGCACCGGTAACTGGCCATTGTGGATCCTGACGGCACTGTTTGGCTTTGGCGCAGTGCTAATGAGCCTTCGTCAGCGTCGTAAGTAATCTTCTCCCCCCTTCCCCTCTCTCAACCGGGAGAGGGGATCCTACGCGCCCTCTTTCACCATCCAGCCTCACCTTTTCCCCTCTTCCTTTTAAGAACAGGTTCAGGGGAAAGAGCATTTCTGGCACGCCTATTGCTTTGTTAATTCACGCAAACGTAATTTGGCTTAACGTGAAACTTTGTCGCACCAGCACAGGTCATCGACAGCACCACAAGAGTGCAACGAAAGATTTTTGCCTCTAAATGGTGCGGCGCGCTTCGCAAAAATAAACAATAACGCAGCAAAATCTTTACATTAAGCCAAACTAAATGTTAACAAACATGCATAACACTGCACTCGTTTTGAGCGAGCTATAACAACATCACACTGGGTCTCTATGCGTCTCTGGCGCAGATGAAAAAAGGAGTTGGGTATGCAATTACGTAAACTGGCCACAGCAATGCTGGTGATGGGAATGTCCGCAAGCGTCGTTCACGCTGAGGACGCCGCACCCGCTGCCGGGCAAAGCACTCTCGACAAGATTGCTAAAAACGGCGTGATCGTGGTCGGCCACCGTGAGTCTTCTGTGCCGTTCTCGTACTACGACAACACACAGAAAGTCGTCGGCTATTCTCAGGACTACTCCAACGCAATCGTCGAAGCGGTCAAGAAAAAGCTGAACAAGCCTGATATTCAGGTAAAACTGATCCCAATTACCTCTCAAAATCGTATTCCGCTGCTGCAAAACGGTACATTCGATTTTGAGTGCGGTTCGACCACCAATAACCTTGAGCGCCAGAAACAGGCTGCCTTCTCCGACACTATCTTTGTTGTAGGCACGCGCCTGCTGACGAAGAAAGGCGGCGAAATTAAAGATTTTGCTGACCTGAAAGGCAAAGCGGTTGTGGTGACGTCCGGTACAACCTCTGAAGTTCTGCTGCACAAGCTGAACGACGAGAAGAAAATGGATATGCGCATCATCAGCGCAAAAGACCATGGTGACTCTTTCCGTACGCTGGAAAGCGGGCGCGCTGTCGCGTTCATGATGGATGACGCTCTGTTGGCTGGCGAACGTGCGAAAGCGAAGAAACCAGATAATTGGGAAATCGTCGGCACTGCGCAATCAAAAGAAGCCTACGGTTGCATGCTGCGCAAAGACGATCCGGAGTTTAAGAAACTGATCGATGACACCATTGCTCAGACGCAAACGTCTGGTGAAGCGGAAAAATGGTTCGATAAATGGTTCAAGAACCCGATTCCACCTAAAAACCTCAACATGAACTTCGAACTGTCTGACGACATGAAAGCGCTGTTCAAAACACCAAACGACAAGGCTCTTAACTAATTAGAACGACAAGGGCGGGATCTCCTGCCCTCTCGATTGTCGGGAAGCATGGACAGACTATACGCTGAGTGGTCGTTCCCCACTCAGCGCAAACATTGAGCTTCTCACCAATCTTCGAGGGTAGCGCTGCTACCCTTTTTTTTCTGGAGTTTATTATGTCAATCGACTGGAACTGGGGCATTTTTCTGCAACAAGCCCCGTTCGGCAACACCACTTATCTCGGCTGGCTATGGAGTGGCTTTCAGGTCACCGTTGCACTATCCATAACGGCCTGGATACTCGCATTTCTTGTCGGCTCTCTGTTCGGTATTCTGCGTACCGTCCCAAACCGTTTTCTTTCAACCCTTGGCACGCTCTATGTGGAATTGTTCCGTAACGTTCCATTAATTGTGCAGTTTTTCACCTGGTATCTGGTCGTTCCCGAACTGTTACCGGAAAATATCGGCATGTGGTTTAAGTCAGAACTGGACCCTAACATTCAGTTCTTTGTCTCCTCAATGCTGTGTCTGGGGCTGTTTACTGCTGCTCGTGTCTGCGAGCAGGTGCGCGCCGCCATCCAGTCTCTGCCTCGCGGTCAAAAAAATGCAGCGCTGGCCATGGGCCTGACATTACCGCAAGCCTATCGTTATGTGCTGCTGCCTAATGCCTACCGCGTCATCGTTCCACCGATGACCTCGGAGATGATGAACCTGGTCAAAAACTCGGCCATCGCTTCCACCATTGGCCTGGTTGATATGGCGGCACAGGCCGGTAAGCTGCTTGATTATTCTGCCCATGCATGGGAATCCTTTACTGCTATTACGCTCGCATATGTCCTGATTAACGCTGTCATCATGCTGGTGATGAACCTGGTTGAACGCAAAATTCGCCTGCCGGGCAATCTGGGAGGCAAATAATGTACGATTATGACTGGAGTTCCATTATCCCGTCGATGCCATATCTGCTGGATGGTCTGGTGATTACATTAAAAATCACCATCATCGCCATCATCATTGGTATCGTCTGGGGCACAATACTGGCCGTAATGCGCCTGTCGAGCTTTAAGCCTTTCGCCTGGTTTGCGACGGCATACGTGAACGTATTCCGCTCTATTCCTCTGGTAATGGTGTTGCTGTGGTTTTACTTGATCGTGCCGGGTCTGTTGCAAAACGTACTGGGGCTTTCGCCGAAAACCGATATTCGCCTCATCTCTGCCATGGTTGCGTTCTCGATGTTTGAGGCGGCTTACTATTCAGAAATTATTCGTGCCGGTATTCAGAGTATTTCCCGCGGACAATCCAGTGCTGCACTGGCTTTGGGAATGACACACTGGCAGTCAATGAAGCTCATTATTCTGCCGCAGGCGTTTCGCGCCATGGTTCCGCTCCTGCTCACCCAGGGCATCGTTCTGTTCCAGGATACCTCGCTGGTCTATGTCCTCAGCCTGGCAGACTTCTTCCGTACCGCCTCCACTATCGGTGAGCGTGATGGTACGCAGGTCGAGATGATCCTCTTTGCAGGCGGGGTCTATTTTGCAATTAGTTTAAGCGCGTCGCTGTTGGTCAGTTGGCTGAAGAAAAGGACTGTGTAATGATTTCCCTGAAAAATGTTTCTAAATGGTATGGGCACTTTCAGGTGCTGACCGACTGCTCCACCGAAGTCAAAAAAGGTGAGGTTGTGGTGGTGTGCGGGCCATCAGGCTCCGGTAAATCCACGCTGATCAAAACGGTCAATGGCCTGGAGCCTGTGCAACAAGGTGAGATCTTCGTTAACGACACCAAAGTTAACGATAAAAAAACCAATCTTGCCAAACTACGTTCGCACGTTGGGATGGTATTCCAGCATTTTGAGCTGTTCCCACACTTGTCGATCATCGAGAACCTGACGCTGGCACAAGTCAAAGTGCTCAAACGCGACAAAACAGCTGCACGTGAAAAAGGGCTGAAATTGCTGGATCGAGTCGGGCTCTCTGCGCATGCTAATAAGTTTCCTGCGCAGCTCTCTGGTGGCCAACAACAACGTGTCGCAATCGCTCGCGCTCTGTGCATGGATCCTGTTGCGATGTTGTTCGATGAACCAACGTCTGCACTTGATCCAGAAATGATCAACGAGGTTCTGGATGTTATGGTCGAGCTGGCACATGAAGGGATGACCATGATGGTTGTTACCCACGAAATGGGCTTTGCCCGTAAAGTGGCAAACCGGGTGATCTTTATGGATGAAGGTAAAATCGTCGAAGACTCACCGAAAGAAGAGTTCTTTGCCAACCCTAAATCCGACCGCGCAAAAGACTTCCTCGCTAAAATCCTGCATTAATGTTTCCAGTGCGCAATCAATAGATTGCGCACTGCTTCACGCTTTGGATCTCTTTTCCTCGTCGCCTCCACGTTGCAGCATTAACCTTGTCACAAAATAACGCTAAGAATGGAGAACTCTATGGCACAGCCGATCATCCTCGATTGCGATCCGGGTCATGATGACGCGATCGCACTTGTCCTTGCTCTCGCCTCCCCTGAACTGGAACTCAAGGCCGTCACCTCTTCGGCCGGAAACCAGACACCAGAAAAAACCCTGCGTAATGTTCTGCGAATGCTGACGTTATTAAAACGTACAGATATTCCCGTCGCTGGCGGTGCGGTGAAGCCGCTCATGCGCGAGTTGATCATCGCTGACAACGTTCACGGTGAGAGCGGGCTGGATGGCCCTGCGCTACCCGAACCGGGTTTCGCGCCGCAAAGCTGCACCGCCGTTGAACTGATGGCGAAGGTACTGCGCGAGAGCGCTGAGCCCGTCACACTGGTGGCAACCGGTCCGCAGACCAACGTGGCGCTGCTGCTTAACAGCCACCCGGAACTGCACAGCAAAATCGCCCGTATCGTCATTATGGGTGGCGCAATGAATCTGGGAAACTGGACGCCAGCTGCTGAATTCAACATATTTGTCGACCCGGAAGCCGCCGAGATTGTCTTCCAGTCAGGTTTGCCCGTTGTGATGGCTGGATTAGACGTTACCCACCGTGCGCAGATTATGGCGGCAGACATTGAGCGCTTTCGCGCGATTGATAACCCCATCGCAATTACCGTCGCAGAATTGCTCGACTTCTTTATGGAGTATCACAAGGCCGAAAAATGGGGCTTCCACGGTGCGCCACTGCACGACCCTTGCACGATTGCCTGGCTGTTGAAACCGGAATTATTTACGACAGTGGACCGATGGGTCGGCGTGGAGACACAAGGGAAATACACGCAGGGCATGACAGTGGTGGATTATTACTTCCTGACCGGTAATGAACCAAACACGACATTGATGGTGGATATCGACCGGCAGGGATTTGTGGATCTTCTGGCTGAACGGTTGGCGTTTTATCACTGAAAAATCAGTGCGGCCTGATGCCCTCTCCCCATGGGAGAGGGGACAAACACTCAAAACGGCATCCTGGTTGCCGTTTTACTTTTATCTACGGCTCAAATGGCCGACGCTGGAACTGGTCGTGCCCACATTTCGGGCACAGCGGTAAGACATCCGGCGTATAAACTGCAATGTGATGATGACATTTCTCGCAGACCAGATTACCCAGTCCCACTACTTCACCGCTGTGATAAACCCCATGATGGTTGAGATCCTGAAACACTTCACGCCATTCCAGCTGTGTTTTATCGGTGATATCCGCCAGCTCTTGCCACAGACTCTCTTTGATCACTCGCATAAACACGCTATCGGTAATGTCATCCTGGCTCTCTTCGTAGCTTCGCGCAAATTCCTCAAGGTCTCGGCGCACGGCGCGCGTCACCTCTTCAACCTCTGTACGCGTTAACTCCCCCGTCTGCATGACCTTCGATCGTGCCTGTTCAACCAGCGCATCGATGTCCCGTTCGCCGTTACGCAGGCGTTCCGTGAGCGTGGCGACCAGTTCGCGGTAAAATTGAGCAACCTTGTTCATCTTTTTGCCTCCAGGGTGAGTAACTGTTTCTAATGATAGACCTTATTTCAGCGCCGCTTTGTCAGGTGAGCCACAGACCCTGTAAATTCCTGCAAAGCGCATTTGTGTGAAAGGCTGTTTTGGCGCGGGCGTTTGGGCTATGCTATGCGGATCTGAGATACCACATCCATTGGCTACATTTGTAGCTGTATTGAAAACAGGACCACTGGCTGCCATGCAAGAGCAATACCGCCCGGAAGAGATAGAATCAAAAGTCCAGCAACACTGGGACGAGAAGCGTACCTTTGAAGTTACCGAAGACGAGAGCAAAGAGAAGTATTACTGCCTGTCGATGCTTCCCTATCCTTCTGGTCGACTACACATGGGCCACGTGCGTAACTACACCATCGGCGATGTGATTGCGCGCTACCAGCGCATGCTGGGCAAAAACGTTCTACAGCCTATCGGCTGGGATGCATTTGGTCTGCCTGCGGAAGGCGCAGCGGTAAAAAACAATACCGCACCTGCCCCATGGACTTACGACAACATCGCGTACATGAAAAACCAGCTCAAAATGCTGGGCTTTGGTTATGACTGGAGCCGCGAGCTGGCGACCTGCACGCCTGAATACTACCGCTGGGAACAGAAGTTCTTCACCGAGCTGTACAAAAAAGGCCTCGTCTACAAAAAGACCTCTGCGGTTAACTGGTGTCCAAATGACCAGACGGTTCTTGCGAACGAACAGGTCATTGATGGCTGTTGCTGGCGATGCGACACCAAAGTCGAGCGCAAAGAGATCCCTCAGTGGTTTATCAAAATCACTGCCTATGCGGACGAACTACTGAACGATCTGGATAACCTGGATCACTGGCCAGATACCGTTAAAACCATGCAGCGCAACTGGATTGGTCGTTCTGAAGGTGTAGAAATTACCTTCAACGTTGAGAACTACGATCAAACGCTGACGGTTTACACAACCCGTCCGGACACCTTCATGGGGGCGACCTACCTGGCCGTTGCCGCAGGTCACCCGCTGGCGCAAAAAGCGGCTGCGAACAATCCGGCACTGGCCACCTTTATCGACGAATGCCGTAACACCAAAGTGGCCGAAGCCGACATGGCGACCATGGAGAAAAAAGGCGTCGATACCGGATTTAAAGCGATTCACCCACTGACGGGCGAAGCGATTCCCGTCTGGGCAGCCAACTTTGTGCTGATGGAATACGGTACAGGTGCGGTAATGGCCGTTCCGGGTCACGATCAGCGTGATTATGAATTTGCCTCAAAATACGGTCTGAACATCAAACCGGTTATTCTGGCTGCCGATGGTTCTGAACCAGATCTGTCCGAGCAAGCGCTGACCGAAAAAGGTACGCTGTTCAACTCCGGTGAATTCAGCGGTCTGAGCTTCGAAGATGGCTTCAACGCTATTGCCGACAAACTGGCCTCACTCGGCGTAGGCGAACGTAAAGTCAATTACCGTCTGCGCGACTGGGGGGTTTCCCGTCAGCGCTACTGGGGTGCACCAATCCCAATGGTTACGCTGGAAGACGGTACGGTATTGCCTACGCCAGAAGATCAACTGCCGGTGATCCTGCCGGAAGACGTCGTGATGGACGGTATCACCAGCCCAATTAAAGCCGATCCAGAGTGGGCAAAAACGACCGTTAACGGTCAACCTGCGCTGCGTGAAACTGACACCTTCGACACCTTTATGGAATCCTCCTGGTACTACGCGCGCTATACTTGCCCGCAATATCAGGAAGGTATGCTGGATTCAGATGCCGCGAACTACTGGTTGCCGGTTGACATCTACATCGGCGGTATCGAACACGCCATCATGCACCTGCTCTACTTCCGCTTCTTCCACAAACTGATGCGTGATGCAGGCCTCGTGAACTCTGACGAACCTGCAAAACAGTTGCTGTGTCAGGGTATGGTTCTGGCGGATGCATTTTACTATGTCGGCGCGAACGGCGAGCGTAATTGGGTTTCACCGAAAGAAGCGATTGTTGAGCGTGATGAAAAAGGTCGCATCGTGAAAGCGAGCGACGCTGCAGGTCACGAGCTGGTGTATACCGGCATGAGCAAGATGTCCAAGTCCAAAAACAACGGCATCGACCCGCAGGAAATGGTTGAGCGCTATGGCGCAGATACCGTGCGTCTGTTCATGATGTTCGCGTCACCAGCGGATATGACGCTGGAGTGGCAGGAATCCGGCGTTGAAGGGGCTAACCGCTTCCTGAAGCGTGTCTGGAAACTGGTTTACGAACACACCTCTCAGGGTGATGCGCCAGCGCTGAATGTCGATGCACTGAGCGAAGATCAACAAGCTCTGCGTCGTGATGTTCATAAAACGATTGCAAAAGTGACCGATGATATTGGTCGTCGTCAGACCTTCAATACCGCAATTGCGGCTATTATGGAACTGATGAACAAACTGGCGAAAGCACCACAAGAAGGCGAACAGGATCGTGCGTTAATGCGTGAGGCGCTGTTGGCCGTAGTACGTATGCTGAACCCGTTCACGCCACACGCAAGCTTTACCCTGTGGCAAGAGCTGAAAGGCGAAGGCGATATCGACAACGCGCCATGGCCAGTCGCCGATGAATCTGCGATGGTGGAAAACACCACGCTGGTTGTGGTGCAGGTAAACGGCAAAGTGCGCGGTAAAATCACCGTTGCAGTCGATGCTACTGAAGAACAGGTTCGCGAGCGCGCAGGCCAGGAGCATCTGGTTGCGAAATATCTTGAGGGCGTTACCGTACGTAAAGTGATCTACGTACCAGGTAAATTGCTGAATCTGGTCGTTGGCTAAGCGCGGGAGGAAACGTGCGACAACTGGCAACATTACTCTTATCTCTGTCGGTGCTCGTCACCGCAGGTTGTGGCTGGCACTTGCGCAATACCACGGCAGTGCCTGTTCAGATGAAAACGATGATCTTCGATTCCGGGGATCCGAATGGCCCATTGAGTCGGGCGATTCGTAACCAGCTGCGCCTGAATGGTGTTGAGCTTGTGGAAAAAGGATCGTTACGTAAGGACATACCGTCGTTCCGCGTCCTGAATGCAGCACTGAACAGAGACACCGCGTCCATCTTCCAGGACGGGCGTACGGCGGAGTATCAGCTGGTTATGTCGGTGAGCGCTGCCGTATTAATTCCAGGTAAAGATATTTACCCAATCAGTACGAAAGTCTACCGTTCGTTCTTTGATAACCCGCAAACTGCGCTGGCAAAAGATGCTGAGCAGACCATTATCATCAACGAAATGTACGACAAAGCGGCGGAGCAGTTGATTCGTCAATTGCCAAGTATCCAGGCGACTTCCAAAGAAGCTGCCACAGTAGCGCAACCTGAGGAGATCTCTTCTCCGGTTCCTACGTCTATGGGTAACTGATGCTCAAGTTGTATCCTGAACAACTCCGCGCGCAGCTCACTGAAGGGCTGCGCGCGGCGTATCTGTTACTCGGAAACGATCCGTTATTACTTCAGGAAAGCCTTGACGCCATTCGAGATGTGGCAGCAACGCAAGGCTTTGATGAACACCACACTTTCCAGATTGATAACAGCACCGACTGGCAGTCTCTTTTTTCACTCTGCCAGGCCATGAGTCTGTTTGCGTCGCGGCAAACTATCCAGATTCTTCTGCCGGATAATGGGCCTAACGCGGCGATCAACGAACAACTGACAACGCTCGTCAGTCTGTTGCACAGTGACCTTTTGCTCATTGTACGCGGAAATAAGCTCACAAAAGCGCAAGAAAATGCTGCGTGGTTTACCCAGCTCTCTCCTCATTCTGTTCTGGTTACCTGCCAAACACCTGAGCAGGCGCATTTACCCAAATGGGTCGCGGCAAGAGCAAAACAACAAAAACTGCAACTGGATGATGCGGCCAATCAGCTGCTTTGCTACTGCTATGAGGGTAACTTACTGGCGCTCTCGCAAGCACTGGAAAGGCTTTCGCTGTTGTGGCCAGATGGAAAGTTGACATTACCGCGCGTTGAGCAAGCCGTTAATGATGCTGCTCACTTCACCCCATTCCACTGGGTTGATGCATTACTTTCAGCGAAGAGCAAACGTGCTCTGCATATTTTGCAGCAACTGCGTCTTGAGGGGAGTGAGCCGGTTATTTTGCTTCGCACATTGCAACGTGAACTGTTGCTGCTGAACAATCTTAAGCGCCAGTCTGCACAGACGCCTCTGCGTACGTTGTTTGATAAACACCGCGTTTGGCAAAATCGTCGGGCGATGACCACCGAAGCGATAAATCGCCTGAGCACCGAACAGCTTCGCCAGGCCGTTCAATTATTGATGCGTGCCGAGTTGACCCTAAAGCAAGACTACGGCCAATCGATCTGGGGCGAACTGGAAAGTCTGTCCTTACTGCTCTGCCACAAGGCGCTGGCAGACGTTTTTATCGATGGATAATATGAGCTCTTTACAGGCACTCTTCGGCGGCACGTTTGACCCCGTGCATTATGGGCATCTGAAACCGGTTGAAATACTGGCCAATCTTATTGGCCTGCAACGCGTGATTATCATGCCCAACAATGTCCCACCGCACCGCCCTCAACCCGAAGCCACCAGTGAGCAACGTAAATGTATGCTGGAACTGGCCATAGCAGACAAACCTCTGTTTACACTTGATGAGCGGGAACTGCGCAGGGACACGCCCTCCTGGACGTCGCAAACATTGCAAGAATGGCGCGCAGAACAAGGGCCGGAAAAGCCGCTGGCGTTTATCATTGGTCAGGACTCGCTGCTTAGTTTCCCCAGTTGGCATCAGTATGAAACGATTCTGGAAAACAGCCATCTTCTGGTTTGTCGTCGTCCTGGCTATCCACTGACGATGAAAGAAGCGCAGCATCAGCAATGGCTGGATGCGCATCTCACGGATGACATTGAAGATTTGCATGCACTGCCTGCAGGAAAGATTTATCTGGCAGAAACACCGTGGTTTGATATTTCTGCGACGCTAATTCGCGAACGTCTGCAACACGATTTACCTTGCGACGACCTGCTTCCACTGTCGGTTCTGGAGTATATCCACCATCACGGGCTGTATCAGAAAAGCGCAGAAACATCAGCATAACCCGCGAAAACGCGTGTTATTTACTATCCTGCCTTGACAGGTCAAGCCATGCTGATATCCTCCGCTGCCAGACTTTCCCGCCACTCATTGCTTTACAGAAATTGTTTTACAAAAATGGCGATGCAATCTCAGGCGGAGGGTGGGATGATACCCGCCTTCAAAAGCCCGGGCGGTGACATTTGTCCCGACACGGGCGTCAGTTCAGGTATACTGTCTGGCCACGAATTCATAGTTGTACAATCTCATTCACCCAGGGGGAAAACTTGCAGGGTAAAGCACTCCAGGATTTTGTTATCGACAAAATTGATGACCTGAAAGGTCAGGACATTATCGCTATCGACGTTCACGGTAAATCCAGTATCACCGACTGCATGATTATTTGCACAGGCACATCTACTCGTCATGTTGTTTCGATTGCTGATCACGTTGCTCAGGAATCGCGTGCAGCAGGCCTGCTGCCACTTGGCGTAGAAGGTGAAGCGACCGCAGACTGGGTAGTTGTCGACCTCGGAGATGTTATTGTCCACGTTATGCAGGAAGAGAGCCGTCGCCTGTATGAGCTGGAAAAACTCTGGGGTTAATGCGTGAAGTTGCAGCTAGTAGCCGTCGGCACAAAAATGCCGGACTGGGTACAAACGGGTTTTACTGAATATCTGCGTCGTTTCCCAAAAGACATGCCGTTTGAACTGGTGGAGATCCCAGCAGGAAAACGCGGCAAGAACGCTGATATCAAACGTATTCTCGATAAAGAGGGTGAACTGATGCTGGCTGCCGCAGGCAAGAACCGCATCGTCACTCTTGATATTCCAGGTAAACCCTGGGATACGCCGCAACTGGCGCTCGAACTGGAGCGCTGGAAGCAGGATGGTCGTGACGTCAGTCTGTTGATTGGCGGGCCAGAAGGGTTATCCCCCGCCTGCAAAGCGGCAGCAGAACAAAGTTGGTCCCTCTCCGCACTAACGCTACCCCACCCGCTTGTTCGGGTTCTGGTAGCGGAAAGCCTGTATCGTGCGTGGAGCATTACTACCAACCACCCTTATCACCGCGAGTAATGACTGACCAGGGTAGATTAAGCAGCGGATGAAACTACAGAATTCTTTTCGCGACTATACGGCTGAGTCCGCGCTGTTTGTGCGCCGGGCGCTGGTCGCCTTTACGGGGATTTTGCTGCTTACTGGCGTGCTGATCGCCAACCTTTATAATCTGCAAATTGTCCGTTTTACCGATTACCAGACGCGCTCAAACGAAAACCGTATCAAACTGGTTCCTATTGCACCCAGCCGTGGCATTATTTACGATCGTAACGGCACTCCGCTGGCGTTAAACCGCACCATCTACCAAATCGAGATGATGCCGGAGAAGGTCGATAACGTTCAGGATACGCTGGATGCACTCAAAAGCGTGGTCGACCTCAATGACGACGATATCGCAGCCTTTAAAAAGGAGCGCGCACGTTCGCACCGCTTCACCTCCATTCCGGTAAAAACCAACCTGACAGAAGTTCAGGTTGCCCGTTTTGCCGTGAACCAATATCGCTTCCCCGGCGTAGAAGTTAAAGGCTATAAGCGTCGCTATTATCCCTACGGTTCAGCACTGACGCACGTTATCGGCTACGTATCCAAAATAAACGATAAAGATGTCGACAGACTCGATAAAGATGGCAAGCTGGCGAACTACGCCGCGACGCATGATATCGGTAAACTCGGCATTGAACGCTTTTACGAAGATGTTCTGCACGGGCAGACGGGCTATGAAGAGGTTGAAGTTAACAACCGAGGCCGTGTTATCCGTCAGCTAAAAGAAGTGCCTCCGCAGGCCGGTCATGATGTCTATCTGACACTTGACCTTAAACTTCAGCAGTACATCGAAACGTTACTGGCAGGCAGTCGTGCCGCCGTTGTGGTTACTGACCCTCGCTCGGGCGGTATTTTGGCGTTGGTCTCAATGCCAAGCTACGATCCAAACCTGTTCGTCGATGGGATCTCCAGCAAAGATTATTCTGGCCTGCTAAACGACCCGAACACCCCTCTGGTAAACCGTGCGACGCAGGGGGTTTATCCTCCAGCATCAACGGTAAAACCCTATGTCGCAGTATCCGCACTTAGCGCGGGCGTGATCAACCGCAATACCAGCCTGTTTGACCCAGGCTGGTGGCAGTTACCAGGCTCAGATAAACGTTATCGCGACTGGAAAAAATGGGGCCACGGCCATCTGAACGTCACGAAGTCACTGGAAGAGTCAGCGGATACCTTCTTCTATCAGGTGGCTTACGACATGGGAATCGACCGCCTGTCACAGTGGATGAGCAAATTCGGCTACGGCCATTATACTGGCGTCGATTTGTCTGAAGAGCGTTCAGGTAACATGCCAACCCGTGAATGGAAACTAAAACGCTTTAAAAAACCATGGTATCAGGGTGACACCATCCCGGTCGGTATTGGCCAGGGCTACTGGACAGCTACCCCGTTGCAAATGAATAAAGCAATGATGATTCTCATCAACGATGGCGTTGTGAAAGTGCCCCATCTGTTGATGAGCACAGTAGAAGACGGTAAAAAAGTCCCCTGGTCACAGCCGCACGAAGCTCCAGTAGGTGATATTCATTCAGGGTACTGGGAAATCGCCAAAGACGGTATGTACGGTGTGGCAAACCGCCCGAACGGCACTGCCCATAAATACTTTGCAGGCGCACCTTATAAAGTAGCGGCGAAGTCAGGTACTGCGCAGGTATTTGGTCTTAAAGCGAATGAAACCTACAACGCGCACCGCATCGCTGAACGTTTGCGCGACCATAAGCTCATGACAGCGTTTGCCCCTTACGATAACCCGCAGGTTGCGGTGGCGATGATTCTGGAAAATGGCGGCGCAGGTCCGGCCGTAGGTACGATCATGCGCCAAATCCTGGACCATATTATGCTGGGTGATAACAACACCGAACTGCCGGCTGAAAATCCGGTATCCGCTGCGGCGGAGGACCAATAACCATGACAGATAATCCGAATAAAAAATCGTTGTGGGATAAAATCCACATCGATCCAGCGATGCTACTGATCCTGCTAGCCCTGCTGGTATACAGTGCATTAGTGATCTGGAGCGCCAGCGGCCAGGATATCGGCATGATGGAACGCAAAATCGGCCAAATCGCGATGGGCCTGGTCATTATGGTCGTGATGGCACAAATCCCGCCTCGCGTTTATGAAGGCTGGGCACCATATCTGTACATTTTTTGTATTGTGTTACTGGTGGCCGTAGATGCCTTTGGTGCAATATCAAAAGGCGCACAGCGTTGGCTGGATCTGGGGATTGTGCGTTTCCAGCCGTCGGAAATCGCCAAAATTGCTGTACCACTGATGGTCGCCCGCTTTATTAACCGTGATGTCTGCCCGCCATCGCTCAAAAATACGGCTATAGCACTGGTACTGATTTTCCTGCCAACATTGCTGGTCGCGGCACAGCCTGACCTCGGTACGTCTATCCTTATTGCGTTGTCCGGTCTGTTTGTTCTGTTCTTATCCGGATTGAGTTGGCGTTTGATTGGGATTGCAGTGGTATTGATAGCCGCCTTTATTCCAATTCTCTGGTTCTTCCTGATGCATGATTACCAGCGTCAGCGCGTCATGATGCTGTTAGATCCTGAAACCGACCCACTCGGAGCAGGCTATCATATAATTCAGTCGAAGATTGCCATTGGCTCTGGTGGCTTGCGCGGCAAAGGCTGGCTCCACGGTACGCAATCGCAGCTGGAATTTTTACCTGAGCGCCACACTGACTTTATCTTTGCGGTACTGGCGGAAGAGCTGGGACTGGTTGGTATTTTAATCCTGCTGGCACTCTATGTGCTGCTCATCATGCGCGGGTTATGGATTGCGGCTCGTGCGCAAACCACCTTTGGCCGCGTCATGGCGGGTGGATTGATGTTGATTTTATTCGTTTATGTCTTCGTAAATATTGGTATGGTGAGTGGTATTCTGCCTGTTGTAGGCGTACCGCTGCCACTGGTCAGTTACGGAGGCTCGGCACTGATCGTGTTGATGGCCGGGTTTGGTATCGTGATGTCGATCCATACCCACAGAAAAATGTTGTCCAAGAGCGTATAAAAATAAGGGGATCGCAATGCGTAAGCAGTGGCTGGGTATCTGCATCGCAGCAAGTTTGCTGGCAGCCTGTTCAAGTGATGATGGTCAGCAGCAGGCGACCATCGCGCCGCCGCAGCCTGCGGTCTGTAATGGCCCGATCGTTGAAATCAGCGGCGCTGACCCAACGTTTGAACCGCTGAATGCAACGGCGAATCAGGACTATCAGCGTGATGGCAAAAGCTACAAAATCGTTCAGGATCCATCCCGTTTCAGTCAGGCCGGTTTTGCCGCCATCTATGATGCGGAACCCGGTAGCAATCTAACGGCATCTGGCGAGGCGTTCGACCCTATGCAGATCACCGCCGCACACGCTACGCTGCCGATCCCAAGCTATGCCCGTGTCACTAACCTGGCAAACGGCCGTATGATCGTCGTGCGTATTAACGATCGCGGCCCTTATGGTAATGACCGTGTGATCTCGTTGTCGCGTGCAGCCGCTGACCGCCTGAATACCTCAAATAATACCAAAGTACGGATCGACCCTATCATTGTGGCCCAGGATGGTTCGCTGTCTGGCCCGGGTATGGCCTGTACGACCGTGGCAAAACAGACCTATGCCCTGCCCTCTCGCCCGGATTTAAGTGGCGGGATGGGAGCCGCCTCTTCACCAGCAGAGGCTGTTCAGCCTCAGGGTGAGGTGCGCGCTATCAGTAACGATACGTTGCAGAGCGACGACGCAACAGGTGCGCCGGTAAAAAGCAGTGGCTTTTTAGGTGCGCCAACCACCTTAGCGGCGGGCGTACTGGAAGGCAGCGAGCCCCCCCCAGCACCTGCTGTTACAACACCCGCGACACAGACTGCACCTGTGACTGCACCAGCAACCACGCAAAGCGCAGCAGTATCCGCTCCCGCTGCAACCAGTAGTGTCAATGGTGGCTTTGTTGTTCAGGTGGGTGCTGTTAGCGATCATACCCGTGCGCAGCAGTACCAACAGCAGTTGAGCCAGCGATTTGGGGTCCCAGGCCGCGTGGAGCAAAACGGTGCGGTATGGCGTATCCAGATGGGGCCATTCGCCAGCAAACCTCAAGCCACAGCGCTACAACAACGCCTGCAAAATGAAGCTCAACTGCAGTCATTTATTGCTGTTGCAAAGTAAATAATCGGCGGTATCCGAATTGTCAATTTGTGTAACCAACATTCACAAAGTCATGCCGAAAGTCGGATGCCTGCCTGTATAGCATTTGCTATAGTAAGGCACTTTTTTTAATTCCATCACGGATGTCGTAGTTCTGACCATGAAGACCACTTTTTCTGCTCGTTTTGTGCAGCGCATGGCGCTGACCACGGCCCTTTGCGCAGTTGCATTCTCTGCTGCTCACGCCGATGACCTGAATATCAAGACCATGATCCCTGGCGTTCCGCAAATCGACGCGGAGTCCTACGTCCTGATCGATTACAACTCTGGCAAAGTGTTGGCAGAACAGAATGCTGACGCCCGCCGTGATCCCGCCAGCCTGACTAAGATGATGACCAGTTATGTTATCGGCCAGGCAATGAAAGCAGGTAAATTTAAAGAAAGCGACCTGGTCACGATCGGTAATGATGCATGGGCTACCGGTAACCCGGTCTTTAAGGGTTCATCGCTGATGTTCCTGAAACCAGGCATGCAGGTTCCCGTTTCTCAGCTTATTCGTGGCATTAACCTGCAATCCGGTAACGACGCTTGCGTCGCCATGGCTGATTTCGCAGCGGGCAGCCAGGATGCATTCGTAGGCCTGATGAACAGCTATGTTACCGCCCTCGGTCTGAAGAATAGTCACTTCCAGACCGTTCACGGCCTCGATGCTGATGGGCAGTATAGCTCCGCACGCGATATGGCGCTGATTGGTCAAGCGCTGATCCGCGATGTGCCTAACGAATATTCTATCTACAAAGAAAAAGAGTTCACTTTCAACGGTATCCGCCAAACCAACCGTAATGGGTTGCTGTGGGATAACAGCCTGAATGTTGACGGTATTAAGACGGGTCACACGGACAAAGCAGGTTACAACCTGGTTGCGTCAGCGACGGAAGGTCAGATGCGTCTGATCTCAGCCGTTATGGGTGGTCGCACCTTTAAAGGTCGTGAAACTGAGAGTAAAAAACTGCTGACCTGGGGCTTCCGTTTCTTCGAAACCGTGAACCCACTGAAAGCCGGTAAAGAGTTTGCATCCGAGCCTGTGTGGTTTGGCGATAATGACCGTGCTTCGCTGGGCGTGGACAAGGATCTGTACCTGACTATCCCACGTGGCCGTATGAAAGATTTGAAGGCCAGCTACGTGCTGAACACAACTGAACTGCATGCACCACTGCAGAAAAATCAGGTTGTGGGTACGATTAACTTCCAGCTGGATGGTAAAACCATCGATCAACGCCCATTAGTGGTCCTGCAAGAAATCCCGGAAGGTAATTTCTTCGGCAAAATCATTGATTACATTAAATTGATGTTCCATCACTGGTTTGGCTAAAAATTGAACACTTGAAAGTGTGATTTTGATCCCCATATACTAAGTAACCTGATAACTCCCACACGCAGTGGGAGTTATTCTTTTTAGATGCAATGCCGGAGCTGACATGAAAACCAAACTTAACGAACTGCTTGAATTCCCTACGCCATTTACTTACAAAGTAATGGGGCAGGCGTTGCCTGAGCTGGTTGATCAGGTGGTTGAAGTGGTACAGCGCCATGCGCCAGGTGACTACTCTCCGACAGTGAAACCAAGCAGCAAAGGCAACTATCACTCTGTCTCAATCACTATCACCGCTACTCATATTGAGCAGGTTGAGACGCTGTACGAAGAACTTGGCAACATAGATATTGTTCGTATGGTACTGTAGTCCCTCTGCGGTTGCCCGGTTTGCCGGGTAACCCATCTCCTCGCTGTGATATACTCCTCGTCACCTTTTATACCTTCTCTTCGGAGACGTTGTTTTGTACCAGGATAAAATTCTTGTCCGCCATCTAGGGCTACAACCTTACGAGCCTGTCTCCCAGGCGATGCACGACTTTACTGACTCACGCGATGACACAACACCCGATGAGATCTGGCTGGTTGAACACCTGCCCGTGTTTACTCAGGGGCAAGCTGGCAAAGCTGAACATTTGTTGATGACGGGTGATATCCCGGTAATACAAAGCGATCGCGGCGGGCAAGTCACTTATCATGGTCCTGGTCAGCAGGTCATGTATGTATTGCTTAACCTTAAGCGCAGAAAACTGGGCGTACGTGAGTTGGTCACAGTCCTGGAACAGACCGTTGTTAACACACTTGCTGAATATGGTATTGATGCCCATCCACGTGCTGACGCACCCGGCGTCTACGTCGGTGAGATGAAGATCTGCTCACTGGGACTGCGTATCCGTAAAGGCTGCTCATTTCACGGACTTGCCCTGAATATAAATATGGATCTCGCCCCCTTTTTGCGCATCAATCCATGTGGCTATGCAGGAATGGAAATGACGCAAATGCGCCAGTGGGTCGAAACGGCTACTCCTGATATTATTCGTCCTGTGCTTTTGAACAACTTGTTAGCACTACTTAACAATCCTCCCCACGAATATATCCCTGCTTAATATATTATACATTATGGCTCGATTATTTGACGAGCCACCGCTTATTTACCGTTTTTACGCTTTACAATATTCCGCAGATTCTATATTTTCGAAGCGCCTAAACACGCCTGCATATTAGCGTTACATATTATTCATCCCCCTGACCGTGCTTCCTGCGGGACTCGTGTAACTTGCGTGATTATCACACAACTGTCTGTTTTTGATAAACAAGTGATACCTACAAAACACTTTACGAATATCTACAAGCACAATAAATAAATTCAACTATCATTCATATTGTGAATGAATACGGAGTGAAAGCGTGGAGTATAATAATTTACCAGCCAAACGCCTGAATGAACCTGGCGGCGAAGATAAGCCGCAAATTTTTCGGACTTTACGTAATATTGACCTCAATTTGCTGACTATTTTTGAGGCAGTATATGTCCATAAGGGTATCGTTAACGCTGCGAAAATTCTTAATCTCACGCCTTCTGCTATTAGTCAGTCAATTCAAAAATTGCGTGCCATATTTCCCGATCCGTTATTTATTCGTAAAGGCCAGGGCGTCACGCCTACTGCCTATGCGACCCACCTTCACGAGTACATTAGCCAGGGGCTAGAATCTATTCTGGGGGCTCTGGACTTAACCGGGAGTTACGACAAGCAAAGAACCATCACCATAGGAACATCGCCCTCTGTTGGTGTACTTGTTCTGCCAGCCATTTACCAGGCTGTGAAGCAGCATGCTCCTCAGCTGTTGCTTCGCAACATTCCCGTAAGCGATGCCGAAACGCAACTTGCACAATTCCAGACCGACCTGATTATCGATAGCAACCATTTTGGCGCCAGAGCATTAGGGCAAAATGTACTCTATGCAGACCACCTTTTGCTGGTGTGTCGTAAGCAGCACCCGGCTCTCAGTCAGCCTTTAACGGTGGATAATCTTCGCAGCTATGAACATTCATCTTTTATGGCCGAAGGGCAACGCCTGAACCCTCTTCGACAGCGAGTTGATGAAATCTTCCCTGAGCGTCAGGTTAGCTTCAGCAGTTACAATATGTTTACTATTGCGTCTATGATTGGTAGCAGTGACATGCTGTGTGTTATGCCATCGCGCTTGTACAATCTGCTTCGCCAGTGCTGGCCACTTGAAAGCATTCCTTTTGACCCGCTGAACACCGAATCTATTGAAATATCTCTTCATTACAACAAACTCAGCCTGCGCGATCCGGTCCTCGAAAACGTCATCAACATCATTCGCCAGGCCTTCTGACCTGGGTGTTCAACATAAGCCCCTGCCTTATGCAGGGCAAAAGGCACAAACCAACAACTATTTTACAAATTGGCGACCTGACAGGCTGCTTTATCGACCGTTTCAATGATATACTGCCTGTCGTTAGTTCAAAAATAGTTGATAAATACAACATTCCCTTGAATTGAAACGCTTTCCTTCGATATTCGCAACTGGAACACGCACGCTATGAGTAAACCCATTGTGATGGAACGCGGTGTTAAATACCGCGATGCCGATAAAATGGCCCTTATCCCGGTTAAAAACGTGGCTACAGAGCGCGAAGCGCTGTTAAGAAAACCGGAATGGATGAAAATCAAACTACCGGCAGACTCTTCGCGTATCCAGGGGATCAAAGCGGCGATGCGCAAAAATGGTCTTCATTCTGTCTGTGAAGAAGCCTCTTGCCCCAATCTTGCTGAATGTTTCAACCACGGCACAGCCACATTTATGATTTTGGGTGCAATCTGTACCCGTCGTTGTCCGTTCTGTGATGTTGCTCATGGCCGCCCTGTTGCGCCAGATGCTAACGAACCACAAAAACTGGCTCAAACTATTGCCGATATGGCACTGCGCTATGTGGTCATTACATCCGTTGACCGTGATGACCTGCGTGATGGCGGTGCTCAGCACTTCGCTGACTGCATCTCCGCCATTAGAGAAAAGAGCCCGAGCATTAAAATTGAAACGCTGGTTCCTGACTTCCGTGGCCGTATGGATCGTGCGCTGGAAATTCTGACTGCCACGCCGCCAGATGTGTTTAACCACAACCTGGAGAACGTGCCACGCATTTACCGTCAGGTTCGCCCTGGAGCTGATTATAACTGGTCACTTAAGCTGCTGGAGCGTTTTAAAGAAGCGCATCCGCATATCCCAACTAAATCAGGTTTGATGGTTGGGTTAGGTGAAACAAATGCCGAGATCGTAGAAGTCATGCGCGATCTGCGTCGTCATGGCGTAACGATGCTGACATTAGGTCAGTATCTGCAGCCGAGCCGCCATCACCTGCCTGTACAACGTTACGTCAGCCCGGATGAATTCGACGAAATGAAAGCCGAAGCAATGGCGATGGGCTTTACCCACGCAGCGTGCGGTCCATTTGTTCGTTCGTCATATCACGCTGACATGCAGGCGAAAGGCGAAGAAGTAAAATAACACGGTAATATTTATTTACAGTTCCGAGATAAAAAAACCGGCCATTTAAGCCGGTTTTTTTTCGCAAGCCCACAGGCAATGCTATTACTCTTTGTGAGAAAGCTTCTCAGCAGGGACATCATCTTCGGCGCTTTTCTTCGCTGCCGCGTCATCGTCATTCATCGCTTTTTTGAAGCCTTTAATTGCAGCACCCAGGTCGCCACCCAATGTGCGTAACTTCTTGGTACCAAACAGCAGGACAACCAGTGCGGCAACCACCAGCAGTTTGGTAATACTAATCTCACCCATAGATACCTTCTTCACATAAAACAGGCTGCATTCAGCACCCAAAACCTGATCTTATTAACGGTCATTTGACGCGCGCACACAATAGCAATCTGTAACAAGGTGAATCAAGCATTGTTGAAAAAAACATCACAATAATTGCGGTGGCGCAAACCGGCGATTACGAAGAACCGGTAACTGCTGGCGCGCCTGTGCAACCCGCTTCGTATCAATCTCAGCGAGCAACAGTGCAGGACCTTCAGCAGCAGCGGCTACGGTGACACCGAATGGATCCACAACCCGGCTTTGGCCGATATTTTTATTACCGCATTCTCCCGCAGCCACGACATAACACGTGGTATCAAGTGCGCGTGCAGCAAGCAAAGTTGCCCAGTGATGCTCCTTGAGCGGACCTTTAACCCATGCAGCAGGTAAAACCAGCACATCAGCACCTTTTAAGGCTAAATTCAGTGCCAGCTCAGGGAAACGTACATCATAGCAAGTCATCAACCCAATACGGACACCTGCGACATCGATCAATTCCGGAACCCGCTTTCCCGGATCGACCAATCTTGATTCCTGAAGATTGAAGGCATCATAGAGATGCAACTTGGCGTATTGCGCGATAACGACACCATCACGTATTGCCACCAGCGTATTGACCGCACGTCCCGGCGCAGAAGGAATATGGATAGTCAGGATGGTCGTCATGGTTTTGCCGGTACTGGCCTCCAGCAGTGATTGTAAAAACCCCCCTTCCAGAGGCTGAGCCGACTTTACTGATAAATCTGGGTCATCGTCAGCTCGTGCCAGCAGAGCTTCGGGCAGCACCAGCATAGAGGCCCCTTTTCGCCACGCTTGTGCCATCAAATCGATGCATATCTGCGCGTTCTCTTCCCAGACAGGAGTCACCGCAAACTGCCCTACCGCAACATACATATTTGTCCCCTCAGCGAAAACAGCGTTACACTCGATGTCCTTACACATCAAATAGCAGGTATTTACAGTGTTTCAACTACTTTTAGCCGTTTTTATTGGTGGTGGCACGGGTAGCGTTGCGCGGTGGTTCTTAAGCATGCGGTTTAATCCCATGCATCAGGCGATTCCAATGGGGACTCTGGCGGCAAACCTTATTGGTGCATTTATTATTGGTATGGGGCTCGCCTGGTTTAACCGGATGACAAATATCGATCCGGTATGGAAGTTGCTGCTCACAACCGGCTTCTGCGGCGGCCTGACGACTTTCTCGACATTCTCGGCGGAAGTGGTGTTCCTTTTTCAGGAAGGCCGCGTGACATGGGCACTAACCAACATTGCCATCAATCTGTTCGGCTCATTTGCGATGACGGCGATCGCATTTTGGCTTTTTTCTTCTGCCAGCCCACAATAACAACAAAACGTTAATGTTGGCTTAATTTTTCTCTGTCACTCTGGCTGCAAGACTGAATGAGGGTGATGGTATGAAAGAGAGTTTGATGAGTGCGGGGATGGTGTTGCTGAGCGTTCTTATCATAGCCAGTTTTCTGAAAATGTATCTGATTGGCTGATTTATAACGAAAAAAAACCCGCTCAATGAGCGGGTTTTGAAATTCTTGCTGACACGTCTGAATTACAGAGCGATTACGTTAGCAGCAGAAGGGCCTTTGGCACCGTTAGTGATTTCAAACTCAACACGCTGACCTTCAGCCAGGGTTTTGAAACCATTAGTCTGGATTGCAGAGAAGTGTACGAACACGTCTTTGCTGCCATCTTCCGGAGTAATGAAACCGAATCCTTTGGACTCATTAAACCACTTAACGTTACCTTTAATCTTAGACATCAAAATTACCTTTACATGAAAAAACGACACAAATGCTGTGTCGGTATCAGTACAACAATTGTGGGACGTTTTGTCCAGTGGATCTTTGATAAAAAGTGACAAAAGTCGCGTTAATTTTTCTTGCTGGCTTTTTATCCTTTTGGATTCAAAGCCAGTCTCTTTTTCCGCCAGAACACCGCATTTTTTCAGTTAAAACTGGAACCGCATCCAGGCAAAGTAAACGTTTCCGTTATTGTATGTCCCCGGAATGTACGTCATCTGGAATGTTGCCGGGCCATAACCAACAGAAGCCAACGGCAACAGGACCGGAATAGGGATATATTTCCAGTTATCTCGAGCGGTAAAACCCGCAGTATACCCCAGGCCCAGGCGGAAGTTGTCATCAGCCAGTGGACGCCAGGTTTTCTCCCAGCCGTAACCGCCGATCGGCTCCCACTTGTTGAAAGAGTCTTTAAACGCCATCAGATACAAGCCGTGCCAGTTGCCCTGCTCATCCCACCGGGACTGACCAAAACCAGCCCCCCATGGATGTTCGTTGTATTTATCTGTTTTTTCTTTGTCGTAAGCAAAACGTGCGTGCCACGTTATTGCCGGAATATAGAGATCGTAATGCTCTGGCTCCTTCCAGGTTTGCGCAACGTTATCCGTAAAGGTTGAGAACCACCCTTTGTCCGTCGCGTTTTCGCCTGCCGTTGCCACAGAGGAAAACGTTAACTGCCCAAAAATAAACAATAAAATCAGGAAAAATTTATTTCGTACGATCACAATGCAATTACCATTTTTAGTATTCGAGGCAAAGTTTACCACAGAATAGTTGAATGGATACTTAACAGCATCGCCGTCATTCCTAATTAACCACGATAAATCTGGGAATATTCTGAGAAATGAATACCTGCATGCCAAAATAATAGCATGCAGGATGTACCTTTAACGCTGATGTAACAACTTATAGAGTGCAGGAATAACCAGCATGGACAACAACGGCGCAGTCACCATGCCTCCGATCATAGGTGCAGCAATGCGTTGCATCACCTCTGATCCACTGCCGCCTCCCCACATAATGGGCAACAATCCTGCCATGATGGTCGCAACGGTCATCACTTTCGGCCTGACTCTCAGCACCGCGCCTTCGTGGATAGCCCGCATCAGCATCGCATTTCCTCCCTCAGGTTCGCGGCTATGATATTTATCCAGAGCATGATTTAAATAGAGAACCATTATTACGCCAAACTCGGCGGCGACACCGGAGAGGGCTATAAAGCCAACCGCCCCCGCCACGGAAAGGTTATATTCAAGCAACCATAGCAACCATACTCCACCAATAAGCGCGAAGGGTAATGTCCCCATTATTATCAGGACATCTGAAATACGTTTAAAGGTGAGCCATAGAAGTATAAATATAATCATTAGCGTTACCGGCAGGACTATTTGCAGCTTAGCCGTTGCACGCTCAAGATATTCAAATTGCCCTGACCAGGAGAGGGAAACCCCTTGCGGCAACACCACATGCTCCGCCACTCGCTTCTGCATCTCATCAACGGCAGACTTCAAATCTCGCCCACGCAGGTCGACATAAATCCAGTTTGAAAGCCGCGCGTTCTCGCTTTTAAGCATCGGCGGCCCCTCGGTCACAACAATATCCGCCAACTCGCCCAGCGCCACCTGGCTACCATTCGCGGTCACCACCGGCAGTACCCGTAACTTATCGATATTATCGCGCAAATCACGTGGGTAACGCAGGTTGACAGGGTAGCGCTCCCGCCCCTGAATCACCTCGCCGATGTTATCGCCTCCCACCAGCGTAGAGACCATACTTTGCAGTTCGTCGACCGAAACGCCATAACGCGCCGCTTTCTGCCTGTCGATACGAATATCCACATAGCGGCCACCCGCCAGCCGCTCTGCAAGTGCTGATGTTACCCCTGGGACCTGTTTCACCACATGCTCAATTTGCTGTGCAACACGCTCAATGTCAGCAATATTATTGCCGTTCACCTTAATCCCTACCGGGCTTTTTATCCCCGTCGCCAGCATATCCAGCCGGTTACGGATCGGCGGAACCCACACGTTGGCAATCCCCGGAACTGACACCGTTTTATCCAGCTCTTCCACCAGTTTTTGCGTCGTCATGCCAGGCCGCCACTGGTCACGCGGTTTAAAGTGAATCGTCGTCTCCAGCATCGTGAGCGGCGCAGGATCGGTCGCCGTGTCTGCCCTTCCCACTTTACCAAACACACTCGCCACTTCTGGTACGCTTTTGATCAACCGATCTGTCTGCTGGAGTAGTCTTGATGCTTCACGGGCGGAAATCCCCGGCAGCGTTGATGGCATATACAGTAAATCGCCCTCATCCAGCGGCGGCATAAACTCACTGCCCAGGCGGCTTAATGGCCAGAACGTAACGAGCAGTAACACAAATGCAAGCGCCAGCGTGGTTTTTGGGAAAGAAAGCACCCGATCCAGAATCGGCTCATACAGACGGATCAACACCCGATTAACAGGATTTGCCTTTTCATCCGGAATGTTCCCGCGAATAAAATATCCCATCAAAACCGGAACCAAAGTAATCCCCAGCCCCGCTGCCACCGCCATTGACCAGGTTTTGGTAAACGCCAGCGGCGAGAACATGCGCCCTTCCTGCGCCTCAAGGGAAAACACAGGAATGAACGACAGCGTAATAATCAGCAGGCTGCAAAAAAGTGCAGGCCCCACTTCCACTGCCGCGCGTTCAGCCAGATGCCAGTAATCCGCTGACGATGGCGTTTTATCGGGATGATCATGCCGCCACTGCTCCAGTACCTTATGCATATTTTCAATCATCACAATCGCGGCATCCACCATTGCCCCAATGGCAATCGCGATTCCGCCAAGCGACATGATGTTGGCGTTGATGCCCTGATAATGCATCACCACAAACGCTCCCAAAATCCCGAGTGGGAGCGAAACAATGGCCACCAGTGCAGAACGGAAGTGGAACAAGAAAAGCGCACAAACCACGACGACGACAGCAAACTCCTCCAGGAGTTTATGGGTCAGCGTCTTGACCGACTCTTCGATGAGCGTTGAGCGATCATAGACCGGGACAATCTCCACCCCTTGCGGCAAGGCTTTTTGCAGTTCGCGCAGCTTATCTTTCACGGCATGGATCGTCTCCAGCGCATTCTGCCCGTAGCGCATCACCACGACACCGCCTGCCACTTCACCCTCGCCATTCAGCTCAGCCACACCGCGACGGATTTCAGGACCAAAGCCGATGGTCGCCACATCTTTTAAGAGAATCGGCACACCATCACGGCTGGTGATCACCACATTGCGGAAATCGTCCAGTGAACGTAAATAGCCGGTGGTGCGCACCATATACTCCGCTTCGCCCATTTCCAGCAATGCACCGCCACTCTCCTTATTGGCCGCCTGAACGGCACTGGATAACTGGCTATGGGTTATATTCAGTGCGCGCATCTTCGCAGGGTCCGCCACAATCTGGTACTGACGAACCATTCCGCCAACGCTGGCCACTTCCGAAACGTTGGGAACCGTCTTCAGTTCAAACTTCAGCGTCCAGTCCTGCAACGCCCGTAAATCTGCCAGGCTATGTTTGCCGCTTCGGTCGATCAACGCATATTCGTAGATCCAGCCGACGCCCGTGGCGTCCGGCCCCAGCGACACTTTTACACCCGCCGGAAATTGCGACTGCACCTGGCTTAAATACTCCAATACTCTGGCGCGCGCCCAGTAGAGATCTGTGCCATCTTCAAACAGCACATAGACATAGGCATCACCAAACATCGAAAAGCCACGTACCGTTTTGGCGCCAGGAACAGAGAGCATCGAGGTGGTGAGCGGCCAGGTTACTTGATCTTCAATCACCTGTGGCGCTTTGCCTGGGTAGCTCGCTTTGACGATAACCTGCACGTCCGATAAGTCCGGCAGTGCGTCCAGTGGAGCACGCTGTACTGCCCACATCCCCCAGCCCGCCATAACGACTGCGGCGAGGATCACCAGCAGCCGGTTACGTAATGAGGCCCGAATAATCGCCGCAATCATTGCGCCACCTCCGGTATCACGCTACGGAGGCTGGCCTCAGAGTCAATCAGGAACTGCCCAGAGGTAACCACGCTATCCCCCACGTTTAACCCCGAGCGAATTTCCGTCCATCCCTGAGCCGTGATCCCCGTAGTCACCTCTATGGGTCGGAAGTAGCCATCCCCCGTGGCAAGCAACAACCGGGTTGACTCACCACTGTTAATGACCGCCTCTTCCGGCACAGCCAGCACCGGAGCGTGCTGCACCACCTCACTTCGTGACACGTTGAGATACATGCCCGGTTTGAGCTTCTGCCCGGAATTATCCAGCACGATACGGGCTTTCAGTGTTCGCGTGGTGGTTTCCATCTGCGGCAGCAATTCACTGACCGTGCCGTGGAATTGCTCTCCCGGCCAGCTCTCCGTTGTCGCCACCATTTTGCTGCCCACGGTAAGGGACTGCGCCTGCGTTTGCGGGTAGTCGATCACCAGCCATACCGGATCGCGCTGAGCTATCTCAAAAAGCGGTGTCATGGCGGCAATTTGTGCGCCTTCCCGCACATCGAGTTTCACGACATAACCCGCTTTTGTTGCCCGAAGGGTTAGCGTGGTCTGGGGTTTTCCACTTCGTTCCAGCGCGCGAATCACCTCTTCAGGCATAAACTGCAATGCCAGTCGTTCGCGGGCTGCACGAGTCAGACCAGGGTCACCAAGCTTGCGCACGGCCAGATATTCCTGCTGCGCAGTCGTCCATTGCGGAAGCCAGAGCTGCGCCAAAGGTTCACCCGCTTTCACCTGTTGCTGCGGCGCACTGACAAACAACCGTGACACCACACCGTTTGCTGGTGCAGACACCACCGTCACACTGCGTTCATCGGTTGTTACTGTGGCAAACGCCGAGAAGGGTGAAACTAACTGCCGCATTTGTGCGTTGGCCGTTTTCATGCCGAGGTTTTGTTGCTGCTGCGTGCTAATTCCCACACGGGCAGCCCCTTTCTCCTCATCGGCATAGCGTGGAACCAGCTCCATATCCATAAAAGGTGATTTACCGGGTTTATCAAAACGCTGGCCAGGCATCATCGGGTCGTACCAGTAAAGCACTTTGCGCTCAGCGGATTGAGAAGACGTCGCTGGTTGATGAGTCTGCTTTTGCCCTGCGTAGTAACCGCCACTGGCCGCCAGCAGGACAGCGATCGCGATCGCCGTTAAGGTTGTTTTTTTCATCGAGCCAGCTCCTGCGGGATCAGCCATTGGATCGCGGCCCAGGTTCGCGCCATTTCGCGCTCAGCCTGATTGGCCGCCAGTTCGGTATCCAGCACGCTGCGGCGTGCCTCCAGCAGCCCCGGAAGATCGGTCTGTCCCGAGCGATACTGCGCCGTCATCACATCCAGACGCTGGCGCTGTAACGGCAATACCTCCTGGCGTTGTCTCTGCCACAGCGTTTGCGCCGCCTGGTACTGCGCAACCAGTGACTGAACCTGCGCAACGTGCTCACGTTTGATCAGCGTGAGCTGGTCGACGGCCTGCATTGAGCGGGAAACATCTGCGGCATAATCTTTATCCTGGCGTTTAGACTGGAAAATAGGCAGGTCAACGCTGAACATCACCCCCGCCATATCGTCATATCCTTCAGCCCGGTGAGCGTAGAACACCTCAACGTCGACATCAGGAATAGCGGCAACTGCGGACTGAGCAGAACGGGCTTTCGCGGTTTCCGCCTCGCGCCGGGCAGCTTCGACTTCCGGATGCTGAATGATGGCCTCCTCAAGCATTTTTTCATCCGCAGGCAAACGCTGATAGCGTGGGAGAGGTCCGCTCACCGCTGAGATTGATTGCCCCGTCAGTTGCAACAAACGACTTTGCGCCAGTTGAACATCACGAAGGGCAAGCGTCTCTTTATCGCGCATGGCGCTCAGTGTCATCTGCAATGCCAGAACACTATCAGGGGTTGAACTTCCTGCCCCTACGCTGGCTTTTTGCACACCTCCCTGGCGCTCTGTCTCGCTCACCACCGCTTTAGCCATTTTCAGCCCCTGCTGCGCCAGAGCCAGATCCAGCCATGCCTGTGCGGTATCACGTTGAAGGGCCGCACGAATGGCTTCAGATTTTGCCAGGACGCCCCTGGCCTGCGCCTGAAATGTTTGCGCCTTACGCTCCCGCTTTTCCGAACTGACGTAGCTTTGCATGATGCCTATTTTTTGCATCGTCATGCCTTCACGCGTCAGTCTGCGGTCGTTACTGCCCTGTACGGGGACGTTTTCAATACCAAATTTCAGTTTGGGATCGGGAAGCTGGGTGGCAGAATCGGCCATTGCATCCAGCGCCTGTGCTTCGTTACGACTGGCAGATAGTTCAGCAGAATAACGCTGGGCTTCGGTCAGGGTTTGTTCGAGCGTCCACGGCTCCGCCTGTACGGCAGAGCTCAGCAGCCCGAACAACACCCCACCGAGCCACAGGCTCAGTGTGTGTTGTTTCATGGAAACCTCGCTTAGCGCAGTGGCGTCAGCGAGACGATGTGAAAACCGTCACCCGACCGTTCAAGCGTGAAGGTCACCTTGTCTCCCGGTTTTGCGCCATTCAGCGCCGCATTCGCAGACAAGGTAAAAGGCATCGTCATGGCCGGCCATTTCAGTTCTGGAATGGCATCGTGCTGGAGCATGACAGACTGTTCGGAAAGAGACTGAACAACGCCTTGTCCCTGCCAACGCTGGACAGACGGTACGGATACCTCGTTTGCCTGAGCGGCAAGAGGTGAAAAGGACAGCGATGCGCCAAGCAGCGCGGAAAAGAATAATGCACGCATGATAAAGCTCCTGTTAAACGTAAATTAAAATAAATTCAACGAATTAACAGGTTTTTACTCTCTAAACCGGCAAAAACGGATCGTTGCCGGCGGCCCTGCTGCGGGAGGGGTAACAGACCATACTGAATGACGAACTGAGGTGCATTCTGGCGTATTGAGGGAAAGGCTCATCGCCGCAGGAAGTGCGACCAGATGCGGCTGTGCCGGATCTTTTTGTGCCTGCTCTGGCACGCAATGTTTTTCACACAGCGCGGAGGCATCGACAGCGTTATGAGGGCTGGGTTTTGCCACCATATCCATATGCTGGATAGCGGCGACGTCTCCCCGAAGGTTCATTGAGCAATCGTGAGAAGCGACAGCAACCTGGCTCTGGATCAACAACCAGCCAAACGCAATCAAAAACATCAGCAGATGTTTTTTGAGAAAGCGCAGACGATAGGTCCAGTTGGCGTGCATATCAGCGTCATCAGAGTGAACGAAAGTGGCTCGAGTATAGGCAGGGAGTGAAATGAATGAAAAGTGCTTTTAAATAGTTTTACTTTCTTAATCAATTGCCTGATGAAACACACCCAACTATCTAACATTTCAGTTTCAATTTAATGACATACAATCATGATTAAGATGGTCAATCGCGTCATGACATAAATGACGCAGCAATGGCAAAATATCGTCGATATCTTCTTTAGTAGTCTGTTTATTGATTTTAATCAGCAATGACAGACCATTATTTCGGCACATTTCTTCCTTCTTTTTTTATTGACTATTTGTGCTCTCGGGCAGCAAGGATACAGGGGAAACCATGCTTACGTTTATCGAGCTCCTTATCGGAGTCGTCGTCATCGTCGGTGTCGCGCGCTACATCATCAAAGGCTACTCAGCAACCGGCGTCTTATTCGTTGGCGGTCTGACGCTACTCATAATCAGCGCATTGATGGGTCATAAGGTCTTACCGGCCAGTGAGACCACGACGGGGTACACCGCAACCGACATCGTGGAATACATCAAGATCCTGCTGATGAGCCGCGGCGGTGATCTCGGCATGATGATCATGATGCTGTGTGGTTTTGCCGCCTACATGACCCATATCGGTGCAAATGATATGGTCGTAAAGCTCGCCTCTAAACCACTGCAGTACATTAACTCTCCTTACCTGCTGATGATTGCGGCTTATTTCGTTGCCTGCCTGATGTCACTAGCCGTCTCCTCCGCGACGGGGCTTGGCGTATTGTTAATGGCGACCCTGTTCCCGGTGATGGTCAACGTAGGAATTAGCCGTGGTGCAGCCGCCGCCATTTGTGCCTCTCCGGCAGCCATTATTCTTTCGCCAACATCAGGCGACGTGGTCCTCGCCGCTAAAGCCGCTGAAATGTCGCTGATCGACTTTGCCTTTAAAACCACGCTGCCAATTTCCATTGCCGCCATTATCGGCATGGCAGTTGCGCACTTTTTCTGGCAGCGCTATCTCGACAAAAAAGAGAACATCAGCCACGAGATGCTGGATGTGAGCGAAATCACCACCACTGCACCGTCGTTCTACGCCATCCTGCCCTTTACTCCGATCATCGGGGTGCTGATTTTTGACGGGAAATGGGGCCCTCAGCTACATATCATCACCATTCTGGTCATCTGTATGCTGCTGGCTGCGGTTCTGGAATTCGTGCGTGGCTTTAATACACAGAAGGTTTTCTCGGGTCTGGAAGTGGCCTATCGTGGTATGGCGGACGCCTTTGCGGGCGTGGTCATGCTGCTGGTCGCCGCGGGCGTCTTTGCTCAGGGGCTTAGCACAATTGGCTTTATCCAGAGTCTGATCTCCATCGCCACGTCGTTTGGTTCAGCCAGTATCATCCTGATGCTGGTGCTGGTCATTCTGACCATGCTAGCGGCAATGACGACCGGCTCCGGTAACGCCCCGTTCTACGCCTTTGTCGAAATGATCCCTAAACTGGCGCACTCTTCCGGCATTAACCCGGCTTATCTCTCTATCCCGATGTTGCAGGCGTCAAACCTGGGACGCACCATTTCCCCGGTTTCCGGCGTAGTGGTAGCCGTTGCCGGGATGGCAAAAATCTCGCCATTTGAAGTGGTAAAACGCACATCGGTTCCGGTCCTTGTTGGTCTGATCATCGTGATCATCGCGACTGAAATTCTGGTTCCAGGAACTGCCGTCAGCTAACGGTTCTCTGCACACAAAAAGCGCCTACGGGCGCTTTTTGTGCTTTAATCGTTCCCGTAAATCACTCTCTCTTAATTAATCAGGAATTCAAATGTTCAGAAAGGATGTCGTTATCCCGTCTGGCGCGATGGCGCTTGCACTCTGCGTTTTCTCCGCACAGGCAGAACCGCTTAAGGCCACTCAGTATACGGATTTCGACCGCTATGTATTGGCGCTTTCCTGGCAAACCGGGTTCTGTCAGAGCATGCACGATCGCAATCGTAATGAGCCTGACGAGTGTCGACTGCAAAAAGAGAGTGCGACCAAAACGGATTTCCTCACGGTTCACGGCTTGTGGCCTGGTCTACCAAAATCGATTGCCGCTCGTGGAGTCGATGAACGTCGCTGGATGCGTTTTGGTTGTGCCACGCGCCCGATCCCCAACATGCCAGAGGTGAAAGGTAGCCGGAAATGTTCGGCGGCTGAAACGGGTTTGTCACTGGAAACGGCGGCAAAGCTCAGCAACGTGATGCCCGGCGCGGGCGGTAACGCCTGTCTTGAACGGTATGAATATGCCAAGCATGGGGTCTGCTTTGGCTTCGATCCTGACGCCTATTTCGGCACAATGGTGCGCATGAATCAGGATGTGAGGAGCAGTGCCCTGGGACACTTTTTAGCGGAAAACTACGGTAAAACGGTGTCTCGCCGCGATTTCAATGATGCCGTAGCCAAAAGCTGGGGCAAAGCCAGCGTTAACGCGGTGAAACTCAGTTGTGACGGGAACCCGGCTTATCTGACGGAAATGCAAATTTCCCTTAACGCCGCGACCATCAACGCGCCACTCTCCTCCGCGTCCTTCGCCCCACAGCCACACCCGGGTAACTGCGGAAAACAGTTTGTGATCGATAAAGTGGGTTACTAAGCCCCAGGACGCACCAGGTCAAAGCGGTGCTCATCGCTGATGCCGTAATACGCCGATGGTCCACCTGCGCGCAGGATGGGCCGCGCTTTCGCGGTCTGGTAGATACCGTCCTCCAGTAACGACTCGGCAATATGAATGCCGACAACTTCCCCTAACACCAGCCAGGTATCAATCGCCGTTCCGTCTGCGCCGGTTAGCTGAATACACTGCGACAAACGACATTCAAAATTCACCGGGCTTTCTGCCACTCGGGACGCGCTCACCAGATGACTCGCCGCTGGCGTCAGCCCGGCAAAGGCAAACTCATTCTCCCCATGCGGTAACATCGCTGATGTTTGGTTCATGGCTTCGGCGAGATCTCGTGTTGCAAGATTCCAGACAAACTCACCCGTCTCGACAATATTTCGCACACTGTCCTTCCAGCCGTTGCTGGAAAAACCAATGATTGGCGGGCGGTAGTTAAAGCAGTTAAAAAAGCTATAGGGGGCGAGATTCGCCTGACCGGCGTTATCACGTGAAGAGATCCAGCCAATTGGCCGTGGGCCGATAATGGCATTTAACGGGTCATGCGGCAGGCCGTGTCCCTGAGAAGGTTGATAAAAGTACATATTGCTCTCTCAATGGTGGGGCAGCCACGAAATACGCTTCGCTCATTGCCCTGATTCAGGACGATCAGCGTAACGCAATCCGCCCCAGATTAAGACTGAATAAATTTCAGCAAATCGTCATTAATCTGCTGTTTTTCGGTGGTGCAGATCCCGTGCGAACCGCCGGGATACACTTTCAGTTGGGCATCAGGCAGGATCTCCGCCGCCACTTTCCCGCAGGTTTCGAATGGCACGATTTGATCGTCATCGCCATGGATCACCAGCGTCGGAATGGTCATCTTTTTCAGATCTTCGCGCAGGTCAGTTTCTGAGAAGGCTTTTATGCAGTCGTACATTGCCTTAATCGAGCCCTGAAGCCCCTGCTCAACAAAACTTTCCCGAACCGCTTTTGACTCTTTCGCACCAGGGCGGTTATAGCCATAAAATGCAGCGGTAAGTTCATAGAAGAATGCAGCCCGGTCATTAACCACCCCATCCCGAATACCATCAAACACCTCTTTAGGAACCCCGTTCGGGTTGAAATCGGTTTTGATCATAATCGGTGTCACCGCACCTATCAGTACCGCTTTTGCTACCCGAGCAGTACCGTGGCGACCAATATATCGCGCTACTTCTCCCCCGCCCGTCGAATGGCCGACGTGAACGGCATCTTTCAGATTCAGATGTGCTGTCAACGCAGCAAGATCGTCAGCGTACTGATCCATGTTATGCCCGTCCCACGGCTGTGCCGAACGGCCATGACCCCGGCGATCGTGCGCAATTACGCGAAATCCTTTTGACCCCAGATATAACATTTGATCTTCAAAAGCATCTGCCGTCAGTGGCCAGCCATGGCTAAAGACAATCGGCTGCCCACTTCCCCAGTCCTTAAAGTGCAAATAACTGCCATCTTTCAAGGTAAGTTTGTCGTAATCGCTCATGAGATCTCCTCAACGGAACACAGAATGCGGATAGTCACCCCGGAAAGGGCGCTTAAAAAGGATAATGCAAATTTGCGAGGGATCACGTTTTTCGCCAAAAATTCATATGCACCATGAATGTGATGTTCATCACTTCAAACTTGCGCGCGCAGACAGTATCATCGGAAGAGTTAAAACCCTCGCTGCCAGACGGCGAGGGTTTTCTTTTGGATTGGTTTCTGCGGTACACGCAGCATTAACGACATGGAGTAATAAATGTCCAGACCCACAATTATCATTAATGAACTCGACGCAGAACGTATTGACAGGCTCCTGGAAAAACCAGAATTCGCCTCACTGCCGATTGCCGACGCGCTGAATGCCGAACTGGATCGGGCACAGATGTGTACACCCGAGTCCATGCCGCATGATGTGGTGACGATGAACAGCCAGGTCAAATTCCGCGACCTCACAACCGGTGAGGAACGTACCCGCACGCTGGTGTATCCCGCGCAAATGACGGACAGCAGCACACAGCTTTCGGTTCTTGCACCAGTTGGTGCGGCACTGATTGGCCTGCGTACCGGCGATACTATCCACTGGGAATTGCCTGGCGGCGTTTCTACACACCTGGAAGTGCTGGAACTGCTCTACCAGCCAGAAGCAGCGGGCGATTACCTGCGTTAATCCCACCTAAACACGCGCTCACTGCGCTGCACAGAGGATGCAAAGGCATCCTCTTTCTGTAATTTCACACATTCTTACTATTTATCACAAAAACACCTTAATCCAGGCTTAATCCGTTTCAGTGCCGCGGGGACGGTCATGGGTGAAGTGCTGGGCATCACCATTGCATTTCTTATTTTTATGGCGATCATCGTCACGGCAGTGCTTTATCTTGAGCGCTACTGGTAACACCTCCACTCTACAGCCCCACTCAAAGAAAACCTCCTCAGCATTAAAAAGTGCCAGACAGATATCAGAAACGCATACTATTTTGTGCTTGAATGGTTTTAGCGTTTATAAACAAGGAGAAACGGGTATGTATAAGAGAATCATTATGCCGGTTGATGTTTTCGAAATGGAACTAAGCGATAAAGCCGTACGTCACGCAGAATTCCTCGCGCAACAGGAGGGCATTATTCACCTCATGCACGTCTTGCCAGGTTCGGCCAGCCTGAGCCTGCACCGTTTTGCCGCCGATGTGCGCCGCTTTGAGGAGCATTTGCAGCACGAAGCAGAAACCCGTCTGCAAACGATGGTAGGCCATTTCAGCATCGATCCATCACGTATAAAAACGCACGTTCGCTTTGGCAGCGTGCGTGATGCCGTCAATGAACTGGCGGAAGAAATAAAAGCTGACGTAGTTGTTATCGGCTCACGTAATCCGTCTATCACCACGCATCTGCTGGGATCAAATGCCTCAAGCGTGATCCGCCACACGCACATTCCGGTGATGGTCGTCCGATAACAAAAAAAGGCCACCTTTCGGTGGCCTTCTGATTTTGCAGGTGTCGCCTTACTTTCTTTTCTTATGCTGTTTTCGTACGAATCAGATAATCAAACGAGCTTAAAGAGGCTTTCGCGCCTTCGCCTGTCGCGATGATAATCTGTTTGTACGGTACGGTCGTACAGTCGCCCGCCGCAAATATGCCTTTTACGCTGGTTTCGCACTTCGCATCAATCATGATTTCGCCCATGCGGTTGCGCTCAATTGCGCCTTCCAGCCATGTGGTATTCGGCAGCAGACCAATCTGAACGAAAATGCCCGACAACGGCACACTGTGAACATCGCCACTCACGCGGTCACGGTATTCCAGCCCGGTCACTTTGCTGCCATCGCCCTTCACTTCCGTCGTCTGTGCATTCAGCACGATATCGACGTTCTTCAGGCTACGGACTTTATCCTGAAGGACCTGGTCTGCTTTCATTTCAGGTGCGAACTCCAGCAGGGTAACGTGTTCAACAATCCCCGCCAGATCAATCGCGGCTTCCACACCGGAGTTCCCGCCACCGATAACCGCAACACGTTTACCTTTAAACAATGGGCCATCACAGTGCGGACAGTACGTTACCCCTTTGGTACGGTACTGATCTTCACCTGGCACGTTCATGTTGCGCCATTTAGCGCCAGTTGCAATGATAATGCTGCGTGCTTTCAACACTGCGCCAGACGCGGTTTCAATCTGGTGTAAGCCACCTTCAACGGCTGCCGGAACCAGTTTGCTGGCACTCTGGCTGTCGATCACATCGACGTCGTAATCGCTCACGTGGGCTTTCAGAGCACCGGCAAGTTTCTGGCCTTCGGTTTTTGGTACAGAAATGTAGTTTTCAATATCAACGGTATCGAGGACCTGACCACCAAAACGCTCGCCCATCAGGCCGGTACGGATACCTTTACGCGCAGAGTAAACGGCTGCCGCCGCACCCGCAGGGCCGGAGCCGACAATCAACACATCGTAGGCATCGCGCTTATTCAGCTCTTCTGCCGCCCGTTTTTCCGCACCGGTATCCACTTTGGCGACAATCTCTGTCAGCGTCATACGGCCCTGACCAAACTCCTGACCGTTCATGAAGACCGCCGGAACGCCCATCACGTTGCGATCGGTAATTTCGTTCTGGAACACACCGCCATCGATCGCGGTATGTTTGATGCGCGGGTTCAGAACCGACATCAGGTTCAATGCCTGTACCACGTCCGGACAGTTGTGACAGGAGAGCGAGTAATAGGTTTCGAACTCAAAATCACCGTCAATATTGCGGATCTGTTCCAGCAACGCTTGCGCTTCTTTTGACGGATGCCCGCCCGTCCATAACAGTGCCAGAACCAGGGAGGTAAATTCGTGTCCTAACGGAGAACCGGCAAAGCGTGGTCCTTGGTCAGAACCAGGGTTCGTAATCAGGAATGACGGCTTACGTACTGCCAGGCTGTTATCTTCTTTAAACGTCACCTTTGGCGACAGTTCTGCGATTTCCGCCAGCAGTTCCTTGATTTCTGCCGATTTAGCGCTGTCATCCAGCGTGGCAATCAGCTCAACAGGTTTGGTCAGTTTCTCAAGGTATGCCTTGAGCTGGGTTTTCATATTTGTGTCGAGCATTATTCTTCCCTCTCTAAAAACGTCATCATGCAAGCTGCCTTATTCAGGCTGCCGGAATGCAACTTGCATCATGGTGCTGGAAATAAACGGGTGCGGCGCACCCGTTTAAGGATTAATTCGCAAGCATTTCGCATTACAGGAAGGTTGCAACCTGTAGCGTAAAGGCGACTTAAATTTAGATTTTGCCTACCAGGTCTAAAGATGGAGCCAGAGTGGCCTCACCTTCTTTCCATTTAGCCGGGCACACTTCACCTGGGTGGGAAGCAACATACTGAGCCGCTTTGATTTTGCGCAGCAGGTCAGATGCATCACGGCCGATACCTTCAGCGGTAACTTCGATAGCCTGGATAATACCCTGCGGGTCAACAACGAAGGTTGCACGATCGGCCAGACCTTCATCTTCACGCATGTTGTCGAAGTTACGGGTCAGGGCGCCAGTCGGGTCACCGATCATCGCGTATTTGATTTTAGCGATAGTTTCAGAGCTGCTGTGCCATGCTTTATGGGTGAAGTGGGTATCAGTAGAAACAGAGTAAACGTCTACACCCAGTTTCTGCAGTTCGTCGTAATGGTCTGCTACATCACCCAGTTCAGTCGGGCATACGAAGGTGAAATCTGCCGGATAGAAGAAGAACACACTCCAGCGGCCTTCAGTATCTTTCTCGGTAACTTCTACGAATTCACCGTTTTTGAACGCCTGGTTTTTGAAAGGTTTAATTTTAGTGTTAATCAAAGACATCTGTACTTCCTCCGTGTTTTCGTTGAGATGTAAGGTAACCCGCTTTTTTCATCAGGGCTAATGCGTACGCTTTATCAAATCAATCAGTCAAACCTAACAACACGCCTGACCCCGTTAACATCCGCTGAAAGTAAAAAGGCCGCCTCAATGGGCGGCCCTGATACCTGAATTACCCACTGGTATTTCAGTGCCAGCCAAAGCTGGCGTTGCGTTGCGCTCTACATACCCTATATCAAGGCCGTAACAGCCATGTGATTACACCATCGGTCTGGACGTTGAGCAATGCACCGCAGAGGCATTCTTATCTATGGCTGCGATAGGTTTTGCCAAAGAAAGCATCATGTTTGCAGCAAGTAAGCCCAATATAAATAACAGAATGCATCGCGTTATCATGCGGCTGATAAATTCAAAAACATGATAGGTATCACTCTAAACATAAATAACAGTTGTCATTCAAGATGAGACCATCCAGTTTTTAGCATAAAAATAACTTAAAGATAAATTCAGGCGTATTTTAATAATCTGCAATCATGATATATTAAGCAAATATTAAAAAAGAATTAAGTCGATTAACGCAAAAGATTGCGAATAGTTAACCGTCTTCTATAGTTAATGTGTATACATTGACGGGCGTAAACCGCACTCTCAGGATGGACCATGGCCAATCTCTACGATCTTAAAAAATTCGACCTTAATCTTCTGGTCATCTTTGAGTGTATTTATCAGCACCTGAGTATTAGTAAGGCTGCGGAAACACTTTACATTACCCCTTCAGCGGTCAGCCAGTCACTGCAACGGCTGCGTAATCAACTTAACGACCCGCTGTTTATCCGTTCGGGTAAGGGGATCACGCCCACCACCGTAGGGGTCAATCTCCACCATCATCTGGAACAAAACTTAAATCAGATTGAGCAAACCATTAACATCATGCATAGTTCTGAGCTCAAGAAGAACTTTGTTATCTTCTGTCCTCAGGTTATTGCGCCCGGCGCGCTTCTTTCACTGGTTAACTTCCTGATTTCAGAGCACCATTACAAAATCGAACTGCGCGATATGCTGCTTTCACCGGAGTCAGCCGAAGATTTACTCGCCTACCGCAAAGCCGATTTGGTGTTCACTTTTTCACCTGTTAATAACCGCTCCGTTATCTGCTCACGTTTTCGCGTCATCCCGATGATACTTATCTGCAATAAAGATCACCCGCGTCTCGGCGATAAGGCCACCCGGGAAGAGCTGATGAACGAGAATTTCACGCTTTTTCACAGCAATGAGCATGGTGTAAAAGAGTTTCAGGCTCAGGCTGAATCTATATTTCCGGACAGAAACATTGTATTCAGCTCCGACTCTTTCATTTCGATAATCAATATTATCAGCACATCAGATCTGATTGGTTATATTCCTGAAATTGCCTATGAAAGCTATAAAACATCAATGAATGTAAAACGAGTAGAGATACCTTTCGAACTCCCTGTCGCTGAGGTCTATATGCTCTACAATAGAGCATCGCTTAATAGCGCCGTCTTCTCACAAATCATCGAACAAATTCCTCTGGAGTGAGAGGCTATGTTACTTAAATGTCCGAACAAAACATTTAAGTAACATGATTTACGTCATCCTTTTTAGCCATTTAATTCTTTAATCACCCGGTATTTCCTTTACTATCTGCGGCTACATTTCCATTGACGAGACCTGTCCGGTATTCATTACCCAGGAAGTAATTGATCGTGTCAATATATAAATATCCGCTTGCACAGAATGTGCTTGAAGCCGCCGTAGAACGAATTGAATGGGCGCTTGAAAACATTCCTCACGTTTGTGTCTCTTTTTCCGGAGGAAAAGACTCAACCATCATGTTGCATCTCACTGCACAACATGCGAGGAAACAGAACAAAAAAATTAGCGTGTTGTTTATCGACTGGGAGGCACAATTTTCCTGCACCATTGAGCATGTGCAAAATATGCGTGCATTATACCGCGATGTTATCGATCGTTTTTTCTGGGTTGCACTTCCCCTGACTACGCAAAACGCACTCTCACAGTTTCAGCCCGAATGGCAATGTTGGGAGCCAGGTGTTCATTGGGTACGTCAGCCCCCTGAAGACGCCATTACTGACCCCGAATATTTCGATTTTTATCAGCAGGGCATGACCTTTGAAGCCTTCGTCCGCTCATTTTCCGATTGGTTTTCGCAACAACGCCCCTCCACGGTCATGATCGGCATTCGCGCTGACGAGTCCTACAACCGTTTTCTGACTATCGCCAACGCGCGTAAACGGCGTTTTGCCGATGATAAACCCTGGACCAGCGTCGCACCCGGTGGGCACGCCTGGTATATCTACCCTCTTTACGACTGGAAAACAGCCGACATCTGGACCTGGTTTGCCAAAACAGGATGTTGCTATAACCCGCTATATAACCTGATGTTTCAGGCCGGCGTTCCGCCTCGTTATATGCGGATCTGCGAACCCTTTGGGCCTGAGCAACGTCAGGGGTTGTGGCTCTATCATGTTCTTGAACCTGAGCGCTGGGCAGCCATGTGTGAGCGTGTCAGTGGCGTACGAAGTGGTGGCATCTACGCGGGTCACGACAACCATTTTTATGGCCACCGTAAAATTATCAAACCGGATCATCTTCGCTGGTACGAATACGCCATGCTGTTGCTCGATAGCATGCCGCAAACCACAGCTGAACATTATCGCAATAAAATTGCCGTTTATTTGCACTGGTATCAAAAGAGAGGAATGGATGATATTCCCGATACCCAGGAAGGTGACATAGGTTCAAAAGATATCCCTTCATGGCGACGTATTTGTAAGGTTCTGCTCAATAACGATTACTGGTGTCGGGCACTCTCCTTCAGCCCAAATAAGCCAAATCACTATCAACGCTACAATGCACGGATGAAAAACAAACGCAAGGAATGGGGAATTTTATGCAACAACGATTGATCAAAGAGATGGAAAGCTATCTTCAGTCACTCTCTGAAGCTGAACGGATTGATGCGATAAATACCTTTCGTCACACGATCCATACGCTTAGCCCGTTCAGGGAACAGCCTATCGATTGCGTGCTATGGATCAAACACGATGATATTTATGCCAATGACTACAACCCCAATAACGTTGCCCCACCGGAAAAACGGCTGCTCAGCCAATCTCTGGAGATAGATGGTTTCACACAACCGATTGTGGTGACGGAGAGCGAACCGCAACATTACGAAATCGTCGATGGTTTTCACCGCCATGAGATCGGTAAAAGCCGGGCCGCGTTAAAACGCCAGTTGAAAGGCTACTTACCTGTTACCTGCCTGCGCAAAGAACGGCAGGAGAAGGTTGATCGCATGGCCGCCACGATCCGCCATAACCGTGCCCGAGGACGCCATCAAATTAACGCCATGTCTGAGATTGTGCGCGAACTGGCATTACTGGGCTGGAGTGAAGTGAAAATTGGTAAAGAACTTGGCATGGACAGCGATGAAGTATTGCGCCTGAAACAAATCAACGGCCTGCTGGAGCTGTTTGCAGACCGTCGATATTCAGAAGCCTGGACGGTGAAGTAATCAGAGCGTATTAAGACGTTCTGCAGCAGCCAGTAGCGTCGATTCCTGCTTCGCAAAACAGAGTCGAATCAGTTTATGCGGAAATGGATCGGCGCAAAAAACAGAGAGCGGGATTGCCGCAACACCGACTTCTTTCGTCAACCACTGACAAAAACTCACATCATCCAGATCGGAAATAGCACTGTAATCCGCCAGCAGGAAATAGGTCCCTTCACAGGGTAAAATCTCCAGACGGCTCTGGCTCAGCGCATTCACAAACAGATCGCGACGTGCACGGTAAAATTCAGGTAACTGTCGATAATGCTCCGGCTCTGCGCGCAACATGTCGGCAATAGCCAGCTGTGCTGGCGTGTTCACCGCAAAAGTCAGGTACTGGTGTACTTTACGCAACTCAGTGCTGATGGCCGCCGGAGCCACACAGTACCCCACCTTCCAGCCGGTCATATGGTAGGTTTTACCGAACGAAGAGACAGCAATCGATCGCTCACGTAATTGAGGATGCGCCAGCACGCTGGCGTGCCCTTCCTCTGCAAAACAGATGTGCTCGTACACTTCATCGCTCAGTACATAGATCTCATGTTCGGCAATGGCCTGCCACAGGGCGGAAAAATCATCTTTACGCCATACGGTGGCTGACGGGTTATGTGGCGTATTGAGGATCACCAGACGGGTTTTATCGCTCAGCAAGGCGGAAAATGCCTGCCAGTCTGGACGAAAATGCGGTGGCTGAAGCGCCACACGTTTCACCACCCCACCGGAAAGTTCTATTGCCGGTGCGTAGCTATCGTAGCTTGGGTCGAAACAGATCACTTCATCGCCCGTTCGCACCAGTGCGGTGATGGCCGCATAGAGCGCCTCGGTAGCCCCCGCCGTGACCGTGATTTCGCTATTGGCATCCGGCTTGTAGCCGTACAACTCTGCTGTTTTATCGGAAATCGCATCCCGGAGCGCCTGAGCCCCCGTCATCGGCGCATACTGGTTCGCCCCCTGCGTCACATGGTGAGCCAGACGTTCCTGCAAATAGGTCGGGCCGTCAAAATCCGGGAATCCCTGGGACAGGTTAATAGCGTTGTGCTGCTGAGCCAGAGCGCTCATTTGCGTAAAGATCGTTGTGCCAAGATTGGGAAGTTTGCTCTGAGGAATCAATGCGTTATTGCTCATTGTGTTGTGCCTGCATGTAATACTTATGTTGCTGCCACTATAACACGATGTTAGTCTTTGGCAATCAAGACGCTTAGACGTCTATACGATATAAATATTCCTGGCCGACAGAGGGTAAAAGGAAAATGACAGACAACCTGCAACTTACACAACTGGCCGACGCCTGCCGCTGGATTGGCGCAAAAGGGTGGGCCCCTGCAACAGGCGGCAATATGTCGGTACGCCAGGACGAAACGCTCTGCTGGCTGAGTGAATCCGGCAAAGATAAAGGCAGCCTCACGACAGAAGACTTCCTGCAAGTGGAGATCGCCACGAATCGCGCGCCATCGGGTCGTAAACCGTCTGCCGAAACGGGTCTACATACGCTGATTTACCGCCTGTTCCCACAGGCCAACGCGGTGTTACACGTGCACACGGTGAATGCCACGGTGTTGTCGCGCCTGATCAAAGGCCCTGCACTCCAGCTCAGCGGTTTTGAAATGCAGAAATCCCTCTCCGGGCAGACGACGCACCGGGACACCGTCACCATCCCGGTTTTCGATAACGACCAGGATATTGACGCCCTCGCTTCGCGAATCGCCCATTACGCCGAGGAACAAGCGCTTAATTATGGTTTTCTTCTGCGCGGTCATGGCTTAACCTGCTGGGGACGTGATGTGGCAGAAGCCCGACGTCATCTGGAGGGATTAGAATTCCTATTTGAATGCGAAATGCGTTTACGACAACTGGAGAGAGTATGATTCGCGCGATTGTGACGGATATTGAAGGGACCACCAGCGATATCCGTTTTGTCCATGATGTTTTGTTCCCTTATGCGCGTGAGCGACTGGCGGCCTTCGTGACCGCTCAGCAGTACGCCGAACCGGTCAAATCGATTCTGGACAACCTGCGTGATGAAATCAGCAATCCGCATGCCAGCGCCAGCGAACTTACCGACGCTCTGTTTACGTTCATGGATGAAGACCGCAAATCGACGGCACTGAAAGCCTTGCAGGGCATTATCTGGCACGACGGATACGTGAACGGCGATTTTACCGGCCATCTCTACCCGGACGTCCTGCCTGCGCTGGAAAAATGGAAAGCACAAGGCATTGATCTCTATGTTTATTCCTCTGGCTCCGTTGCTGCGCAAAAACTGTTATTTGGCTACAGCGACGAAGGTGATATTACTCATCTGTTCAGCGGCTATTTTGATACCCATGTGGGTGCGAAGCGCGAAACGCAGTCGTACAGCACCATCGCCACGCAGATTGGCGTGTCCCCGGCGCAGATCCTGTTCCTGTCCGATATTCATCAGGAGCTGGATGCAGCCGCACAGGCCGGTTTCCGTACGTTGCAGTTGATCCGTGGTGATGACGATGGCGCGAGTCAGCATCATCAGGTGCACCAGTTTGACGAGATTAATCCGGAGCAGATCCCTTCATGAGCGCATTGACCATTTATTCCGATAAAGATGCCAGCGAACCACAGTGGCACAGCACCAACACCGCCGACATCGCCCAACAACTCAACGCCAAAGGTGTGCGTTTTGAGCGCTGGGCTGCCGATCGCGATTTAGGCCGTGACCCCGCCCCTGAAACGGTGATCGACGCCTATCAGCACGCCATTGACAAACTGGTCGCCGAGAAGGGCTATCAGAGCTGGGATGTCATCAGCCTGCGGGCCGATAACCCGCAAAAAGAGGCGCTGCGTGCCAAGTTTTTGAACGAGCATACACACGGCGAAGATGAAGTGCGTTTCTTTGTCGAAGGCGCCGGGCTGTTTTGCCTGCACATCGGTGACCAGGTTTACCAGGTGCTGTGTGAGAAAAACGATCTGATCTCAGTTCCCGCAGGCACACCACACTGGTTTGATATGGGTTCAGAGCCGAACTTTACCGCAATCCGTATTTTCGATAACCCAGAAGGGTGGATTGCACAGTTTACCGGGGATGCGATTGCGGATGCGTATCCGCGCCTGGCATAGGCTGGTTTTCACCCTCTCCCATGGGGAGAGGGTATAAGCACGCACTCTTTACCGTTTCAGCCCCTTCACATACGCCACCAGTTGATTCAGCACAATTCCCCAGCCTTCGGTGTAGCCATCGGTAAACACCCGCTTTTTGCCCGGATCAATTTCCAGGAACACGCCTTTGTTGTCCATCCGCTGGCCATCCACCTCAAATACGGTGTTAAAGCGCCCGCCCACGCGTAAATCAAGGTCACATTCGGTCACTTTATGGGGAACAGGAATGAAGAAGTTTTTGATGTGCTCTGGCGTGGTCCAGCAGAGCACAGCAAGTCGCGTGGCGCATCCACCACGCGTTCCAGTTTTAAATCAGTATTGGGATCAAGCTTCACGATTCTGTCCTCTAAGGGGAGCCCCTTATAGGATAGCCAGGCTCAGGCGAATTTCCCTTTTGCCACCTCTTGCGGCGTGACCACGCCGGTATCCAGCACCCAGCCGCTGATCAGCGCCGCTGGCGTAACATCAAATGCCGGGTTGTAGACCTGCGCATCCTCTGGAGCCCACTGCACCGAACCAAAGCTTCCGGCCACACCTGTCACTTCGCTGGCGGCACGTTGTTCAATGGGGATCGCATCGCCGTTCGGGCAGTTTGGATCAAGTGTGGTTTGTGGGGCTGCCACATAAAACGGAATGCCGTGGAATTTCGCCAGTACCGCCAGAGAATATGTCCCGATTTTGTTCGCCACATCCCCGTTCGCGGCAATGCGGTCTGCCCCGACCCACACGGCATCCACCTGCCCTTTTGCCATCAGGCTGGCGGCCATCGAATCAGTAATCAGCTGATACGGCACGCCCAGCTCCCCCAGTTCCCATGCGGTCAGCCTGCCGCCCTGCAATAATGGACGCGTTTCATCCACCCAGACGTTGCTGACGTGGCCTTCCTGGTGCGCACGCGCAATGACACCCAACGCCGTCCCCACTCCGGCTGTCGCCAGGCCGCCCGTATTACAATGCGTGAGCAGTCGGCTGCCCGGTTTGACCAGCGCGCTACCCGCTTGCGCAATCGCATTGCAGAGCTGTTTATCTTCATCAATCAGATGCAGCGCCTCCGCCACCAGTGCCGGGACAAAATCTTCCTGCCACAGCGCCTGCTTCATGCGGTCGAGGTTATTCATCAGGTTCACTGCTGTCGGGCGAGAGGCCCGCAGGGTATCCAGCGCCAGCGCCAGTTCGTCACGGTTTTTGCCGTTTTCTGCCAGCAACGCCAAAAGCAGGCTGGCGGAAAGCCCAATCAGCGGTGCACCACGCACGCGCAGAGCATGAATATGTCCCACCAGCGCCTCGACCGTGGAGGCATCCAGCCAGCGTTTCTCCTGCGGAAGTGCCTGCTGATCGAGAATAAAGAGCTGATTATCCGCCACCCGCAGGCTGGTCGTCTGTAATGTCTGCATGTCGTTAATTCTCTGTTGCGTTGATGTATCACATTGTGTCAGGATGAAATCCAGATGTATAGACGTCTAAATGTCTTTATTACTAAAATCAGTGAGGAACAGGCAATGTCGCAATACCGTACCTTTACCGCCCAGGATGCAGTGGAGTATGCAAAGCAGTTTGGCGGACTCGATAACCCATCATCGCTGGTAGAGGCGCAGGAAGTTGGCGACGGCAACCTCAATCTGGTCTTTAAAATTTTCGACGCCGAGGGAGTAAGCCGCATCGTCGTCAAGCAGGCCCTGCCCTATGTTCGCTGCGTAGGTGAATCCTGGCCACTCACGCTGGATCGCGCCCGTCTGGAGGCGCAGACACTGGTGGAACACTATCAACATAGCCCGCAGCACACCGTTAAAATCCATCATTTCGACCCGGAGCTGGCGGTGATGGTGATGGAAGATCTCTCCAGCCATAAAATCTGGCGCGGTGAGCTGGTTCAAGGCATTTACTACCCGCAGGCCGCTCGCCAGTTAGGGGAATATCTTGCTCACACGCTGTTCCACACCAGCGACTTTTATCTGCATCCGCATGATAAAAAAGCGCAGGTGGCAAAATTCATTAACCCCGAAATGTGTGAGATCACCGAAGATCTGTTCTTCAACGATCCCTACCAGATCCACGAACGTAATAACTATCCTGCGGCACTGGAACACGACGTTGCCGCCCTGCGCGACGACGCTCAACTGAAAATTGCCGTCGCTGCCCTTAAACACCGCTTCTTCTCTCAGGCTGAAGCATTGCTTCACGGCGATATTCACAGCGGTTCGATTTTTGTCGCTGACGGTAGCCTGAAAGCGATTGACGCCGAATTTGGCTATTACGGCCCGATTGGCTTTGACATCGGTACAGCAATTGGCAACCTGCTGCTGAACTTCTGTGGCCTGCCGGGGCATCTGGGTATTCGCGATGCCGCGGCTGCCCGCGAACAGCGTCTGAGCGATATTCAGGAACTGTGGAACACCTTCGCTGAACGCTTCCAGACACTGGCGAGCGAGAAAACGCGTGATGCCGCCCTGAACGTACCGGGTTATGCCTCCACGTTCCTGAAAAAGGTCTGGCAGGATGCGATTGGCTTCTGCGGTACAGAGCTGATTCGACGCAGTGTCGGCCTGTCTCACGTGGCCGACATTGACACCATTCAGGATGAAGCCATGCGCCACGAATGCCTGCGCCACGCGATTACACTCGGTAAGGCACTGATTGTGATTGCCGAGCGAATCGATAGCGCAGAAGAGCTGGTGGCGCGGATACGTCAGTACAGTTGATATTCTCCTTCTCCCGGTGGGAGAGGGCCGGGTGAGGGCGTCAAACCGCACTCACCCCAAATACTCAATCACCGACAGTCCACCGTTGTAATCCGTGCTGTAGATTATTCCCTGCGCATCCACAAACACATCACATGACTGGATCACCTGAGGGCGATTTGGACGTGTATCCATCATTTTTTCCGGTGCTGCAGGGACTAACGCCCCCGTTTCGACGGGCCGATACGGATTGGAAATGTCGTATGCACGCACACCGGCGTTCTGGTAAGTGGCAAAAATCAGCGTTGAACTGATGAAACTGCCAGGCCGATTTTCATGCAGGTTATGCGGACCAAAGTGCGCCCCTTTCGCCACATAATCCCTTTCATCCGGCTGCGGGAAGGTGGAAATGCTCACCGGATTCGACGGCTCACGAATATCAAACACCCAGATCAGCTTCTCGCCATCCTCCTGGTTATCGAGCACCGCCTCGTCCAGCACCACCAGCAGATCGCGGTCCGGTAGCGGCAACGCAGTATGCGTGCCCCCACCAAATGGCGGGCTCCAGTTACGATGGCTGATCAGTTTAGGTTGTGTACGATCTTTCACGTCCAGCAGCGTCAGTCCGCCATCACGCCAGCTTCCATAGGCGGTGTCACCCGCGATGATTGCATGGTGAAGCGCATAACGTTTACCTTCCGGCCAGCATGGCTGTTCCCCTTCGGCCTGGTTCATCCCTGGTAGCCACCAGCGCCCCGCCACTTCGGGTTTATGTGGATCGGCAAGATCGATGGTCAGGAAGATATAATCCGTAAATCCGTCGAGCAGTGCCGAGACGTATGCCCAACGCCCGCCCACATACCAGATCCGGTGGATACCAATCCCGTTCAATGACAGGAAGCTGATTTCGCGCGGCTTATCCGGGGTAGAAATATCGAAAATGCGCAGCCCTGCACTCCAGCCTTTGTCCCGCACATCGCTGACCGTTTCACCGACCTGTCGGGTGTAATAGACCTTCTCATCGGCAAAGCGGGCATCGGCAAACAGGTCACGGGCGTTAATCACCAGCAGCAGATCGTCATGCGCCTGGAGATGCACATTCCATGTCCCCGGTGGGGCAGGAACATATCCTGCCGCCTTCGGATTTTTCGGGTCGCGAACATCCACAATCGAAAAACCCTGCGACACCATATGGCCGATATACGCAAAGCCGCGATGCACCATCAACTGTACGCCGTCCGGGCGACCGCCCTGGTCGCTATGACCAATCAGCCGCATATTGCGGCTGTATTCAGGCGTGGGTAATCCACTCATTTATTTTTCGTTTCCAGAGTGGCAAACCACGGGGCGATAAAGTCTTCAGTCTGGCCCCAGCCAGGGATAATTTTGCCCAGTGACGCCACGTTCACCGCGCCCGGTTGCGCAGTCAGCAGCGCCTGCGGAATAGCCGCAGCTTTGAAATCATAGGTCGCAGGTGTCGCTTCCCCGGCAATCTTGTTTGCAATCAGACGCACATTAGTTGCGCCAATCAGTTTTGGATCGACGGCCACGCTCACTTTCCACGGGCTGCCCTGCTCACGCATCAGTTGCAGATCCTGGTTGGAGATATCAATGCTGTAGAGTTTGATTTCAGTACGACCGTTCTCTTTCAGCGCCTTATACGCTCCCTGACTAAACGCATCCCAGGTTCCCCAGATCGCATCGATTTTTCCTTTCGGGTACTTCGCCAGAATAGCGCCCACTTTGTTCGCGGTATCGCCCTGCACGTCAGAAGAGACAGCGCCAATGGACTCCAGCTCTTTGATGTCCGGGTACTGTTTTTGCAGCGCCTGGTACGCAGCCTGGCGACGCTCCATCGGCGGGAAGCCCGCAACCCAGAGCTTGACGATATTGGCTTTACCGTTGAAATCTTTCGCCAGTTGACCGAAGGAAAGGTTGGTGAGAGACGCATCATCTTGCTGAGTAACGGTTACGCCCGGAATATCACCGTTTACCGCCGTATCAAACACCGACACTTTGATCCCGGCATCCACGGCTTTTTTCACCAGTGCGGTGGCATACGGATCACGCCCCTGAGAGAGGATAATCCCGTCGTATTTCTGGCTGATCGCCTGGTTGACGAAATCCTGGAATTTGGCATCGTCACCGTTGCTTAAAAAGGTGCTGACTTTAAAACCGAGTTTCTTTCCTTCCTGAATCGCGCCTGCGACAAACTGGGTGGTGTTGTCGTCTGAACCGAGGTTACGGATCACCGCAATGCGGATCGGACCGTCGTGATTAGCAATCGCTGCCGGAACCGGCGCAGGTGTCGCCGCAAAACCTGGCAGAGAAGTCAGTAACCCCAGCGCCACTAAAGAGAGTGCGATTTTTTTCATTCTGTTATCCCGTTGTGTTGTTATGTATTGCTAATGTTTTTGTATGTAAGTAATCGCCAGCGCCACTGCGAGCACCAGCCCTTTTATAATGTCCATGGCGTAATACGGTACGGAAAGCATCACCAGGCCGTTAGAGAGCACGCCGAGGATCACCGCCCCTACCAGCGTACCCAGCGCGTTAGGCTTGCCCGAACCTGCCAGCGAAAAACCTATCCACGCCGCCGCGACCGCATCCATCAGATATCCGCCACCCGCATTCACCTGCGAAGAGCCGATACGCGAGGCCAGCAAAATGCCACCTAATCCCGCCAGAAGAGAAGCGATCACATACGCCGCCACTTTATAACGCGTGGTACGAATGCCGGATAAACGTGCCGCTTCAGGATTCCCGCCAATCGCGTACATACGACGCCCGTGAGTGGTCAGCGACAAGCCCAGTTGCGCCAGAATGGTGACCACCAGCATGATAATCACAATGGTCGGAACCTGGCCCAGCGCACTGAAGGCGGCCGGGATCGTCCCTTCGGCCATGTCACCGCTCGGCAGCACCATGTTCTCCGTAATCGATCCGCCATAGCTGTAGGTCATTGCCACTCCCTGAATCACAAACAGGCTGGCCAGGGTGGCCAGCATGTCCGGAATTCGCAGGATCACAATCAGAAACGCATTGAACAGACCGACCAGCGTACAGAGTGCGAGCGTAATCAGAATCGACTCCGTCGCACCAAAGCCGTGCCAGACAAATAATGAAATCACCAGCGCATTGGCAAGCGATGCGGTTGATCCAACAGAAAGGTCGAACCCGCCTATGGTCAGGGAAATCGACACACCAATGGCAATCACCGTTACAATGGCGATCGAGCGCAGAATATTGATAATATTGTTCGGATCGAGGAAGTTATCTGATGCCGCGCCAAACACGGCGATCAGCGCCACAACGGTCAGCAACATGCCCCATTTGTAGAGAAAATCGAAAATTTGCTGACGGCCCGACACCGTCGCATTCACTGAAAGGGCCTTGCTCACGACGCCGTTCCTCCGGTTGAATAATAAAGTAATGTCTCTTCACGGGCCTCGGCCCCGGCGATCTCCGCCACAATACGCCCGTCCCACAGCACGCAGATGCGGTCGCACAATCCCACCAGTTCAGCAAACTCACCAGAGGCGTAAATCACCCCTTTCCCTTCCCGTGCCAGGCCATCAATCAACTGGAACAGGTCCGTTTTGGCTTTCACGTCCACACCTTTGGTTGGCTCGTCAAAAATGAGCACACTGGCCTCATTGCGTAGCCATTTACCGATGGCCACTTTTTGCTGGTTTCCTCCCGAAAGGCGACGCAGCACTTGTCCTGGCCCACGCGTACGTACCCCCACGCGAGCAATGACCTCTTCTGCCCATCGCCACGCCTGACGATGCCCGAACAGGCTCCAGCGGGAGAATGAGTTATCCGCACTGACAGAAAGATTCATGCTGACCGGCTCATCGATAAAAATGCCCTCTTTGCGACGCTCTTCCGGAACCAGCGCCAGACCACGCAGGACAGAATCGGCCGGATCGCGCGGTTGCCAGGGTTGATGATTCAGTTCGCCATGTTCAACGCGGCTTTTAGTCGCGCCGAATAGCGCCTTGCAGAGTTCCGTTTTCCCAGCCCCCGCCAGCCCTGCGATCCCCAGGATTTCCCCTTTACGCAGATGCAATGAGATATTTTTCAGCAGCGCTTCATCGTGCAGGCCTTCCACCCGCAACAGCGTCTCTTCGCTGTGTGGTGGACGTGCTGGCGGATAGATGTCGCTCAGCTCATGGCCGAGCATTTTCTCCACAATGGCTTCGCCGCTTAGCGCTGCCATCGGGCCAGATTCAATCAGCTTGCCGTCGCGCAGCACCGTTAAGGTGTCGCAAATGGCTTTCAGCTCGTGAATACGGTGGGAGATAAACACCACACCAATACCCTGCTGTTGCAGGCGTTTCACGACCACAAACAGACGTTCGCTTTCATGCGCGTCCAGCGGAGCGGTGGGTTCATCGAGAATCAGAAAACGGCAGTGATGTGACAGCGCCCGCGCCAGCAAAATTTGCTGCTTTTCAGCAAGCGAGCAGTTGTCGATTGAGCGGCGCACGTCCATCCCGATATCCAGCTGCGCTAGTGCCTGCCTCGCCTGCTGGCGAATAGCGCGCCAGTTGTAGCGATGCCCCGGCTGTGCCAGTTGATCGAGCATGATATTTTCGGCGATGCTCAAACCCGGAATCAGCGCCACGTCCACTTCCTGCTGCACAAGGTGGATCCCCAGCAGCTTCGCATCCAGCGGTTCACGAATGGCAACCGGCTGGTTGTTGATACAGATCTCGCCTTCATAGTGATCGTGCGTACCGCACAACACCGCCATCAGCGTTGATTTCCCCGCACCATTCGCACCGGTTAACGCATGCACGGAACCGCCCATCAGCGTGAAATCCACACGTGACAGCGCCTGAAACCCTGAAAAAGCCAGGCTGATACCGCGCATCTCAAGGCGACTGGAAACCATCCGCGTAAAATCCTTCATTAATTTTTTGATTTATGGAATTTTTCACAGCTCCGGTTGACTGACAACGACGGAAAAGGCATAAGATAAAGCTAAATATTATTAGCCATCCGGATGTCCAGACATAACATCGGGTTAGCGCTTCCTAAAAAAGGACAACACAATGAGCAACACCGACATCCGCGTCGTACCCGGCCCGGCGAATTACTTCTCTCATCCCGGCAGCCTTGCTCGCCTGAATGACTTCTTCACGCCGGAACAGCTGGCGCACGCGGTGTGGATTTATGGCGAACGTGCAATTGCAGGCGCGCGCCCTTTCCTGCCGGACAGTTTTCATACGCCAGGCGCAAAACATTTACTGTTTACAGGCCACTGTAGCGAACGTGACGTAACCGGACTGGTAAAGGCATCCGGCAATGACGCTCGCGTGGTGATCGGCGTGGGCGGCGGGGCGCTACTCGATACCGTCAAAGCGGTGGCGCGTCGTCTGGGTGTTCCGGTTGTCGCTATTCCAACCATTGCCGCCACCTGTGCAGCCTGGACGCCGTTATCCGTCTGGTATAACGATGCCGGACAAGCGTTGCAGTTCGAAATTTTCGACGATGCCAATTTCCTGGTGCTGGTTGAGCCGCAGATCATCCTTAATGCCCCGGCGGAATACCTGCTGGCAGGCATCGGCGACACTCTGGCAAAATGGTACGAAGCAGTGGTTCTTGCCCCTCAGCCTGAAAACCTGCCACTGACCGTACGCCTCGGGATCAACGGCGCACTGGCGATCCGCGATGTCCTGCTGGAGCGCAGTGAAGAGGCGCTGGCCGACCAGCAACGCGGTGAAATCACACAAGCATTTCGTGATGTGGTAGATGCGATTATTGCCGGTGGCGGTATGGTCGGCGGTCTGGGAGAACGCTATACGCGCGTGGCAGCCGCCCATGCGGTACATAACGGCTTAACCGTCCTGCCACAGACCGAAAAATACCTGCACGGTACGAAAGTGGCTTACGGCATTCTGGTACAAAGTGCCCTGCTTGGTCAGGATGACGTGCTGGCCCAGTTGGTTGCGGCTTATCAGCGCTTTAACCTGCCGACCACGCTGCATGAGCTGGATATCGATATCAACAATCGCGATGAACTGGACAAGGTGATTACCCACACGCTGCGTCCGGTGGAGTCTATCCACTATTTACCGGTTGCTCTGACCCCCGATGTTCTGCGCGCCGCGTTTGAAAAGGTGGAAGCCTTCAGCCGCTAATGACGTTGACGGTCTATACCTAATGATGATTCTCACCACTCTCGCAACGAGGTCATCATGCAGATCGATTTAACAGGTAAAAAGGCGCTGGTCACCGGCGCCAGCCGTGGGTTGGGTCGCGCGATTGCGCTCTCTCTGGCACAAGCCGGAGCCGATGTCGTGATTACGTATGAAAAATCGGCCGAAAAAGCCCAGGCCGTCGCCGATGAAATCTCCGCACTGGGGCGGCACAGCGAAGCGATTCAGGCGGACAGCGCCAATGCGCAGGCCATACAGGATGCCGTCACGCATGCAGCAAGATCCCTTGGCGGGTTAGATATTTTGGTCAATAACGCCGGAATAGCCCGTGGTGGCCCGCTGGAGTCCATGACTCTGGCCGACATTGATGCCCTGATCAACGTCAATATTCGCGGCGTGGTTGTTGCAACCCAGGCAGCACTGGTTCATCTCTCTGATGGTGGACGGATTATCAATATTGGCAGTTGCCTGGCGAACCGCGTTGCCCAGCCAGGTATCTCGGTCTATTCGATGACCAAATCTGCGCTCAACTCTCTCACCCGTGGTCTGGCTCGCGATCTGGGGTCGCGCGGCATTACCGTCAACCTTGTACATCCCGGCCCAACCAACAGTGATATGAACCCGGAGGACGGCGAACAGGCAGATTCTCAGCGTCAGCTCATTGCCATAGGGCATTACGGCCAGCCGGAAGATGTGGCTGCCGCCGTGACGTTTCTGGCAAGCCCCGCCGCCGGGCAGATCTCCGGCACAGGCCTGGACGTGGATGGCGGTCTGAACGCCTGAACGCATTTTTGCTGTATGCCTCTGTCGCCCGGCAGAGGCCTTTTCGAGCCGCCTTGACGGTTCGCGTTTTGCTGCTTTCTTCCGCTGATGGTCTGGAGGATATTAACGTCGCACACGATAGTTTGGATGACGCCGATTCCCGTCCACAAAAACGCCCCGTGAAAAACTCGCGGCAATCTACGGTTGCAGGCAGGAACAGATCAGCCTCTATTTACCGAAAGAGGGTTAACAGCACTTCGCGCCCCCCTTGCCGCCGTAGCGGGCGTCCTGGCGATCGCGGAAGAATTCTTCGTAGGTCATTGGCGTCTGGTCAGGATGATTAACGCGCATGTGCTCGACATAGTTATCGTAATCCGGTACGCCGATCATCATTTTGGCGGCCTGACCTAAGTATTTACCTGCTTTAGAGAGGGTGTCGAACATCGTTTTTTCTCGTCGTTGTCCCCTCTCCCCTGTGGGGAGAGGGGTAAAGTAAGGGGTTAATGCGCCCCTTTCGCCTGGGTCACAATCTCTTCCAGGTTTTCAGGCATCGGCTCATATGGCGTCTCTTTCGCTGTCGGTTTGTCTTCTTTCAGCGCCGCCAGTGCGGTTTTCACAGAGTACAACGCCAGCACCACAACCACCACCATAAAGAAGATCGTCAGCCCGGCATCCAGACGGTTGTTAAACACCAGTTGAGTCAACTGTGACTCGGTGTACTGCGCCGGGATTTTCCCACTGTCGATCATTGCCTGGAACTTATTGGCAATCGCCAGGAAACCCACTTTGTTATCCGGGCTGAAGGCTTTCTGCCAGCCCGCCGTCAGAGTACAAATCAGCAACCAGGATGTCGGCACAAGTGCGACCCACGCATAACGCTGGCGCTTCATCTTGAACAGCACAACGGCACACAGCATCAGCGCCATGCCTGCCAGCATCTGGTTAGCAATACCGAACAGCGGCCACAGGGTGTTAATTCCGCCCAGCGGATCCACCACCCCCTGATGCAGGAAATATCCCCACGCCAGGACACACAACGCTGTCGCCAACAGGTTTGCAGGCAATGAATCGGTGCGTTTCAGCCCTGGGGAGATAACCCCCAACAGATCCTGCAACATAAAGCGTGCCGCGCGGGTTCCGGCGTCCACCGCCGTCAGAATAAACAGCGCTTCAAACAGAATGGCAAAGTGATACCAGAATGACACATCCATTAAGCCGCCAAGCGCCCCGTGCAGAATGTACGCCATCCCAACGGCCAGCGTCGGCGCACCGCCTGCACGAGAGATAATCGACTGCTCACCCACTTCATTGGCGATATGCGTCAGTGTTTCCGGCGTGATGGCAAAGCCCCAGCCACTCACCACCTGTGCCGCTGATGCCACCACGTCAACCGTTCCGGCAGGTGCGAGCACCGCCATCGGGCTGTTCATCGCAAAATACACACCCGGATCGATAATACAGGCCGAAACCAGCGCCATGATCGCCACGAAGGATTCCATCAGCATCCCGCCGTAACCGATAAAGCAGGCCTGATTCTCATTCGCCAGCATTTTCGGCGTCGTACCTGACGCAATCAGGGCATGGAAGCCTGATACCGCGCCACAGGCGATGGTGATAAACAGGAACGGGAACAGGCTCCCGGTCCATACCGGACCCGTACCATCAATAAATTTGGTTAGCGCAGGCATGGTCAGCGTCGGACGCATGATCAGAATGCCAATCGCCAGGCCCACGATAGTGCCGATTTTCAGGAAGGTGGAGAGATAATCGCGCGGGGCAAGCAGCAGCCATACCGGCAGAACAGACGCTACAAAACCGTAACCCACCAGCATCCAGGTCAGTTGTACGCCGGTAAAGTCAAAGTACGGGGCCCACGTCGGGCTTTCCGCCACCCAGCCTCCAGAGATAATGGCGAACACGAGGAAGACCAGACCAATCACGGAGACTTCGCCGATACGCCCAGGGCGCAGATAGCGAATATAGATCCCCATGAACAACGCCAGGGGAATGGTAAAGGCGACGGTGTAGGTTCCCCACGGACTGTGGGTCAACGCTTTCACTACGATCATGGCCAGTACCGCCAGAATAATCACCATGATCATAAAGGTCGCGACCAGGGCAATCACCCCGGCCGTCGGCCCCATCTCTTCTTTTACCAGCTCACCCAATGAGCGGCCATCGCGACGCGTGGAGACGAACAGCACCATAAAGTCCTGTACCGCTCCTGCCAGCACCACGCCAGCAAGGATCCAAATCATCCCTGGCAGATAGCCCATTTGCGCCGCCAGTACGGGGCCTACCAGCGGGCCTGCCCCTGCGATTGCCGCGAAATGGTGGCCAAACAGCACTTTTTTGTCGGTTGGTACGTAGTCCAGACCATCGTTATGACGAACGGCAGGTGTCATGCGCGTCCCGTCTACCGCGAGGACATTCTTTGCGATATAGAGACCATAAAAACGATACGCGATCAGATAAATGCAGACGGCGGCGACGACGATCCATAGCGCATTGATCTGTTCACCACGATTGAGGGCGATGTAGCCCAGAGCAAATGCTCCCACAACGGAGAGCACTGCCCATTTAAGGTATTTCCCTGAGTTGTTCATAGTTGTTATCCGTTGTCGTGAAACAATGAGATGTTACATTTTGTTTCTAGATCAACGCGTAAAATTTAACAACTTTGAAACGCAATAATGCGTGGTCAAACCAGATATTTACATCACAGTGTTAAGCCGATCACTTTCAGCGTGAAAGGCTTATCCCAGTACCATCGTACTCAGGCGACACGTACAGCAGCGGCGTCCCTGCTCGTCGAAGACCACAATTTCCCAGCTCTGGCTCTGTCGCCCCAGATGCAGAGGCTGACATACACCGCGCACCTTGCCCTGGGACACGGCACGATGATGGGTGGCATTAAGCTCAGTGCCCACCACATTTTGCCCGTCGCGGGTCATCAGAAATCCGGCCATTGACCCCAGCGTTTCTGCCAGCGCTGCCGAAGCCCCACCGTGCAGCAGGCCAAACGGCTGATGAGTACGCTCATCTACCGGCATCTCTGCTTCCAGCGTGTCATCGCCCAGGCGGGTATAGATAATCCCCAGATGCGCCACCATCGTGTTCAGGCTGGTGGCATTCAGCTCATCAAGGGATAAGTGACGTTTCCAGATCATCTACGCCCCCAGCGTGGAGCCGCCGTCCACCACAATATCCTGCAAGGTGATATGGCTGGCATGGTCAGATGCCAGGAACAGAACAGTACTGGCAATCTCCTGCGGACGGGCAATTTTACCGAGCGGAATACCGAGTTTAAATTGCTCGCCAAACCCCAGAATTCTCTGCTGTTCAGCATCATCGCTCACCCACAGGGTGCGCTGCATATCGGTATCGGTCGATCCCGGGGATACCAGGTTACAACGCACACCATCGCGTGCCAGCTCCAGCCCAACCGTCAACGCAAGGCTTTTCAGCGCCGCTTTCGACGCGCCATAGGCGCTCATACCCAAGCGCGGCGTATGAGCGGCGTCGGAGGCAACGGTGACAATCACCCCACCCTGCTGACGACGGAACTGACCCATCGTCTGCTGGAACAGGTTAAACGCCCCCCCCACATTAACGGCGAAGGTCTGCTGCCAGTCATCCTGCGAAAGCTGATCGGTTGCCCCCATGCGCAAAATACCGGCGGCATTCACCAGCACGTCCAGGCGATCAACGGTGGCAAGCACGCGCCCGCAGACGTCACTCACCTGCGTGGGATCCGCGACGTTCATCGTTTCGGTGGTAAAAGGATACTCCGCCAGCGGAAACGCCAGATCGAACCCCGTCACCTGTGCCCCGGCCTCGGCAAAGGCCAACGCGGTGGCGTAGCCAATCCCTTTGCCCGCCCCCGTCACCCAGACAGTTTTGCCGGTAAAATCGAATCCGGCCATCACTTCACCTCGCGGGAGAGCAACGCCCACCAGGCATCAAGGGTTGGGTTTTTCGCCAGCATGACGAAATCAATATCGCCATGCACTTTTCGCCAGCGGGCAGCCAGAGCCATCATGCGCACCGAGTCCAGACCATAGTCGATCAGGTTTTCATCATCCAAAGGCTCATCGGACTCATCCAGCAGCGGCAGCACGACCGCACGCAGCGCCTCTTTCGAGGCCGGAACCGAAGGTAACAGCTCCTCGGTCATCACCACACGACCAGAACGCCCCGCCACGTAGTTAAGCGACATCAGGTGCTCGTCACGGGTGAAATCTGCCAGCGCATCGGCAATAAAGAACGGTTTGATATCGCGCATAAAGGCATCTGTTGCCGTGGTCATACAACCAATGTGGGCGTACACGCCAGTGATCAACAACTGGTTGCGGCCTGTCTCTTTAAGCATCAGCTCCAGCGGCGAGCGGTGGAACGCGCTATAGCGCCATTTCACCAGCACCGTGTCAGCTTCATCTGGCGTCAGTTCGGCAACAATGCGTTGCTGCTCTGGCGAGCGGGTGAGCCCCGGCCCCCACATATCGTTCAGCAGGGCGCGATCTTCATCGCTCTGCTCTTTTGGCTGTGCGGTGTAATAAACCGGAATATTGTGCTCTTTGCAGTACTCGCGAATTTTCGCGATGTTTGCAACCACTTGCGCCATCATTGGGCTGTTTTCGCCCCAGAAATTCAGGAAGTATTCCTGCATATCATGGATCAGCAGCGCCGCGCGCTCCGGTTCAAATGCCCAGTTCACTTTATTGTCCGGCAGATCGGCAGCCGTCGGCAGTGCGTAACCGGTTAATTTTGGAATTGCCATCGTCTTGTTCCTCAGCCCTGGGCGCGTTCAGCGAGCCACAGGCGCAACTGTTTCTTGTCTACTTTCCCTACCGGGGTCAACGGCAGCGCGTCCACGCTCTCTACGCGGTCCGGCAGTTTGAACTCCGCAACGCCCTGTTCACGCAGGAACCGGCGAACCTCAACGGCACGCAGCGGCTGTTTCACCACCAGATAAGCGCAGCTTTTTTCACCCAGCAGGTTATCTTCCATGCTCACCAGCGCGGCATGGATCACCGACGAATGGCGCAGCAGCAGGTTTTCGATCTCCTCGGCGGCAATTTTCTCGCCCCCCCGATTGATCTGATCTTTTTCGCGCCCCTGTACGGTGATGTAGCCCTGCTCGTCGATGGCGATCAGGTCGCCAGAGCAGTAAAAACCCTCGGCATCAAAGGCGCTGGCGTTATGTTCCGGGCTGTTGAAGTAGCCCCGGAAGGTATACGGCCCGCGCGTCATCAGCCGTCCAACTTCACCGCGCGGCAGCGGGTTACCGTTCTCATCAGCCACCCACACCTCATCATCCGGGCACATCGGACGACCCTGAGTGTTCATGATGCGCTCTGGCGTATCATCCAGCGCCGTGTAGTTGACCAGTCCTTCGGCCATGCCAAACACCTGCTGTAACTGGCAGCCAATCTCCGCCGGAATACGCGCGGCAAGCGTTGCCGACAAACGAGCCCCACCCACCTGCAGCAGTTTGAGCGACTGAAGCTGTGCGTTGCCCGCCCCTTCTGCAATCGCCTGTAGCCACAGGCTAACTGCCGGAGGAACCAGCGAGGTGACGTTAATCTGATGCTGTTCAATCAGCGGAAAGCAGAGCGTGGCACTCGGATCGTTTGCCAGCACAACACAACCGCCGGCCGTAAAGATCCCGAGCGAGCCCGGAGAACTCATGGCATAGTTATGCGCCGCAGGCAGCGCATTCAGGTAACGGGTGTCAGCGGTGATGCCGCAAATCTCATTGCTGCGACGAATGCTGTAGTCATAGTCGTTATGCGTACGCGGGATCAGTTTCGGCGTACCGGTACTGCCACCGGAAAGCTGGAAAAATGCGACTTCATCGGCAGGTGTCGGATTAGGGATGAAATTATCCGCCGGACGGGCAATAGCCGCCTCCAGGGCATGTTCACCACGCTCGCCACGCAGCAGAACCACGCGCACTGAGCTGTGTTCATTGATAAAAGTATTGAGGAAATCATCGCCCGCAAACAGCGTATGGTCGCGATCGGCAATCAGCAGCGCAGGTTTTATCTGCAACGCATAAGCGTTCAGTTCACTACGCTGGTGGCTGAAGAGCGCATTAACCGGCGCGACTCCCACCTGAAGCAGGGCAAAGAAGGTGATGTAAAACTCGGCAACGTTACCCAGTTGCACCAGCGCCGTCTCACCACGATGAAGACCCTGGGCCTGCAACGCGCTCGCGAGGTTATTCACCGCCTGATTAAACTGGCGGTAGGTGTAACGCCGCTCACCGTCGACGATCGCCACCGCGTCATTATCCACATGGCGTGTCAGAATGTGGGTCAGGGGCAGATCCTGCCAGTAGCCTTTTTCACGATAGCGCCGGGCAAAATCTTCCGGCCAACGGGTAAAGGGGATGGTCATTATTTGTCCTTAATGCAAGCCAAAAACGTTCAGCATGGTGGAGAGTTTCACCCCGGTTTCGCGCCATTCGCCAACCGGAGATGACGCAGGGACAATACCCGCGCCAGCAAACAGACGAACGGTTTTATCGTGGATACGCGCACAGCGGATAGTCACCACCCACTCGCCATTGCCTTCGCTATCACACCAGCCAACAATGCCGCCAAACAGATCGCGGTCGAACGGTTCCAGCTCAGCGATAATCTGTTTAGCCGCCTGATGCGGGAAGCCGCTCAGTGCCGGCGTCGGATGCAGCAAACAGGCCAGCGTCAGTGCGTTTTCATGCTGATGCGCTTCGCCCTCGATCGGCGTAGCCAGATGCCACAGCGTCGGTGTTGTCACCAACTGAGGTGACGACGGCATACTCAGGGAGTGACTGCGATTTTCCAGCACCGTTTTCATCGCCTGCGTCACCAGCTCATGCTCGTGGCGGTCTTTTTCCGATGCCAGTAATTTGTTGCCCGCTTCACGATCCAGCACATCATCCGGCTGACGTCGCGCAGAGCCTGCCAGCGGCAGCGAGCTAAAGTGAGAGCCCTCTTTGCGCAGCAGCAGTTCCGGGCTTGCCCCCAACAGCACGCCGCCATCTTCCAGCGGCACATGGAAGTTAAAACTCGCCGGGTTTTGCGCAATCAGGCGCTCCAGCAGCGCACCGCTCTCAATGTTGCGATCGGTGGCAATATCAATCAGGCGCGACAGCACCACTTTATTCACCTGCGGTGTGGCCGTAAGCGCAGCAGCCCGGGAAACCATCTCTTCAAACACAGGCTGTGGTGGGATTTCAGTGCGTTGTTTTACCGTCAGTTCCTGCGCCCCGGAAAGATAACGCGCAGACTGCTGACGCGCAGGGCGCGAAAAGGTTTGCCAGCGTTGCGGAATAAACAGTGAAGACGGTTCGCGAGTATCAAACGGGATTGCGCCGACCATGACGGGATGTGCAATTCCGCTGGCTTTCGCCTTCTCAAACATTCGGGTCAGCTTTTGCTGAAAGGCGCTTGCAGGGTCATCGCCGCCCAGAGCAGGCTCAGAAAAACGGGCAAAACAACCAGACGTGGTGAAGCTGCGATAAGGCGACATAAAGAAAAAGCTGTCTGATTGCAGCGTGGTCGCAGTGTGCTGAAGATCCTCAGCCAATGACGTATCCATATCATCCTCCATAAAATGATAAAGGCAGTAATAATGATTATCATTTATATTTTCGATGGCTAACCTAATCGCAGAGCGCCCTGGTGTCAACCGATGAGCGAGCATCTTGTGCGACTATCGCTTGCATCCCTTCTCACCATTCATGAAAATGAGAAGCATTAACTCCAATACAAACAGGATGTCGCTTTGTGAAACTCCCCGCCGTTTGCCATAACGCCCTGCTTTTCGCAGGACTTTTTGTTTTAGGATTAACCTCAGCTACCGCTGCCGACTGGCCACGTCAGATAACGGACAGCCACGGCGTGCATATGCTTGACAGCAAACCGACCCGCATTGTATCCACCAGCGTCACCTTAACCGGATCGCTGCTGGCGATTGATGCCCCGGTCATTGCCAGCGGGGCAACCACCCCCAACAACCGCGTGGCCGATGCACAAGGCTTTTTACGCCAGTGGGGAGATATCGCTAAACAACGTAAGCTCGCCCGCCTCTATATTGGCGAACCCAGTGCTGAAGCGGTGGCGGCTCAAATGCCGGATTTGATTCTGATCAGCGCCACGGGCGGTGATTCTGCACTGGCACTGTACGACCAGCTTTCAGCCATTGCCCCGACGCTTATCATCAACTACGACGACAAAAGCTGGCAGGCACTGCTGACACAACTGGGCACAATCACCGGTCAGGAAAAACAGGCTGCCGCGCGTATTGCCGAATTTGATAAACAGCTCACGCAGGTCAAACAGCAGATGAAACTGCCGCCGCAGCCGGTCAATGCCATTGTCTATACCGCAGCAGCACACAGCGCCAACCTGTGGACGTCTGAGTCCGCGCAAGGGAAGCTGCTGCAACAGTTAGGCTTCCAGCTTGCTGAACTCCCTGCCGGGCTGCATACCTCGAAAAGCCAGGGTAAACGTCACGATATCATTCAGTTAGGCGGTGAAAATCTGGCTACTGGCCTGAACGGTGAAGGGTTGTTCCTGTTCGCCGGGGATCAGAAAGACGTGGACGCAATTTATGCCAACCCGCTGCTGGCACATCTGCCTTCGGTGCAAAACAAACGCGTCTGGGCACTGGGTACGGAAACCTTCCGTCTGGATTACTACAGTGCGATGCGGGTGTTACAGCGCTTAGAGACACTGTTCAAATAAGACACAACCCCTCCCTCTCCCGCCGGGAGAGGGTTCGGGCCAGGCCATCAAGCCGCACTGTCGTTCAACATCACGTCCTGTCTGAACCGCCGTAACTCTGCCAGGACGACGAACAAAATCGCCCCCACAATCGCCAGCGCAAACCCACTGCTGCTCGCTGATGCCACCGGCGTCAGGATGACTCCCAGCCCGCCTAATATCGCCGCACCAATGGCATCCCCCGTGACGTTCTGCGCAGTCCACAGACCATTGATCCTGCCCAACATCGCCTCTGGCGTCTGCGTCTGAATCAGCGTGTATTGCAGTAAAGAGCTGATGGCGCTGAGCCAGCCAAACAGCGCCAGACACACCACACCAAGCGCCCAAAAAGGCATCAGGCTGAAAAAGCCAATCGCGATAAATGAGGCAAGCGTCGCGGCCAGCATGATCAAACCTGGCCGCGCGCTCCGCGCCAGGTTTCCGCTGGTCAATGCACCAAAGGCCGCACCGAGCGGGATAGCCGCATACAGCAAGCCAATTTGTGAGGCACTCATCTGCCACTCCCCCGCCAGTGCAGGGTAAAGCACGCGTACCGCGCTCGCCATTGTCAGCAAGCCGCCAAGCAGGGCGATGCCTCCAATCAGCGGATGGCTGAAGAGAAAACGAATGGCCGCCATCAGCGATTTCAGAGGGTGTTCACGCACTTGCGGCGGAGGGGGTAAAACCGGCAAACGGAGCAACGTTAAGGTGGTGATAAACGTCCCCAGCGCCGCCAGACCGTAGTTCCACGCCACGCCGCCCGTCGCCAGCAAAAGGCCGCCTACCATCGGGGAAATGACCGATCCCAGGCGCACCGTAAGCATGGTGATCGCCCCGGCCTGCATCAGATTTTCACGCCCGACCAGCGCAGGCGTTGCCGCCAGTAACGCCGTCACGCCAATAGAGGCAAACAGGCCATCCCACACTCCCAGCGCGTAAATGGCAATCAGGGACGGTTCTGGCAGCATGGCATTCAGACACAGGCCCACGAATCCGATACCGCAGGTTCCGCGTGCCAGTAAAATCAATTTCTTACGCTCATAACGGTCTGCCAGCACACCGCCCACCATCAGACCGATGAACATCGCTCCGCCCGTTAAGGTGACGGACAACCCTACCAGCCAGCTGGATTGCGTCATGGCCTGAATCTGCACCGGTACGGCAACGCCCAGCAAGCCAAGCGATAAAATGGAGATAAAACGGGCGATAAAGACGGCGCGAAACGCCGGATGCGTTTTGAGCAGGCTGAGGTTGAGCAGCCAGGATTTTTGGGTCATTACAAGGCCTTGTCCGGTTTCTTTTATACCAATTCCATGGCGGCACATGCTAACATAGCCAAATAAGATAGATAACGATAATTACTATCATTATCAAATCATGGATGTTGTTATGCCGTTTTCCTCTTCTGCGGTGCGCGCCATTGCCGCGCCCGTTTTGTTGCTATTGTTGATCCTGGCGATTGCCCTCAGCCTGCTGGTTGGTGCGAAGCCATTGCCTTCTTCCGTCATTATCGATGCCCTGACAGGTACATGTCAGAGTGCCGATTGCACCATTGTGCTCGACGCCCGGCTCCCCCGCACGCTCGCCGGGTTGCTGGCAGGCGCGGCGCTCGGCCTTGCTGGTGCATTGATGCAAACCCTCACGCGTAACCCGCTGGCCGACCCCGGCATTCTGGGCGTTAACAGTGGCGCAAGTTTTGCCATCGTGCTTGGCGCAGCATTATTCGGGTTAACGTCGCCATCTGAACAGCTGGTAATGGCCTTTTGCGGTGCACTGGCCGCCTCAGTGGTAGTGGCTTTTACCGGCAGTCAGGGCGGGGGTCAGCTCAGTCCGGTGCGTTTAACACTGGCTGGCGTGGCGCTTGCGGCGGTGCTGGAAGGATTGTCTAACGGTATCGCTCTGCTTAATCCGGATGTTTACGATCAGCTGCGCTTCTGGCAAGCCGGTTCGCTGGATATCCGTACGCTGGAAACCTTAAAAGTGGTGGTGATCCCGGTGACGATCGCTGCCATCGTGGCGCTGTTTTTAAGCCGGGCGCTGAACAGTCTGAGCCTTGGCAGCGACACCGCCACCGCGCTTGGCAACCGCGTGGCACGAACCCAGTTAATGGGCCTTCTTGCAATCACCGTCTTGTGCGGTAGCGCGACGGCGGTAGTCGGCCCGATTGCCTTTATCGGCCTGATGATGCCGCATATGTCACGCTGGCTGGTGGGGGCGGATCACCGCTGGTCCTTACCCGTAACGCTGCTGGCAACCCCTGCCCTGCTGCTGTTTGCCGATGTATTGGGCCGTTTGCTGGTTCCCGGCGAGCTGCGTGTTTCGGTGGTCAGCGCCTTTATCGGCGCACCGGTTCTGATCTTCCTTGTGCGGCGTAAACGCGGAGGTGGCTCATGATGGCCCCGTCCCGTCGTTTAGTCACCAGCGTATCTCTGCTGGCGATCGCCATTGTTCTGGTCGCCGTCTGGAGCCTGTGCAGCGGCGCAGTGATGCTTGATTTCAGCCAGGTCTTTAACGCCCTCATCGGCAGTGCACCGCGCAATATCACGATGGTGGTGACGGAATGGCGACTGCCGCGCGTGACGATGGCCATTCTGGTGGGCGCCGCGCTCGGCGTCAGCGGCGCAATATTCCAGTCGCTGATGCGCAACCCGCTCGGCAGCCCGGATGTGATGGGTCTCAATACGGGAGCCTGGAGCGGCGTGCTGGTGGCGATGGTGCTGTTTGGTCAACACCTGGCGGCCATTACCTTTACGGCGATGGCCGGCGGCATTTTAACATCGCTGGTCATCTGGGCGCTTGCCTGGCGCAACGGCATCGACACCTTCCGCCTGATCATTATCGGGATTGGTATTCGCGCGATGCTGATGGCCTTTAACACCTGGCTTTTGTTGCAGGCATCGCTGGAAACCGCACTCTCCGCCGGGCTGTGGTATGCCGGTTCACTCAATGGCCTGACGTGGGGTAAAACCTGGCCCGCCGCACCGCTAATTTTGTTGATGTTTATCGGCGCACTGCTGCTGGTACGTCGTATGCGTCTGCTGGAGATGGGTGATGACAGCGCCTGTGCCCTGGGTGTGGGCGTTGAGCGCTCGCGTTTGACGCTCATGCTGGTGGCCGTATTACTGACCGCCGCCTCCACCGCCATTGCCGGCCCTATCTCCTTTATCGCGCTGGTTGCGCCGCATATTGCGCGCCGCATTAGCGGCACAGCCCGCTGGGGCTTAACCCAGGCGGCGTTGTGCGGCGCACTGTTGCTACTGGCCGCGGACCTCTGTGCCCAGCAGTTGTTCATGCCTTATCAGCTACCGGTCGGGGTTGTGACAGTCAGCCTCGGTGGCATTTACCTCATCGTCTTGTTAGTTCAGGAGTCACGCAAGAAATGACCGATTTCGCAACCCGCTTGCGCGGCGAAAAACTGACCCTCGGCTACGGCAAAAAAACCGTCGCCCGTGATTTAACCGTCGCCATTCCGGAAGGGCATTTTACGGCGATTATCGGCCCGAACGGCTGCGGTAAATCGACCCTGCTGCGAACCCTGAGCCGTCTGATGACCCCGACACACGGCAGCGTCTTTCTCGATGGGGAGCAGATCCAGCGCTTCGCCAGCAAAGAGGTGGCGCGTCGTATTGGGTTACTGGCGCAAAACGCCACGACACCGGGTGATATCACCGTACAGGAGCTGGTCGCGCGAGGGCGTTATCCGCATCAGCCGCTGTTTACCCGCTGGCGCACAGAGGATGAAGAGGCCGTCAACCGGGCAATGCAGGCTACGGGTATTGTCGACCTTGCCGCGCAGAGTGTGGATACGCTTTCCGGCGGACAACGCCAGCGCGCATGGATCGCGATGGTGCTGGCGCAGGAAACCTCGATCATGCTGCTGGACGAGCCGACGACCTGGCTTGATATCAGTCATCAGATTGATTTACTGGAACTGCTGAGCGATCTCAACCGCACGCGAGGCTATACGCTGGCCGCAGTGCTGCATGATTTAAACCAGGCCTGCCGTTATGCGACACACCTCATCGCCCTGCGCGACGGAAACATTGTGGCGGAAGGTGCACCAAAAGAGATTGTCACCCCGGAGTTAATCGAGCGGATCTACGGTATGCGTTGCATGATTATTGACGATCCGGTGGCGGGTACGCCGCTAGTTGTGCCGTTGGGCAGACGTGCGGTTTGATGCCCTCTCCCTATGAGAGAAGACATCAAATCCTCCCCTCACCCACAGGGCGAGGGGCATTTACACTACCCCAATATTTCCTGTAGCACCGGTCCAATCGATTCAAATGCCTGCGGTGAAATGATATCCACGTGGGCACAATCCTGGCTGTAAACCTCTAACTCACCCACCCACGGCGTCCAGGCTACCTGCGGCTCCATCGTTCGTGTCCGTTCGGCGACAAACAGCGTCGCTTTGCCATCAAAGCGTGCGCTGTGCGCCGTGGTGAGCAGCCGCACCGCATCAGCATAGTTGCCTTCAATGGCGTTAAACAGCTCGCTGGAACCTTGCCCCTGCTGCGCGGCAATAAACGCCTGACGTTCACGTTCGATTTCCGCCAGCACCTCCGGATCAAGACCATTAGCCTCTTTTTCGGCCCAGTTTTGCGTTTCCGGCGGCCAGGTATCCAGCAAACCGAGAAACGCGACACGTTCACCCTGCGCACATAAGCGAGCGGCAATGCCTTGCGCCAGCGTGCCGCCAAGTGAATAGCCGAACAGATAATACGGCCCTCGTGGCTGCTGTTCACGCAGTGTCGCCAGGTGACGTTCAATGACATCATCAAGTGTTGCACACTGCTCCATCGGCCCGTCCGGACGCGGAGACTGAATACCAATGATCGACCAGCGCGGGTTCAGATACCGCGCCAGTACGCTGAACTGCCAGGCGAAACCTGAAGCGGGATGGAAGCAGAACAGCGTCGCACCATTGCTCTCGCGCAGTGGCAGAAGGGTTTCGAACCCCAGACGTTGCGCCTGTTCTTCGCTCATTTGCCCCCCCAGCAACGCACTCAGTTTACTGACCGTGGAAGCGACCATAATTTGCCCCGGCGTCACTTTGCGGGAGAATACGCGGCTAAGCTGAGCGGCCAGGCGCATTGCCAGCAACGAGTGCCCGCCGAGGGCAAAGAAATCGGCCTCGATATCGCTGATGTCACATCCCAGCAGGGCAGAAAATGCCTGCGCTACGGCCATCTCAGTTTCTGTCTCTGGCGCGCGACCAGAGGTTTTACGGGTCAGTTCGGGGAGCGGCAGCGCTTTGCGGTCGAGCTTACCGTTAGCACTCAGCGGTAAGGCGCTAATTTGTAACAACACCACCGGAACCATATGCGGCGGCAGCTGTGCTTTGAGTAATTCCAGCAGGGCGTCACGATCCAGCGGTAAACCGGATTCAGACACCACGTACCCGACCAGCTGACGTGCATCGCCGCCCGTTGCCGCCGCCTGGTTAAACACGCAGGCATGCGCCACGGCCTGCGCCACATCCGGCAACGCGAGCATCGCGCGGTCGATTTCACCAAGCTCAATACGCTGACCACGAATTTTCAGTTGATCGTCGCTACGACCAAGGTATTCCACTGCGCCGTTGTCCAGCCAGCGGGCGACATCCCCTGTGCGATACATGCGTTCACCAGGCGCAAACGGATCGGCGATAAAACGGCTGGCGGTCAGATCCGGGCGTCCCAGATATCCCTGCGCCAGCTGAATACCGGTGAGGTAAAGATCCCCAGCTACGCCAAACGGAACAGGACGCATCATGGCATCCAGAATACGCAAACCGGTGTTCCACACCGGGAAACCAATCGGCACGCTATTGCCTTCCACCGCTGCCAGCTCAGCACCAAAAGCGGGATACCAGCTCACATCGACGGCGGCTTCCGTTGGGCCGTAGAGATTGTGCAGCGGCGCATGGGTAAGCTGTTCCCACTCGCGGCACAACCCGGTTGGCAAAGCTTCCCCGCTGCAAAAGACCTGCTTCAGCGTCTGACAGCAGTCGGTATTTTCCGGCGTGAGCGAGGTGACAAACGCCGCCAGCATCGATGGCACAAAGTGAGTCGTGGTCACGCCGTATTGCGCAAAGAAACTCTGCATCGCCTGCGGATCGCGGTGTGCTTCAGGCTCCGCCATCACCAGTTTCGCGCCCGCGATAAATGGCCACCAAAACTCCCATACCGACACATCAAAACTGCACGGCGTTTTCTGCGCAACAACATCGCTGGCATCCAGCGGGTAGTGATCCTGCATCCACAGCAGACGGTTGACGATGGCGGTTTGCCCCACCATCACGCCTTTCGGGCGGCCCGTCGAGCCTGAGGTAAAGATGATGTAGGCCGTCTGTTCCGGCGTCGCCAGATGCAACGGTTCGCTTCCGGCGACAGGGAGCAGTGCGTGGTAGCAGAGGTTTTCAACCGGCAGATCGCTAAAGCGTGGAAGTTGATCCGGCGTGGTGATGAGCAAAGAGGGTTTTGCATCCTCCAGCATCATACGCAGGCGATCGTCAGGATAACCCGTATCCAGCGGCAGCCAGGCCGCCCCCGCCTCCACAATGCCATGCAGCGCCAGCGTCAGGAATACTGAACGCGGCAGTGCAACCGCAACGCTATCCCCCGGTTTCACCCCGCGCTCACGCAGGTGCGATGCGAGAGCAATAACCTGCTCGCGCATCTGGCGGTAGGTCAGTTCAGTATGGGCGTCAGCAAGTGCAGGGGCATCCGGCGTTTTCTGTGCCTGTTCAGCCACCAGTTGGGCAAGCGTGGTGGACGGTAACATCATCCCTGTATCGTTAATGCGTTCCAGTTGCTGATACTCTTGCACAGAAACCGTTTCAACCTCGCCACAGCGCAGGCCAGGATCTGCGGCAAACTGCGCCAGCATGGCGTTCAGACGCGCAACGTGGCGAGTCAACGTCACTTCATCGTAACGCTGTTTGTTAGCAAGGATTTCAATGCTTAAACCGCCCTGTTCATCCGGGAACAGTGCCAGTTCCAGATCGTTAACCGGACCGGTCGCCAGCGTATGGGTAATCGCCTCAACACCGTCGATATCCAACTGATAATCAAATACTTTGACGTTAAGCACCGGACCAAACAGCGCCTCATCCCCTGCTGCACGTCCGCTGTCGCGAACAATCTGCTCCGCATCATAACGCTGATGACGGCGCATTTTTTTAAGCTGATTTGCAAGACGTAGCGCCAGCTCCGGCAGGCTTTCCTGGGGAACAATGTTCACCGCCAGCGGCAGCACGTTGAGCACCGGCCCCGTTGCGGTTAATGCTGCGGAGCCCATCCGGCGCATAAAGATAAACCCGGCGGCATAGTCCAGCCTTCCGGTTAACCGTCCCAGCCACAGAGCCACCAGCGCGAGCGCCAGATCGGTACGCTGCACCTGTCCGGCCGCCTGCGAAAGTTGGCTAAAAGCCCGGCTGTCAGCGGTGACTTTCAGGCGCAGGATATCGGTTGTCGCAGCACGCCCCGGCAACGGCGTGGCTGAAAGTGAAACCGGTGGGGGAAGTTGCTTACGCTGCTCCGCCCAGAATGCCCTATCCCGCTGATACGCTTCGCTGTTGCGATAGTGCTGATACTCTTCCACCACATCGGAAAAAGGGGTAAACGGGGAATCCGGTGTTGGCTGCCGGTTACGCCAGGCGGTATAAATCGTGGTGATCTGGCGGGTAATTGCCGGAAAACTGAAGCCATCCACCACTAAATGGTGATAACGCTGATACCAGTACCAGCGTTGATTATCGACCTGAATCAATTGATGAAATGCCAGTGGCTGCCCACCGTCCACCCGCAGATTCTGACTGAGATCGGCCTCCATCAGTGCTACAGCGGCGTCATGTGAGTCGACCACAACGACAGACGGTTCCGGCAATGTCATGGCTGCATCAACCCACTGCCACACCTCACCGTTATCTTCCATGAAGCGCGTGCGCAGCGTGTCAGCCTGCATCATGCCCGCGACAATCGCTTTAGCCAGTAACGGGGCATCAATATCGCCCTTCAGTTCAACGTAGTGCGCCACGCTCCAGGCATTCGGCAATGTGGAAAGCTGCTCCGCCATCCAGATACCCGGCTGGGCGGCGACAAGAGGAAGATGCTGGCTCATGCGTGTTCCCTCGCAAAATGAGAAGGTTCGAGTGTCCGCCAGTTATCGGCCAGCCACTGCTGGCAGGCTTCCTGTGACTCGGGTTCGCAAACCACACGCCAGCCAGCAGGCAATGCACACTGCTGCGGCCACAGGCTGTATTGCGCCTGCTCGTTGCACAAAATAGCGAACTGTCCCTGCGGATTATCGAAAGGATTACTGAATTCCATACCAGACTCCGTTATTGAATAAGCGGCTGCCAGAGGGTCATAAGCCCCTGCGTCAGCCCACCGCGCCAGCAAAGCGCATCGTGTCCGCCGTCAACCTGACGCCAGATAACCGGTTGCTGTGTGTGTTGTAGTTGGGCGTAAATCGCCTGATTAGCGCGGAAAATCAGCGGCTCATTGCGGCCTGCCTCAAGGACAATGCGCAGTCCGTGTGCGGTTTTTTCACCCGCTTTAAGTTGTTCGATAAGCAGACCGTCCTGCTGTGTACCGCGATGCGGCCACCAGTAAGATCCTGACTGGCTAAGTACGCAGCCAAAACGCTGCGGCCAGTTAAGACCAGCATACAACGATGAGAGCCCGCCAAAACTTTGCCCTGCCACCACAGTCCGATCGGCACGGTCGCTAAACAGCGTGGTGCTGCGCACGAGCGGGAGCAACTCTTCCTGTACCGCAAGCCAGAAGTCAGGATTACAGGGCAGTTCGTGGCTGCGGTGCGGCGTATCAATCACATCGATTAGCACATACACCGCAGACGGTAATTTTCCCTCTTCGGTTAACGCCGACAGCGCCGGCCACACGGGCATACTTTCGGCCCAGAATTGCCCGTCGAGCAGCACCGCCAGTGGACGGGATTCAGGGTGGTCATCGCCGGTGGTAAAAATCCAGACGCGTCGGGTATTGCCCAGACGTACGCTGTGCCAGGTCAGGCAATGTGGAGGTGAGTACGGGGTATCAGGTTTGTTCCAGCCTGGCTGAAGGGGAGCTTCGGGCATCTCCAGTGCGGAGACAGGATGACCGCGCCCACCCCGCCAGTGCTGTGGATTTAACGGATCGGCAATCGCATCTGGCAGCAGTTTACGCCAGCCCTCGCGGAGCGCGACGCGGTCTGGCCGTTCGCCGTCAAAGACCACTTCGGCAAAATCCTGTTCGTTTTCAGAGGGGATAAAGCAGTAGCTACCGCGCCATTCCGGGCTGAATTCGCCCTGCCACTGCCAGACGTCGGTATCAGGAATACGCTCAAGGGACTGCGGGCGGGCATTCTGGTGGTGATCGGTCACGCCAGTAATGTAGAGCCAGACCCGTTTCACGCTGGATGACTTCGCAGTGCCTGCCGGGTCACGCCACCAGAAGGTGACGCGATACGTATCCTGTTCACGCACCCATTCGGGACCCTTTTTCGACTGCCACCAGTCATCACTTCCCGTTGTTAACGCCGTCACCCTTATAACCTCATGTTTAACACGTCTTTTTTTGTTACAAGACAAAATTTATTGATAATATTATTGATAACTATTTGCATTTGCAATAGCGTAGTGCCCGCGCTGTGGGAAGCGCGCTCATAAAATAACCATGCCATGCATTGTGTGCGCTCGAGGACAGAGCTGCTTACGCAAAATGCGGGTGACAACATGCCGCCTCCTCTCCCCTTCGGGAATGGAGCCAGGAGGATGCGGCAACGAAAAGCAGGACGTACAATGAATAAGAAGATTCACTCCCTGGCCTTGCTGGTCAACTTAGGGATCTACGGCGTTGCGCTGCCAGCCATGGCGGAAGACAAGACTGCCAGCAGTGCTGCACATGAAGACACTATGGTGATCACCGCGGCCGAGCAGAATCTGCAGGCGCCGGGGGTTTCCACCATCACCGCCGATGAGATCCGTAAAAATCCTCCCGCCCGTGACGTCGCCGAAATCATCCGCACGATGCCAGGCGTTAACCTGACCGGTAACTCCACCAGCGGCCAGCGCGGCAACAACCGCCAGATCGATATTCGCGGTATGGGCCCGGAAAACACCCTGATTCTGATCGACGGTAAACCGGTAACCAGCCGTAACTCTGTCCGTCTGGGCTGGCGTGGCGAGCGCGATACCCGTGGCGATACTGGCTGGGTTCCGCCAGAGATGATCGAACGCATTGAAGTCATCCGTGGCCCGGCAGCTGCACGCTACGGTGACGGTGCAGCAGGTGGTGTGGTGAACATCATCACCAAAAAAGGGAGCAACGAGTGGCATGGTTCCTGGAACACCTACCTGAATGCGCCGGAACATAAAGACGAAGGCTCCACCAAACGTACCAACTTCAGCCTGAATGGCCCATTGGGTGGCGATTTCAGCTTCCGTCTGTACGGAAACCTGGACAAAACCCAGGCCGATGCGCGTGACATTAACGACGGTCACCAGTCTGAACGTACAGGCATGTACGCCGACACGCTGCCTGCGGGCCGTGAAGGGGTAGAAAACAAAGACGTTAACGGCGTTGTGCGTTGGGACTTTGCGCCCATGCAGTCTCTGGAACTGGAAGCCGGTTATAGCCGCCAGAATAACCTGTACGCAGGCGATACCCAGAACACCAACAACGACAACAGCTCAAGCGGCCTGGTGAAGAAGTACTACGGCAAAGAGACCAACCGTCTTTATCGCCAGAACTACTCCCTGACCTGGAATGGCGGCTGGGATAACGGTATCACCTCCAGCACCTGGGCGCAGTACGAACACACCCGCAATTCACGTCTGGGCGAAGGCCTGGCAGGCGGTCTTGAAGGGCTGTTCAACAGCAACAAGTTCACCGATTCCGATCTGTCCGACGTCACCTTACACAGTGAAATTAGCCTGCCGTTTGAACTGCTGGTTAATCAAAACCTGACGCTGGGAACCGAATGGAACCAGCAGCGTATGAAGGACATGTCCTCCAATACCCAGACGCAGCAAGGCGGTTCAATTCCTGGCATGAGTGACGATCGCAGCCCGTATTCACAGGCTGAAATCTTCTCTCTGTTTGCTGAAAACAACATGGAGCTGACCGACAGCACCATGCTGACGCCGGCACTGCGCTTCGATCACCACACCATCGTGGGTAACAACTGGAGCCCGTCCCTGAACCTTTCACAAGGTCTGGGGGATGACTTCACGCTGAAGATGGGCATTGCGCGTGCATACAAAGCACCGAGCCTGTACCAGACTAACCCGAACTACCTGCTGTACAGCAAAGGTCAGGGCTGCTACGCCAGCGCCGACAACACCGGCTGCTACATGATGGGTAACGATGACCTGAAAGCCGAAACCAGTATCAACAAAGAGATTGGTCTGGAGTTCAAACGTGACGGCTGGCTGGCCGGTGTGACCTGGTTCCGTAACGACTACCGCGACAAAATTGAAGCGGGCTACGCGCCAATTGGCAATACATCCCTGGGTAAAGTGAAAACCGATATTTACCAGTGGGAAAACGTGCCTAAAGCCGTTGTAGAAGGTCTGGAAGGTACACTGAACATTCCAGTGACTGAGACCGTTAACTGGACTAACAACATCACCTACATGCTGCAAAGCAAGAACAAGGAGACTGGTGACCGTCTGTCGATCATTCCGGAGTACACGCTGAACTCAACCCTGAGCTGGCAGGTACAACAGGATGTGTCACTGCAGTCGACCTTCACCTGGTACGGCAAGCAGCAGCCGAAGAAATACAACTACAAAGGTAAGCCAGTTACGGGATCTGAGAAAGATGAAGTCAGCCCGTACAGCATCGTTGGCCTGAGCGCGACCTGGGACGTGACCAAAAACGTCAGTCTGACTGGCGGCGTGGATAACGTCTTCGACAAACGCCAGTGGCGTGCGGGTAATGCCCAGACCACCGGGAACACCACGACCGGCGCTTATATGTATGGCGCAGGTGCGTACACCTACAATGAACCGGGCCGTACCTGGTACATGAGCGTGAACACGCACTTCTAAGGTAAAAACAAAACGGCAACTCCGGTTGCCGTTTTCCCCCTCTCCCACCGGAAGAGGATCGGGGTCAGGACATCGCAATGCAAACTACCCACACCACATTCCCTCTTGCCGACCAAACCGTCCATCGTATCACCTTCGATCTCACAACGTTTACCGATGCCGATCTTCTGTGGCTCCCTCATCACGCACAGATCACTCCCGCCGGGCGTAAACGTAAAGCCGAACACCTTGCCGGACGGATCGCCGCCGCACATGCGCTTAGCGCCTTGCACGATCGCACCCTGCCAGGCATCGGACCCAATGGGGAACCGCTCTGGTCAAAGGGAATTTCAGGGAGTATCACCCACAGTGGATCTCAGGCAATGGCGATAGCTATTCGTCACCAAAATGCGCTTATTGGTATCGATTGCGAAGCGATCCTCAGCGAAAATGACGCACAGGAAATCAAAGGCGGCATAATAGATCCCCAGGAAGACGCCATTCTTTCCCGCTCGGGTTTCCCGTTTGCTTTAGCGTTAACGCTTACTTTCAGCGCCAAAGAAAGCCTGTTTAAAGCGCTCTTCCCTCAGGTGAAGAGGCTGATGGGTTTTGATTGCGCCAGGGTTCTTTCCCTCAACGACACCACATTGACCCTCGAACTCAACCATACATTGAATAATATTAAAAAAAATCAAAACATTACTCTCTCATGGTGTCGTTTTGACGCCACTATCGTGACACTTCTTTGCCGCATCTGACTTCATCAGGATCGTGATCCTTTTCTCCTTTTAAGAAATTAGCTGCCTAAACCGTAGACAGTTCGGGAAGGCGGCTTTATCGTTAAATTGAATAATAAATCATTATTGAATAAATATTCAATGTGGAGAAAAAGAATGAACATGACCTTTGTAAAATCCGCCCTTCTTGCTTCGATGATTACCGCTTCCGGTTCGTTGTTTGCTGCTGACAATGGCCTTATCGCGATAATTACCCCATCCCACGACAACCCGTTCTTCAAGGCAGAAGCCGACGGCGCGGCGGCCAAAGCCAAAGAGCTGGGCTACACCGTATTGGTGGCGTCGCATGATGATGATGTGAACAAGCAAAACCAACTGATTGAAACGGCAATAGCCCGCAAGGCCAAAGCCATTATCCTGGACAACGCCGGAGCGGACGCGACCGTCGGTCCGTTGGAAAAAGCCAAAGCAGCTGGCGTACCGGCTTTCCTTATCGACCGTGAAATCAATAAAACGGGCGTGGCTGTCGCGCAGATCGTTTCCAATAACTATCAGGGCGCGCAACTGGGCGCAGAGAAGTTCGCCAAACTGCTGAACGGGAAAGGGAAATACGTTGAGCTGTTGGGACGCCAGTCAGACACCAACGCCCACGTCCGCTCTCAGGGTTATCATGACGTTCTGGACGATTATACGGACATGAAAATGGTCGCACAGCAAACGGCGAACTGGAGCCAGACCGAAGCCTTCACCCGAATGGAAGCTATTCTGCAAACCAATCCGGACATCGTGGGCGTGATTTCCGGCAATGACACCATGGCGCTGGGTGCTGAAGCCGCACTGAAAGCCGCCGGGAAAAATAACGTTATCGTCGTTGGTTTTGACGGCAGCGACTACACCCGCGACTCCATTATCAAAAACAGCAATATCAAAGCCACCGTGCTGCAACCTGGCTGGCAACAGGCCCAGATGGCGGTTGAGCAAGCCGACTACTACCTGAAAAACGGCAAAGCGCAGAAAGAAGAGAAGCAGTTGATGGATTGCGTGCTGATTGATGACAGCAACGCCAGCAAACTGAATATGTTCAACCTCAGCAAATAAGCGGAGGCGCTATGTGGTTAAAACAATGGGGCGCAGCACTTACAGGGTGCGCCGCCCTGTTGCTGACGGCCTGCACAGTGGTGGATCTGGACGCGGACGGCAAGCCGATGATGCCTGCCGATCCGAACGCAAAAGCCAGTTTTGACAACCAGACCCCTCAGCAGATCGCGCAACAAACCTGGCAATCAAGGGTACTGAATACTGCCAGTCAGCACGCACTGGATGCCAGTACGCTGGCAGCACAACTCAAAATCCCCTCCGCCACACCGCAAAGTGTGTTTGTCCGGCTTACCGGCAAAATTGAGCGGGTAGATAGCAGCAACGCACGCGAGCAAAAAGTGGTAATGACGGTCAACGGCCAGCCGTTGTCGATCCAGAGTGGCCCGGTGATGCGCGGCAATGCCATTCGCGATGCGGCAGGATTCCGCTTCGAGGAGTTCACCAACCAGGTTCAGTTTGCCCAGCTCTCTCGCGCCTTTAACCGCGAAGCAGTGACGTACCTGCCGAAAGTGGACGACAGCTGGAACGGCAAAACAGCCAGTATCGTCTTCGCCACGACGATCACCGCCGGTAAAGCCGAAGAGGCCACCGCGCTGGAACTGAAACAGGAGACGCCATGATGAACGACATCCCGACTGACGACATCATCCTGCGCACACGCGGCATATCGATGCTGTTTCCTGGCACTGTGGCACTGGATAACGTCGACTACCGCGTCTGGCGCGGCAAAGTGAACGTTATCATTGGCGAAAACGGGGCCGGAAAATCCACGCTGATGAAAATCCTGGCGGGTGTTCAGCAACCCAGCCTGGGCGAAATGTGGCTTAACGGAAAACAGGTCCATTTTACCAATACCCGCGACGCGGCAGCGCAGGGTATTGGCATGGTGCATCAGGAGCTAAACCTGTTCGAAAATCTGAACGTGGCGGAAAACATCTTTCTCGGGCGAGAACGGCAGAAAGGCGTGATGCCGATTAACGAAAGTGAGCAGGAAGCACACGCCGCCACCTTGCTGAAAAGGCTCGATCAGCCCATTTCACCACGCGAACTGGTCGGCAATCTTAAAGTCGGACAGCAGCAGCTTATCGAGATTGCCAAAGCGCTGGCGGAAGATGCTGACATCCTGATCCTGGATGAACCGACATCGGCCCTGAGCAAAACGGAGGTGGATATTCTGTTTCGTGTGATCCGCGAGCTGACCCGCCAGGGGGTATCCATCATCTATATCTCGCACCGTCTGGAAGAGTTAATGGCCATTGGCGATGTGATCACCATTTTACGTGACGGCAAATTTCAGTCTGAGGCGCAGGTAAACGATATCGATGTGCCGTGGATTGTACGCGAGATGCTCGGCAGCGACCCGGTCAACAACTTCCTCTCGCCAGGGCGGACGTTTGGCACTCCGGTGCTCGAAGCTGAACACATTACCTGCGTTAATGCTGCGGGTAACTCAGTGGTCAATGATGTCAGTTTTAACGTGCGCGCCGGGGAGATTGTCGGGATTTACGGCCTGATGGGTGCGGGGCGAACTGAGCTTTTCGAATGCATGTTGGGTACGCAGCGTAATTATCTGGGCAAACTGTGGCTGGACAGCAAACCCGTTCCGCAACGGCTCGCCACCGCCGACCGTATCCGCATGGGCATGAGCCTGGTTCCGGAAGACAGGAAACGAACCGGGATTTTTCCCGGCTCATCGGTCGCCAGCAATCTGACCATCGCCAGCCTGTGGCGACGGTTACAGCGCGGTTTGACCATCTCGCAAAAACAGGAGCATGCCGTGGTCGCCACTACCATCGGCAATCTGTCGATCAAGGTCTCCTCGCCCGAGGTCGAAATTCAGGCGCTGAGCGGCGGCAACCAGCAAAAGGTGGTGATTGGCCGCTCGTTGCTCACCGATCCTAAAGTCCTGTTCCTCGATGAACCCACGCGCGGCATTGATGTGGGGGCGAAAGCGGATGTGTTTCGCATGATGGTGGAACTTTCAAACCGGGGCATCGCAATAGTTTTTTCCACCTCCGATTTGAAAGAAATTATGGCGGTATCTGACCGCATTCTGGTGATGTCTGGCGGCAAACTGACCGCGGATATCGTTCGCGATCGGGCCGAAGAATCGGCACTGGTAACGGCAAGTGCTCAGGGGTTCTGATATGAAAACGACACAGTCTGTCGCGCTCACACCGCAAAAAGGGGTGGCGCTTTCCCGGGAAAATATCCTGCTACTTCTGTTGAAAATGCGCACGTTTATTGCGCTGTTCATCATTGTGGGTTTCTTTACGATCACCGTGCCGGGTTTCCTCTCGGCGGGCAGTCTGGTGATCATGATCAAGCACATCGCCATTAATGCTTTTCTGGCGCTGGGGATCACCTTTGTGATCATCACCGCCGGGATTGACCTGTCGATTGGCGCAACGCTTGGACTGTGCGGCATGGTTGCAGGGTGGCTTATCACCAAAGGCATCGTGCTGCCAATGTTCGGCATCGCCATTTTCCCCAGCGTCTGGGTAATTGTCCCTGTCGTGTTACTCATCGGCGCGTTAATCGGTGCGGTCAACGGCTGGATCATAACCCGCTATAACGTTGCCCCGTTCATCTGCACGCTGGGAACGATGTATGTTCTGCGTGGTACAGCCATGCTGACCTCCGATGGACAAACCTTCCCCGGCCTTTCCGGTAACCCGCAACTGGGCAACACGGGCTTCGATGAGATTGGAGCTGGCACGCTGCTCGGTATTCCGTGGGCCATCTGGCTGATGATTGTGCTTGCCGTGGTCATCGCCTATATCGCCCGCCGCCTGCCCTTTGGTCGCCACGTCTACGCCATTGGTGATAACGAACGCGCAGCAGAACTTTCGGGTGTAAAAGTCAAACAGGTCAAGGTGCTGGTCTATACCTTGTCCGGCTTCTGCGCCGCTATCGCCGGGATTGTGGTTTCCGCTCAACTGTTAGCCAGCCATCCAGCAAACGGAACGGCGTTTGAGATGAACGCGATTGCCGCCGTGGTACTCGGCGGAACATCGTTGGCAGGCGGGCGCGGAACCATTCTCGGCACGCTGATTGGCGCATTTGTTATCGGTTTTTTGGCCGATGGACTGGTGATGATGGGGGTCAGCGAATTCTGGCAAATGGTGATTAAAGGCATCGTGATTATCGTCGCAGTGATTATCGACCAGATGCAAAACCGCATGCAGCAGAAAGCCGCCGTCGTGGCGCAAAAGGCGGTGATGGAAGGAAAATAGCCCGGCCACAAAAGGGTTAGCATGGCTAACCCTTCGGCTGAGAACGCAGTGAAAAAATACGTTACCGTGATTATTTGTATTATTATGTAAATTAAATGTTTCATTTAATTTCACCGTCATGTGTAGTACGACAGCCATCGTCACGTTACAAAAAATAACTCACTGAATAATCGAGAGGTTATATGAAGCGTTCTCTCACACGACTGCCCTTTGCCATCGCCGTATTTGCACTCACACATCTTTTATCTGGTTGCAGTAACCTCTCTTCTGGTAGCGACACCTCCGCAGAGTCGCACTGCTCTCAATTGCTCTATGACGCCAACATTGCGATCAATAACAAGCAGTATCAGAGCGCGATTAATACCTCCAACACGGTTTTGGCTTCCTGTCCGATTAAAGACGGGATGATGACCACGGATGCAAAAGATGCCTACTACTATGCCGGGCTGAGTTATTACTCCCTCCAGCAGTACCAGCCAGCGGCGGATGCCTTTGCAAAACTGATGGCCTTTAAAAATGCCAACCCTTATTTACAAAGACCCGCAACGATGTATTACAACATCAGCATGGCACGCCTGAATCCAGCAAAAGCGCAGGATTACATCAACCAGGCGCTACCGATCTCAGACAGCAAAAGCAATGTCGATGTGCTGGATGCCATCTATGATGTGGGCACGCGTGACAAGAGCCTGATGAATAACTACATGGCGCTGATTGATAATCCTAAATTTCCACTACGTTTCGACAGACCGATCAAGCTCGCCCAGTCATTAGGTGACAAAAAGCTGGCACAGACACTGACTACGCGTCAGGCCACTATCGAGCATGTTGAAGCAGAAGCGCGGGCAAGAAATATCGCCGGGCCAGGCGTTGAGTCTTCCGCTGGCGGCGATGCCAACCTGGCAGGCTATAAACGCGGTGCATTCCTTTCAGAGGCTTACCGGAAAGCCGGTGAACCTGTGTTGGCTGCCTACTACGAAGGCGTCAAAAAACAGTATCAGGGCTTCTTAAAATCCGATGCTGAAAGCGCCCAGGCAGATGCTGCGCTGGCAAAAAGTAACGCCGAATTTGAAGCACAACAGCGTGACCAGACGCAGGATCTGGTGAACACGGTGACGGGAGCGGTCGTCAGTGCTGGTGTCGCAAGCGCATCAGGGGGCAATGTTGCGCAGGCGGTGAATAACAGCCTGGCAGACTCTGCCGTCAGTATGTCGGATAACCCGGAAATGATGGGAGCCGTTAAAAGCGGCATGCAATCGTTCTCCAGCAATCAGGAAAAATGCACCTATGCCACGCCGTCCAGGTTTAAACAGTGCTGTAAGAATGTAATTAAAGGTATTTTCAGTTCAACGCAAAACAGCGATGGCACAACCACTTATGGCTGCGAGCATCCTGATAAATACCGCACCCGAGAGGGATGTACATATAACGGGGATAAGCTGGTGATAAATTCCTGTGTTATTAATGGGTAACCACAATCCAATATAGTGAATGGCTACTGGAACGTCTGAGAAACGCCTACTAATTTCAGTAGTCATATCATAGCACTATAATGATGGATGCTAACGAAAATGAGTTTACTCTCATTGTGATGACGTCAAGCAACCGGGGGATATCTCGCCGGCCCGACAATTTCTGATACTCATTTTTAATTCAGCATGCGTCTTCTAAAAAGGATGTTATTGTGACAAAAACCCAATCCGGCAGAAGTTCCAGGTCAAAACCAGTCTCAAAAACGAGCAAAGGCAATATATTCGAGTTTTATGTTCCTAAAATACCTGGGACAAGACCAAGGCCTAAACTGGTTAAAGATAAAAAAGATCCCAAAAAACTAGTTTACGATAAAACCAAACCTGCAGATTTTCTAAAAACCTCATTTACAAAAACGACAAGCGTAAATTTTGGCAAAGGTCCTAATAAAAACCTTTTGACACGCTATCCTGCGTTACCTCTTCCTCAAATCGTACGTGCAGCACTTGAATGTGGTTACGGTCGTAGAAAAATGTGGTCCTCTCATCTTCTTTTAAGCTCTACTGAGTCAAAAGAACTTTCCGCTTACTTGATTAAGCGATTATTGATGGCGGTATCATGTATCCGTGTTGATAAAAATGATGCCTATGTAACCTGCGATTTCTATTCAAAAATCGAGCCTTCCGAGAAAGTGGCAATTTCATTTATCGCCGGCGGTATAGGTAGTTTTATAGCCGCAAAATATTGGTTAGACGCCGCAGGGGAAAAGGTAAAGGTGATGTTGCACACCAGTATTTATACGAAAGGAATATCATCCTCAATAAAAACAAACCTCTTAACCAGCAAAAAATCACCAGACTATCTCGTTGAATCGGATAGCGGAAAATGGCATGTTTTCGAAAGTAAAGGTGGAACGGATAGAGGACGTAACAAAAGAATTCAGGAAGGATTACTACAACTGGGGCTAATCACTCATCTCGGATGGTCATCTGATCCTAAACAGCCACAATCTGTCATAACACAGGTATGTACACACACCAGTATCGATGCCGGCAGTCGATTGAAAGTAGTAGCATATGATCCACCAGGTGAAAATGACGAAGGATTTCAGGAAATCATCATTGATGAAGCCGTTTGCAAGCTACTTAAAATTGCTGAAAGCCTGGACCAGTTCCATGCCATTAATACAGAGACATATACTGAGGAAAAATGGGAATGGAAATCTGTATCGCAGACAGAGAACCTGGAAATTGCTTTGCCATCAAAATACTTCAACCTGGAAGTACGACTTAGGGCCAGCCTTGGGTTGTTCTTACTCGTGAATGAGATTATTGAAAAATATAAAGAAAGAACGCAATGGTCAGCAAAATTCATGATTGAACGACTCGAAAACAACATCAATTCATATCATTTTGATGGTGAGTATAAAACCATCAGCGATGCATTTATCGTATTTATTAAAAATTTAAACGATGCTGAGGAAGAAGATGTATTTATTGTCCAAAGCAGGCAATATCTTGATCTTGATAGAGTACTGCGTGAGTTTGATGCTGTATTACAGGAGTGCCAACTGTCATCAACTTTTTCACAACCTAATGATATTCAGGACGAAGGTACGAATGTAATGATGTCCAGCGGCATGCTAATTAGAGAAACGGTCCGTAAAGCATAAAACGTTGTGCTTTATATTATCGTGGAGAAGTTTGTGGAGTTACCGGGAGGGCTCTGCTTTTTCGCGCGCGCCCCCGAACAGCCGGGTTAAGCCTGGTCGCCCCCGGCATGTCCGGCCCTTTACGTTTGCTACGCTTTCAGCAAACTCCGCGCTGTCGGGTAATCGGTGATCAACACGTCGATGTAATCCCCTTCCAGCGCGCCGCGAATGGCATTGCACTTCTCAGGCCCCCCTGCGAGCGCAATCACTTGCGGGCAGGCGCGGATTTGAGACAGTTCCATGCCAATAACCGGGTCCTCGTCATGACTCAGCACCTGCTTGCCCTGCGCATCGTAGTAATGCAGGCAGATATCGCCTACCGCCCCGCGCTCAGACAGCAGTTTCAGCATGTTTTCGTTGTAATAGTTGCCGGAGTTTTTCAGCAGTTGCGACGGTTCAAGTTCGCCAATCCCGACAATGGCGACATTGACTTCAGCAAACTTGCTGACCACTGCCGCGACGTCCGGGCTGCCCACCAGCCTGGCGCGTTCTTCCACCGAGTGTTCAATACTTTGTGACGGCAACAGCCACGCCGGGCAATCAAGATGCGCAGCCAACTGTTGGGTCAGGATGGTCGCCTGGACGTTGCCATTTGGCCCTACCCCGCCCAGCAACTGGATCACCCCGGCCGCGCGAATGTTCTGCGGATGCATCTCATCCACCATGCAACGAATGGTGCTACTCCAGGAGGAGATCCCCACCAGGTCTTCTGGCCGCAGACGCGTTTCAACATAATGTGCCGCCGCGCTGCCGATGGCATGTTTCACCTGAGCATTGGTCGGGTTATCCCCGACATCCACCACAATCGCCTGGCGGATCCCGTACTGCTCTTCCAGCGCTTTTTCCAGCGACACAAAAATATTGGTCGGCTGGACAACGGTGATTTTAACCAGCCCCTCTTTCTGGCAACGCGTCAACGCACGCGAAACGAACGATTGCGAGAGATGCAGCAGTGAGGCAATCTCGGACTGTTTTTTATTCTCGCTGTAGTAAAGCGTGGCAATCTTCACCAGCAACCGTTGTTCATCCTGCTTCGACATGGCATTCCCCCTGATTTCGTCCCTGTATTTTTATTCATTGATGAATAGATAACAAGCTGCCGTTATCCCCGCAAACAGATCCGAATGTGATCGTTTTCGCTTTTTTTGCAAACAGCCCGATCCGGCCATAGACAAACCCTGAATCCGGGCATATCTTATCATTATGAATAATAAATCAGCATTGAATATATATTCAATCACGTAAAAGAAACCATTCATGATGGGTCATTTACTGCCTTGCTGGAATAATTATTCATTACAGACTATAAATTCAGGAGGTGTTTTATGAATCCATTTTCGCTCTCCATCGCAGAGCTCGAAAAGAAAGCCCGCTCGATTCGCCGTCGGATCATCGTGCTGAATGCTGAAAGCCCCGCAGGCGGCCATACAGGGGCCGATCTCTCTCAGGTCGAACTGCTCACGGCACTTTACTTCCGCATTCTCCACTGCTCGCCACAGCTGAAAGACAGCGAGGAACGCGATATCTATATCCAGTCCAAAGGTCATGCCGTTGGCGGCTATTACTGCGTCCTCGCAGAAGCCGGTTTTATCCCACTGGACTGGCTTGCCACCTATCAACACGCCGATTCTCACCTGCCGGGACATCCGGTGAAACACAAAACACCGGGTATTGAACTGAATACCGGTGCGCTTGGTCACGGCCTGCCGGTGGCGGTCGGAATTGCGCTGGCGGCGAAACGCAATAACAGCAAACGCCGCGTCTTTGTAGTCACTGGCGATGGTGAGCTGGCAGAAGGCAGTAACTGGGAGGCCGCGCTGGTTGCCGCCCACTATCAGTTGGATAACCTGGTCATCATCAACGACAAAAACAACCTACAGCTCGCGGGCTCCACAAAAGAGATCCTCAATACCGATCCGCTGGATGAGAAATGGTGTGCATTTGGTATGGATGTCACTGAATGCCGGGGCAATGACATGGCTGATGTGGTCGCCACGCTGGAAGGCTTACAGCCAAACGGCAAACCGCATGTGGTGATTGCCCACACCACCAAAGGCGCGGGGATCTCCTTTATTCAGGGTCGCCCGGAGTGGCATCACCGCGTGCCTAAAGGCGAAGAAGTTGAACTGGCACTGGAGGAACTGAAAGATGAATAATAGTGAACATCTCGCTACCGTGATGGTGGATGCCTTTATTGATGCAGTCGACAGAGGCGTGGATCTGGTTCCGGTGGTAGCAGACTCCACCTCCACAGCCAAAATCTCGCCGTTTATTACGCGCTTCCCAGGCAGACTGGTAAACGTTGGGATCGCCGAGCAAACGCTGGTTGGCGCGGCCGCCGGGCTGGCAATCGGCGGCAAAGTGGCTGTCACCTGTAATGCCGCCCCCTTTTTGATTTCACGCGCCAATGAGCAGATTAAAGTCGATATCTGCTACAACAACACCAACGTCAAGCTCTTTGGCCTGAACGCCGGAGCGAGCTACGGCCCGCTCGCCAGTACACACCACAGTATTGACGATATCGCCATCATGCGCGGCTTTGGCAACATCGAAATTTATGCACCGTCCAGCCCGGCAGAATGCCGCCAGATCATCGACTACGCCCTTGCCCATATCGGCCCTGTTTATATTCGTCTTGACGGCAAAGCCCTGCCGGAACTGCATGACGAAACCTATCGTTTTGCACCTGGCAACATTGATGTGCTGCGTGCGGGGCAGGACGTAGCCCTGGTTGCAATGGGTTCGACCG